>CABYQM010000001.1 GCA_902521075.1 uncultured Pelagibacteraceae bacterium
TTGCTTTTTCCGTAAATTCTTTCATTTAACTTAATTGGTATTTCAATATGGAGTTTTTTTTCTTTATAAGATGCATAGAAATCTAAAAAAATTTTATAACCATTCAAATAAAGTTTTTTACTTTTTTTAATAAAAGCTTTTCTATCAGCAATAAATATTCCAGTTAAAGGATCTGTTAGCTTTATATTTAACATAAAATTAATAAAACTATTTAATATTTTGCTTAGAATTAATCTAAATTTATATTTAAATTTTTTTGTATTATTTACTGAGTCAATCATAAATCTACTCCCTGAAACACATTCATAGTTGTTTAATTTGATTGTTTTTAACAGCTTATTTAGTACCTGTGGATCGTGTTGTAAATCACAATCCATGAGAATTATATATTTTGATTTTGATATTTTTAAGCCTGAATAAAATGATCGAGATAAATCTCTGTCATTTTTTCTGAAAATATACTTAACATTATTATATTTCTTTGCTAGAATTTTTATTTCTTTTTGACTTCTATCAATTGAGTCATCATCAACATATATAATTTCATATGATCTATTTTTAAATTTTTTTCTTACAGCTAAGTACAATTTCTTAATATTTTTTTCTTCATTTAAGCAAGGAACTATTATTGATATTTCTTTTTTCATTAATTAAATTTATAATATTTTTTTATAGTTTTACTTGCTATATATATTATTTATGCATTTTAAAAATATTATCGTAGGTTCAGGACCAGCTAGTGTTTCTGCAGCATCTGAACTTTTAATTAATAACAAAAAAGTATTGATTTTAGATGTTGGTAATGAAATTGAAGATGAAAAGGCCGAAATTGCGAGAGAATATATAGAAAATCCTGACATCGCTAAATTTAAAAATAAAGTAGAATTAGCAAAAAAAAAAATTAAAAAATATCCTGATCCCAACTTAAAGTTTCCTTATGGTTCAGATTTTGTTTTTAGGGTTCTAAAAGATGAAAATATTGAACATTCATCAAAAGTTAATACATTATCCTCGCATGCCAAGGGAGGTTTATCAAATATTTGGGGAACATTATCGTCACCATTTTATAAAAAAGATATTGATCATTGGGGAATATCTTATGAGGAGTTTTATAAACAAAAAGAAAACGTTTTAAATATTATTCCCATATCTTCATCTAATGACAATCTTGATGAATTCTTTGATACAAAGATAGGAAGTAATCATACTTTTGATGTTTCGCTTACCTCAAATGAAATTTTGAAATATTTAAGTAAAGAACAAAAAAAATTAAACAAAGATGGTTTTTTTTATGGAAGATCGAAATTTGCAGTAAGCAATAAATACTCTCACAAAAACACAAATTGTAAAGAATGTGGCCTTTGTCATTACGGATGTCCTTATGATTGTATGTTTAATGCTAAACATCTGCTAAATAATTTAATTTTTGATTATAAAGAAAATATTGATTACAAAAATAATATCTTTGTTGTTAAATTCAAAAAAAAAAATAATATTATAAATTTAGAAACAAAAAATACACTAACAGGAGAAATTCAATTTTATACTTGTGAAAATTTATTTGTCGGTTGTGGTCCAATTTTAACCGCTTCTTTAATTCTAAGAAGCAAAATCCTGAAAGATAATAAAATTAATATTAAAGAATCACAAAGGTTTTATTTCCCAGCTTTTTATTTAGGAAACGCAGATAATAATTTAAAAGAGTTAAAAAATACACTTCCAGAGTTATTTTTTGAAATTTACAATGAAAAAATTTCTTCAAAAAGTATACATCTACAATTTTACACTTTTAATGATTTAATGCTTAAACCTTTTGAAAAAATATTCGGTAGATTTACTAAATTTTTAATCAAATTATTTCCATTCGTATTTAATAGATTGACAGTCATTGTTGGATATTTACATTCAGATTTTTCTTCTGAGCTTATATTAAAGGAAGATCAAGACAGAAAAAATAATTATATATTATCTTCAAAACCAAATAGTAAATCTAAAAGTATCATTACTGAATGTGTAAATTTTATAAAAAAAATTATGAAAAATAAATTAATTATACTTCCAAAACTTGTAGCTCTAAATTCTCCAGGATCAAGTTATCATTATGGTAGCAGTTTTCCTATGTCGAAATCTAAAATTTCTGAAAAATCTACAAACTTAAATGGAGAATTGTACGATTTCAAAAATGTATTTATTTTAGATGCTTCCGTTTTTCCTGATATTCCAGGATCCCCAACTACTTTTAACATTGCAATGAATTCATCAAGAATAATAAACAATTTAGTAAAAGAAAAAAGGATTTAAATTGAAATTGCTTATACTTGGAAAAAGTAGTTATACTGCTGAGCTATTCTTAAATCAGAGTAAAGTTGATACATCTATTATTACTTTATACAAAAAAAAGTTTGATAAAGATGATATCATGAATCTAGACGAAAATTCTTTTTTTTCTAAATACTTTTTAGAATTAAATGAAAATTTTCAATGCACTTTAAATTTTATTCATATTCATGAAAGTGATCCTGATTTGGAAATTAAAATCAATTCTAAATTATGCACAAAATTTAAATTTGCTTTTAATAGAATGAAGGTACCAAAAAATATATTTTTATCTTCGGTAAATTCTTCAAAACATGCAAATACTGCATATGGTAAAGCAAAATTCAATTGTGAGGAGATATATCGAACCATTGAAAATTCGATAATAGTGCGATCCTCGACAATTATTGAAATTGATTTTGAAAATAAATTAATAAAAGGTGGAAAAAAAGGACGATCTCTTGGAAGTTTAAACTCTATAATTGATAGAAATTATTTAATACCAGTTCCAGGTAAAGGAGATTATTTGCAAACGGTTTGTTTTGGTGATGATTTAGGAAAATTTCTAAATTTAATTTTATCAAACAATAGATATGAAAATAAAACAGTAAATTTTTTTACTGGGGAATTTTTAACATACAATCAATTTTTAAATATAATTTTTAATTTTAAAAAGATAAAAAGGTTTAAAATATTTATACCAATTTTTTTTATAAATTACTCTTTAAAAATACTTAATTTTATTATCCCCAGGCTAAACATTTCTAATAAAAATATAGAAAATTTGACAAATCAAAAAATAGAATTTGATTACTCTAATGAAATAAAGGAATTTATAAAATTAAAAAAATTTAAAGATCTAACCTAATTATCTCATAAAATAAAAAACTTTGTATCCTTTAATTGATTTAAGCTTTATCTCATCCTTACTAAATTGAGAATTTAACATGTGTGTACAAGGTGGTGAGTTATAATAACATAATCCTTCATTTGAGGAAAAAAATGCAAACTTTTCATCAATAGATATTGGCTCATTAGATTTTATTTTTTTATTCTCAGTCTCTGAATAAATTTTTGGCCATGGGCTATAACTATAGACTTCATTGTAGTTTTTTATAACCCTAATTGAATTTTTTGATAATAAAACAATTAATAAAAAAAAAGTAAAATAACCTAATACTCTTCTTAATTTAAAAATATTTATTGAATATAGTTTATTCCATAAAACTATTGTAAAAAAAATTGCTATTGAAGATATTAAATATGAAGAACCATATCGAAAAACTGGAAACTTAAAAAACCACATTATAGATCCCAAAATATTTATAAATAATAATGTAAAAAAAATTCTTTTTTCAACAAAATAATTTTTATTTTTAAGTATTATATTTTTTTTTTCTTTTTCTAAAAATAAAATTAAAGAAACAAGTGATAAAAAGAATAAAAAAGGTAACAATTTTTTTAAAGTTCTTTTTCCATGATTTTGTGACCATAATTTTACCCAATTAAGATTAGAAAGATATTCTTCAAAGTTTTTTCTATTTTCTCTTTGGTCACTCCATCCCTTTGTCCAAGCTTCATTTTCTAGCATTGTCACTTTTGCATTTGAACCTCTTTTTTCCTCAATATCGTACCAAAATACCTTTTTTATACACGTTTGCTCTATTGGAAAAGCGAAACACCCAGAAATCAAGAAGTTTTTTAAAAAAAAACAAAGACTAAATAATATTAAAAAAATTAAAAACTTTATTTTAAAATAATTAATCTTTTTTTTGAAAAGTAAAATCAAAATTGGTGCAAAAGATCCTAAAAATAGAGTAATTTTATTAAAAACTACATAAGCAGAAACCAGAAACATTTCACTCACGTTTGATTTGTTTAAATTTTTAAAATTTTTTAAAGCTATAGAAATTAAAAAAAAATAAAAAATATGTGCAGGCGCATCATTACCAAAATCAGAATATCTATTTAACTTTAAACAAATAAATGAAATTATAATGTAATTGAAAAAAAGAATAGGTTTATTACTTTCTTTTAAACATTCTAAAATTAAATATAATAAAAAACACGAGAAAATAAATAATAATGGTATTAAAATTCCTTTATCATTAAAAATAAAATTATTATTAATCGCCGCTAAATATTGAATTATAGAAGTATGACCATATCTGAAGTGAATATTTGATAATCCAATAATAATTTTTTCATTGTTTAAAATATTTGTATAAGGCAAATGATAAAGTCCAGCATCTGGTCTGTAAGTTGTCTCAAATGATAAAAGAAAAACACCTAGAATTGAGATAAATATTGAATAAACTAATACTGTCTTAATTGGTTTTTTCTGAAAGAAAAATAAATAAATATAAAAAAATATAAAAATTGCAGTATTAATAAATTTATTTAGTTCATAAAAAAAATTTATGATTAAGGCAAGAAATGATAAAAAAATCACTCCATATAAACCTATCTGAAAAAGATTAACATTATGAATTTTTTCAATTTCTAAAACAATTTTTGAAAAATATATTCCTGATGAAAAAATAAGAATTGATGTAAGATATGTATAAAAAAAGATCTCTAACATTGTCTAGTTATATTTACAATGTATAACAAACTTTAATGAGAATAATAAGTTTTACTAATAGTATAAAATATAGATTAATAAGATTAATAGAAGCCCAACCTTCTTTAAACTTATTGATTTATAATAATATTTCACTTTTCAAAGCCTTTTTACCTCACGAGAAAGATTATTATGGAATTAGACATTTACTGAAGAATAATATTAATGACACTATAATTGATGTTGGGGGAAACCTTGGGATATCTTCAATGGGTTTTAGACAATTAGGATATGATAATAAGATTCTGATATTTGAACCCAACACTTATATTTATAACCAATATATAAAAAGAAAGTTAATCAAAAAATACAAAAATATATTAGGATTTAATTTTGCTTTAGGAAGCAGATTAGAGACGAAAAATTTTTATTATCCATATTATAAAAATAAATGTATTCACTATTTTTGTAGTTTTGATAAGAATTATATTTTAAATAGCATAAAAATCACTTTTAAAAAAAAAAAGATAAAAATAATAAAAAGACCAATAAAAATAAAAGTTTTTGATAAACTGAAACTTAAACATACTCCTAAATTGATTAAAATTGATGTAGAGGGACACGATTATGAGGTTATACGAGGAATGATAAGTACAATAAAAAAAAATAAACCAGTTATTTTAGTAGAGTTTAATAAAAATAATTTTTTCAAAATTAAAAAATTACTTAAAAATTATAACTCCTGGGTATATTTTTTTGAAAAAAATAAATTTAAAAAATTTAGTAAAAAAATGATAGATAAAGAGATTTCCAGATCATCAAAACTTAATTTGATGTCAGTGAGAAATATTTTTTTTGTACCAAAAAGTCACAAATGGATTTAGATAATTATAGAGATAAATATAACAAGAGTTTTAATTTTAATTCAGAATTAAGAAAATGCCTTTGTGGATCTGACAAATATAAGAAACTATTTAGTTATGATAGATACTTGCTAAGAAATAAAATTGTAGTGTGTAAAAAATGTGGATTAATTTTTGCTAATCCTATATTGAAAAAAGATTATTTGGAGAATTTTTATAAATCAGATTTTTATAGAAAACTTTATAATTTAGAATTAGACAATAACAAGAAAGATATTTTTTCAAAAGAAGGTGATAATTCAAACAATTCTTTTAATTTTCTAAAAAAATTTATTAATGAGAGAAGACAAATAAACATTCTAGAGGTTGGAAGTGGGCACAATACTAATTTAATTCACTTTAAAAAAATCGGAAATTTATATGCGGTAGATTATAGCAATGAGTCTAAAAAATTGGCAAAAAAAATGGGTATAACATTTCATCAAGGAGGTGTTGAGGTAATAAAAAAATTCAATCTAAATTTTGACTGTATAATATTAAGCCACGTCATAGAGCATTTTCATGATTTTAAGAATGATATTAGAGAAATTATAAAATTTTCAAATCAAAATACTTTATTTTATATTGAGGTTCCATCTATGGATTTGAAATATAATCTAGATCAATTACAAAACGCACATAACTTCTATTTTACAAAAAATACCCTAATATTTCATTTAAATAAATTAGGACTAGACTGTATAGAACATGGAATTGCAAGCAATATCCATCAATATGGAATTTTTAAAAAAGGATCAACAAAGCAAGATAATTCTCTTTCAAACGAATATAACAAAATAATCAAAATACATAAAAAATTTTGTTACGAATTTTATTGGCTATATTTAGTTAATTTTTATTTTAGAAAATTTATTAAATTAATTATTGGAGAGAAACTGACTATATTAATAAAAAAAATTCTTAAAAAACAAAGAAATAAATGATCGTATCAATTGTCATCCCAGTATTTAATGAAGCTAATACAATTCAAAAAATTTTAAAAAAAATAAATAAAATTACAAAAATTAAAAAAGACATAATAGTTGTTGATGATGGTTCTACTGACGGTACTAAAGATATAATTAAATATAAGTGTAAAAATTTATACAATACTTTTTTAAGTCTAAATAAAAATAGGGGTAAAGGTTTTGCATGTAGAGCTGGTTTAAAAAAGATTAAAGGGGATATTGTGATTATTCAGGATGCAGACTTAGAATATGATCCAAATGATTATGATAAATTAATTAAGCCTATTCTAAAAAATCAGACAAATATTGTTTATGGATCAAGAGTTTTAAAGGGAGGTAAAAGGACTAGACCTAAGACTTTTGATGTTCTTATAAGATTGTCTGCTAATCATTTTCTAACTTTTCTTTCTAATATGCTAAACAGACACAGTTTAACCGATGCTCACACTTGTTACAAAGTATTTAAGAAAAGTGTTTATAAAAAAATTAAATTAGAGGAAGATGGGTTTAATTTTTGTCCGGAGATAACAGCAAAATTTTCGAAGCTTGGAGAAAAAATTTATGAAGTCCCAATTAATTATTTTGGAAGAACCCATGGTGAAGGAAAAAAAATTTCATTTTTTGATGGTTTCAGAGCAATATATGCAATAATTAAATACAATATTTTTAGATAATTTGAGTAAATCAGCTCAAATAATAACTTTACTATATAATTACATATTGTATAAAACGCTGCCTGGTAATTATTGCGAAAGGGAAATACCCGATCCCATTCCGAACTCGGAAGTCAAGCCTTTCTGCGCCGATGGTACTTTGTCTTAAGACATGGAAGAGTAGGACATTGCCAGGCTAAATGCCCAGATGAAAAAATATATTGTAGTAACTGGTGGTGCTGGGTTTGTTGGATCTAATCTAATTGACTATTTACTAATAAAAACGAAACTTAAAATAATTAGTTTAGATAATTATTCAACGGGAACAAAAAAAAATCATATTATATCCAGAAGAGTAAAATATATAAATTCAAACACCATTGAAGTAGAGAAGGTATTATCAAAATATAAAAACAAAATAAATTCGATTTTTCATTTTGGCGAATTTTCAAGAATTTATCAAAGTTTTGAAAAATTTAATGAGTGCTACTTTTCAAATATTATTGGTTCAAATGAAATATTTAAATTTTGTTTAAAAAATAAAATTAAATTAATTTACTCCGCTACTTCTGCTACACTTGGTAATAATGGAAAAGATAAAAATTTATCACCTTATGCTTTTACAAAATCTAAAAATTTAGAATTACTAGAAAATTTAAAAAAATGGTTTAAATTCAAATTTGAAATAATTTATTTCTACAATGTGTATGGAAATAGACAGATAGAAAATGGAGATATGGCAACTGTAATAGGAATTTTTCAATCTCAATACAAAAAAAAAGAACCATTAACAGTAGTCAAGCCGGGCACTCAATCGAGAAGATTTACACATATATCAGATACTGTAAAAGTCTGCTATAAAGCCTGGAAAGATAATAAGTGTAAGCATTATAGTATAAGTCACAAAAAATCTCATTCAATCCAAAGTGTGGCAAAAATGTTTAATTCAAAAATTAAGTTTTTGCCTCAGAGACCAGGTGAAAGATATGCGTCTGCTTTAACAAATATGTCTTTTAACAACAAGATAATTAGATATTATGGAAAAATAAATTTGAAAGATTACATAACATCGTTTATTAAATCGAAAAATTAAATAAATATGAAAATTGCAAGTTCATTAAAATCATTAAAAAAAAGAGACCTTAATTCAAAGTTGGTTAGAAGAAGAGGTAGAGTATATATTATAAATAAAAAAAATCCTAAATTTAAAGCTAGGCAGAAATAGGCATGAATAACGAGTCTCATAAAAATACTTGGAATAATTTTACAAAGTTTGTTTTGTGGGGTTCTGTAGCTGTAGTGGTTATTTTAGTTCTTATGGCAATTTTTCTTCTATAGAATGATTATTGGTTCAGTTTCAGAGGATATCAAAGTAGAAAAAAGAGTTGCTCTGACTCCAGAAATTTTAAAGAAATATAAAACTTTAGGTTTAAAAATTTGTATTAGCAAAGGTTATGCAAGTCATATTGGTTTTAGTGACAGCGAGTATCAGAACGAAGGAGTAGAAGTACTTAATAACAAAGAAGAAGTAATTTTAAAATCAAATATATTAATTCAGATGGGAATTCCATCTAATGACGATTTAAAATTACTAAAAGAAAATCAAACTTTAATTGGAGTTTTAAATCCTTACAACAATGAGGAAAAATTAAAGAATTTAATATCAAAAAAAGTCAATTGTTTCTCTTTAGATCTTTTGCCTAGGATTACAAGGGCCCAGTCGATGGATATTTTATCATCCCAAGCTAACCTTGCTGGATATAAAGCAGTTGTAGATTCATTCTCTATTTTTGAAAAGGCAATACCAATGATGATGACTGCAGCTGGTACAATTTCGGCGGCAAAAGTACTTGTTGTAGGTGCTGGAGTGGCTGGACTTCAAGCAATTGCAACTGCCAAAAGAATGGGAGCAATTGTTTATGCTACAGACGTCAGAATGGCTTCAAAAGAACAAGTAGAGAGTTTAGGAGGAAAATTTTTAACTGTTGAAGGTGCTGATAATCTAGAGACAGAAGGGGGTTACGCAAAAGAAGCAAGTATAGAGTTTAAAAAAAAACAAGAGGATCTTTTAAAAGAAACTTTAAAAAAAATCGATGTAATTATATGTACTGCTTTAATACCTGGAAAAAAAGCACCAGTTATTATAAAAAAAGATATGATCGAGGAGATGCAAAGTGGATCTATAATCTATGATTTAGCAGCTTCACAAGGTGGTAATGCAGAATTTACAAAACCAAATGAAGTAGTAGATTATAATGGCGTAAAGATAGTAGGTGAAAAAAATATATTAAACAAACTTCCAGTTTCATCATCAAATTTATATTCTAAGAATGTATTCAATTTTATAAATAATTTATATGATAAAGAAAAAAAACAAATCGATCTAAATTTTGAGGATGAAATAATTGATAAAACAAATGTGAGGTTTAATGGAAATTGATCCATTTATATTTAGAATAAGCATTTTTATATTGTCTATATTCGTTGGTTATTACGTAGTATGGAGTGTTACTCCATCTCTTCACACACCATTGATGTCAGTAACAAATGCGATATCATCAGTGATTATTGTTGGTGCAATAATTGCAGCTTTAGCAGGATCTGATAATGAAATTTTCCAAATCTCAAGTATTTTTGGATTTCTAGCAATTATTTTAGCAGCTATAAATATATTTGGTGGATTTCTGGTAACTCAAAGAATGCTTCAAATGTACAAGAAAAAGAAAAAATAAATATGTCTGCAAATTTATCAGCAACATTTTACCTTATATCTGGGATATTATTTATATTAGCATTAAGAGGACTTTCTTCTCCAGAGACTTCAAGGCAAGGAAATTATTTTGGTATAGCTGGCATGGTAATTGCTATAGCAGTAACGTTTCTGGCAATTGGAAATTTTGGATTGGGTTTTATAGTAGTTTTAATTTTCCTTTTAGTTGGTGGATCAATTGGAGCATTTATAGCATTTAGAATTCCGATGACTGCAATGCCAGAACTAGTTGCAGGTTTTCATAGCTTAGTTGGTTTAGCAGCGGTATTTGTTGCAATTGCGGCATTTTTAAAACCCGAAGCATTTAATTTGGGTATCGTGGGAAATATTAAATTAGCAAGCTTAATCGAAATGTCCCTGGGTGCAGCTATTGGTGCAATAACGTTTTCTGGTTCTATTATAGCATTTTTAAAATTAAGAGGAATAATGAGTGGAGCACCAATAACATTTAAAGGGCAACACATTTTAAATTTATTTTTAGGAATATTAATTTTGGTTTTAATATTTTATTTGTGCAAAACACAAATGAGTAACATTTTTTGGGCTATTGTAATTATTTCATTTTTAGTGGGAGTTTTATTGATCATACCAATTGGTGGAGCTGATATGCCAGTAGTAATATCAATGCTAAATTCATATTCAGGATGGGCCGCGGCTGGAATAGGATTTACTCTTGAAAATACTGCTCTAATCATAACAGGAGCATTAGTTGGTTCTTCAGGCGCTATACTTTCTTATATAATGTGCAAAGGAATGAATAGATCATTTTTTAATGTCATATTAGGGGGATGGGGAGCTTCTGAACAGAATTCAACTTCTACATCAAAAGAACAAAAACCAGTTAAAAATGGTAATGCAGATGATGCAGCTTTTTTAATGAAAAATGCTTCCTCAGTAATAATTGTACCTGGTTACGGAATGGCAGTAGCACAAGCCCAACATGCTTTAAGAGAAATGGTTGATGCACTTAAAAAAAATGGTGTTAAGGTTTCTTATGCAATTCATCCAGTGGCAGGCAGAATGCCTGGTCATATGAATGTATTATTAGCCGAGGCTAATGTTCCATATGATGAGGTGTTTGAATTAGAGGAAATAAACAACGATTTTTCTAATTGTGATGTAGCATATGTTATTGGAGCTAACGACGTAACAAATCCAGTGGCTAAATCAGATCCACAGAGTCCAATTTATGGTATGCCTGTTCTTGATGTTGAAAAAAGTAAGTCTGTATTATTTGTAAAAAGAAGTTTATCACCAGGATATGCAGGTATTGATAATGATTTATTTTATAGAGACAATACTTTAATGCTATTTGCAGACGCCAAAAAAATGACTGAGGAAATTGTAAAGAGTTTGTAATTTGACAAAAATATTTTGTGATATAGCCGACCTAAAATCTATAAGAAAATTTGAAAAAAAAAAGATAGTAAAAGGATTTACCACAAACCCAAGTCTTATTAGGAATGCAGGTGCAAAAGATTATGCTTCATATTGCAAAAAAATTCTTAAGATAACAAAGAAGCCAGTTTCGATTGAGGTTTTTGCAGATGATGTTGAAGAAATAATTGATCAAGGTTTCAAAATAAATAATTGGGGGAAAAATGTATTTGTAAAAGTCCCTGTAATTAATTCAAAAGGCAAGTTTATGGGAAAAGCAATTAAACATTTCAATGAAAATAATATTAAAATAAATATTACAGCAGTTTATAAAATTGGTCATGTTAAACAAATATTGAAAAATATAAATAAAAAATCTAGTGTTCTAATATCAATATTTGCTGGCAGAATGGCTGATAGTGGAAAAGACCCATTACCAATTTTTAAAAAAAGTTTATATTATGCCAAGAACTTCAAAAATGTAAAAATTTTATGGGCAAGCGTAAGAGAGCCATATAACTTTTTGCAATCAAAAAAAATTGGGTGTCACATTATTACAGTCCCGCCTAACATTATTGAAAAAATAGAAAGTTTTGGTAAATCATACAAATCCTTGACTCAACAAACTGTAAATAATTTCCTTTTGGATAGCAAAAAATCAAAATTTAAACTTTAATCTTATTAAAATATCTAAACCTAAAATCTAGTCCTTCCATAATATAAGATATTATTGAACGTATATTAACTTTAGAATTTAGATTGTCATTTCTTACATTTACAGATACACTTGTAATATTATTTTTAAAAATCTTTGACATTATATAAAACTCAGTTTCAGCAAAATAATTATAATTATTAAGTTTTGACAAAAATTTTACATCAGATTTAAATATTTTTATGCATTGTGTATCTTGCTCAATTAGATTCCCAAAAAGTAATTTGATATATACTTTTGAAAAATTTGAAATTACCTTTCTGACAAAATTTGTATTGACTTTCGACTTAGGATGACTTTTTGGTCCATAAATTATTTCGTAATTTTTTTCTTTCAATAAGCTATATCCTTTTTTATAAAAATTAAACGACCAAGCATTATCTACTGAACATACAGCAAAATATCCCTTTTTCTTTTGTTTAAAAAACTTATTTAATCCATAACCTCTATTTTTTTTATTCGATTTTATTATTTTAATTGGATAAATTTCTAATCTTTTTTTTATTAATAATTCGGTATTGTCTGAGCAGTTGTTTAATAGAAAAACAAAGACATTTTTATTATTTTTAAAATTTTTTAATACCCACAGTATAAATAATTTAACATTTAAAATTCTTTTTTCTTCGTTGTGAACAGGGAATAAAAAATAAATTTTATTCATTTTTTTAAGAAACTAAGCTTCTGATCTTATAGACTACATCTCTAACAAATCTTATGTTCATCAGATTTGACAAAAAGCTTAAATTTTTTAAATATATTTTAGAATAAATTTTTGCTTGTCTCGTAATTAGTTTCTCGTGCAACTTTTTTGAGTTTAATTCACCTACATCTAGTAAATTTCCCTCCTTTTTAAAAAAGTTGTACCTATCGTTACCACTAACCAAAGTAGCATAATTATAATAAAGATTTTCATTGATTTTATTATCTGGAGTTAGGTATCTTATTGAGAACAAAAAACGGTGACTATCTGAGTTATTTATCTCAGAACCATGCACAATGTTTCCATGAAAAATACAAAATTCACCAGGTTTTAAAATAATATTTTCCAGTTTTTTATGTTCTAAATTATCCAATTTTACTTCCTGTCCTCTTGCTAACAGATTGTTAGTATCTTTCTTATCATGATGTAAATAATTATTTTTATGAGATTCTGGTAATATTTGAAGACATCCATTTTCTAATGTTGACTCGCTTAATGCGACTTGAACAGTTAAACCCTTATCCATCTTGATTTTCCAATAATTTTGATCTTGATGGTAAGAAACAAATTTTTTTGAATTTGGCGGTTTTAAAAAAATAAGAGAATTCCAAGCAACTATATCGTTTCCTAAAATTTCTTTTACAACTTTTAATATATTTTCATTATACACAATCATATTTGCCCACTTGAATAATAAATGAGATTTTGTTTTATGTTCAATGCGGAAACTCTCAGATTTTATATTTTTATAAAATTTTAAGTATTCATCATTAATATTTTTGGCTACACCAGGTTCCATCGCTTTAAAAGGATACAAAAATCCTTTTTCAAAAAATTTATTTTTAATTTCACTCATGTCTTTTAAAAAAATTCAAAGTATCATATATCGTTTTATCCACAACATATTTATTTTTATATCCATTGTCTGTAACGGATTCACTTTTTGGATTTAATTTTAAATATTTGTATGTTGAGATAGGAAAGTAATTTTTTTTAATAAATTTAATTTTTTTGAAAAATAAATTTACTAAATTAAATATTGCATAAATCCAATTATAAATTTTTATTAGTATAAATTTTTTATTGAATGATGACATTTTAACATATTTTCTCATGTGAATATCACCGTTGATTATTAATTTTTTATGCATTCCAAGATTTTTTTTTATTATAAAATCGATATATAATGAAATTTCTCTTACATCAGTTATTGGATAATTAATATCAAAGAAAAACTTAACCTTTTTTTTGGACATATTTAATAAAAATTCCCCATTAGGTGATACTCTGTTATCGTTCGGACCAATTACATGACATGGATAAATTATTATTAATTCTTTTTTATACTTTGAAACAAGTTTTTTAAAAAACCTTTCTGTTATATATTTTGATTTTTTATAAAAATTATCTTGTTTATAAATTTTTAGATAATTTTGTTCTGATATTTTATTTTTTTTATAATTAATAAGATTAATAAAAGATGAAATTAAAATAATTTTTTTACTTTTTTGAAATAACTTACTTAATTTTGCTAATAATTTTATATTTTCATGAAAAATATTAATGTTATCTAAATCTTGTCTTGTTGGATGAATTCCAGCAGCATGTATAAAGTAATCAAAGGTAGTATCATCAATTTTATTGTTTATATCAATTTTACTTTTCCTTAAATCAATTGTTGTTAAACTTATTCCATTATTTTTAATTAATAAATTTTTAATTTCTGATCCAATAAAACCAGTGCTTCCAGATAGTATTATTTTCTTCATTTAATTAATATATTTTATTTTGATTCAAAAAAAATTAAATTTATCTAATTAGTATCACATTAATTCTGACTAAAATTAAAATAGTTTTTGATTTATTTTAGTGTAAAAATTTATCTCATGGTAAATAAAAATTTTGGAGTTCAAATAAAAATTTTAAGTCTTCTATTATTGAGTTTTCTGTGGAGTTCATTAATTTTTTTTTATTGGAGTTATGATTATGGGCTTTATTATAATCAAGCCGTAAATTTATCTAATGATTACAAAATATACTCAAACTTTTTTGATACTAAAGGGCCATTATATTACTTATTTATAAAAATAATTAGTCAATTTATTGGAATCGGTAAAATACAAAGTTATATAACTTTGGGTCTAACAACATTTTTATTTTTCTTATCTATTTTTTTAATAATAAACCAAAGAACAAAAAAAAATTTTTTATTACTATTTTTTTTCTTGATATCAATTCTTCATCAACAAAATATCAATATAAGTTTAGTTTTATTTCAATTTTCATTACAGATTACAAGTTTTTTTTTTCTTTTACAATTTCTTGAAAAAGAAAATAAAAAGTATTTTTTAATTTCAACTCTATTTTATGCATTAAGTCTATTTTCCAAGATTGATGTCATCATTTATTTACCTATTTATTTATTAATAATTTTTTTTATAAATAAAAACAAAAAATATATAATTAGTTTTATTCTATTTTCGTTAATTATGGTTTACTTAATATTAAGTTACCTTTTAGATTTTGACTTAAGGGATTTCTGGTGGCATAATTATTTATATAATTCTCAATTTTCATCAGGTTTTTGGAATAGAGAACCATTTTTAAAAATATTTAACTCTCCTTATCATATCTATTTAATTATGTTTACTGGTGTTGGAGTTTTATTTTTTGAAATTGTTGATAAAATTTTTACTAATGCAAAAGTAGATTATAAAAATTATTTTAATGTTGTATTTAGGAATAGAGTTAATTTTTTTCAAATTTTAATTTTATTAGCAGGAATATTTGTCTGGCTATATTCTGGATCTGATAAAAATTATCACGTTTATATGGTATTTTTACCTTTAATTTTAATTATTTGTTACAATTTTAATTTGTTAGATAAGTTTAATTATCGAATATTCTTTTATTACTTGCTAACTTTTTTCTTTTTTTTAATTACACTTTACCCTGATACTAAAAACGTAATATCTAATAAGTGTTGGAAAAAAAATATTTACTGTTATCAAATTGATAACTATGGTGAGATAGTAAATGAAATTAATAATCTTAAAGACTCACAAGATATTATAATTTTAGGATCTGCTGGTTGGCCATATCTATTATCTGGTGCGAAATTAAAAATATCATTAGCAAATTACACAATGTATTCAGATATAATGAATGACGGAAAAAGGGCTATATTTGATAGACCCAAGGCATTAATAGCAGACCATAATAATTTGATGAAAAGAGAAACAGATTTCATTTTTTGGGTCGAAAAAAGTTTGATTAACAATTTTGAAAATTCAACAGGCCTTGTGCCCTCCATTTATCTGAGAGAATTATTGGAAAAGTCAACAAAAATTAAATTACAAGGAAACTTTTATAAATATAAAATAAACTAAAATTCAATTATTTTTTATAGTCTGCAATGTAAAAAATATTTATATCGTGAAATGGTAAAAAAGTTGGAAAATTTATTCTAGAAATTTTTGTCAGTTTATTATTTAATATTGTTTCTAGGTTAAATATTGAATTTACGTGTTCTATAGCATTTATGTAATCATATTCCTCATTTTTAAGATTATAACTTTTCTTTTGAATAAAATTTTTTGTAATATATCTACATAATCTCCATAAAATACCAGGATCGGTTGGCAGACTGATACTAAGTATACATTGATCGTTCATTACCCTTATAACTTCATCTAAGTAAATCTCAGGTTTTGAGATGTGTTCTAAACAATGTGAAATAATTATCCTATCAAATTTTTTATCATTAAATGGTATTTTAATGCCATCATATTTTGTAAACTCAATATCAAAATTATTTTTTTTATAATATTCTTTAAGCATATTCCCTTCATCAATGTCTATTATGTCATAGCTTTTAAACTTGTGCTTAATATGATTTATATGAGGATAAGTACCAGCCCCGATTTCTAAAATTTTAGTGTTCTCATCAAATAGGTTATTATTTTTTTCCATTAAATTGTGATTTATTTTCATTAATTTGCCAATTAAACCACTATAAAGATGGGTGTTGTAATCTTTATTTAAATATGAATATTTTTTTTTAAACATATCACTAAATTCCAAAGGAAATTGGTTGCGGGGGACGGATTTGAACCGCCGACCTCAAGGTTATGAGCCTTGCGAGCTACCAGGCTGCTCCACCCCGCGATATTTAAATCCTATTTTTGAGTTTGTTAAGTTTTTTTACTCTCTTAATGTTTTCTTGAAGAATCCTTTTCTTTTTTTCAGATGGTTTCTCATAATTATTTTTTAATTTAATTATTTTAAAAAAGCCATCTCTTTGGAGTTTTCTTTTTAAAACTCTAAGGGCTTGCTCAACATTATTATCTTTAACTTCTATTTTAATAACAACCTCCAAAAAATGCGATTAGTTAGCATTTTACACTTTATTTGTCTATATTTATCAAATTTCAATTTTATTCGTTAAACTTGATTTTTCTTTATCCTTCTTTTCTTTTAAAATCTTTTTTTCGGCTTTTTCTAAAGATTTTAATAAATCTTTTTGAGTAAAAAGACCCATAGCAACAGGATCTTTTGAATTTAAACTATTGTAATTCCAATAACTTTTGTTTCTTATTGCGCTCACAGATGATTTTGTTATTCCAACTAATTTAGCAATTTGAGAGTCCTTTAAAATTGAATGATTTTTTATTAACCATAGTGCTGAATCAGGTTTGTCTTGACGTTTCGATAAAGGAACATATTTCTTTATTTTTTTTTCAGTATTTTTAATTTCAATATCTTCATTTATTATATTTAAAGGTCTATCTTCATCTCCTGAGGATAATTCTATTTCTTCTCTTGTTAATTGACCTGAATTAATAGGGTTGTACCCAACAATTCCTTTTGCAACTTCTCCATCTGCTATACCCTGAACTTCTACTTCATGTAATTTACAAAAATCAGCAATTTGTTTAAAAGTTAATGATGTATTTTCTACAAGCCAAACCGCTGTAGCCATTGGCATTAAAGGAGCTTTTGACATTAATTTTTATTCTCAGATCTAAAATTTTGGAATTTCTTGTTAAATTTACTTATTCTTCCCTTGTCTAATATTTTCTGTTTTCCACCAGTCCATGCCGAATGTGATTTTGGATCAATTTCTAACTTTAGAACTTCGTTCTCTTGTCCCCAAGTTGATCTAGTCTCAAATTGACTACCGTCAGTCATCTCGACTTTTATTTTATGATATTTTGGGTGTATATTTTTTTTCATGCGCTGCCTTATAGCAAAAATGACTTTAAAAACAATTAAAACTTACCTATTTTTTTTACCATTTTTTCATAAATATTTGGATTTCCAGCTCTAATATCAATTTTATTTATTTTATAATTGTAAATATTATTTACTTTACCACCAGCCTCTTCAATAATAATTTTTCCAGCCGCGACATCCCATAAATTTATTTTGTCATGAAAATAACCATCAAACCTACCACAACCTACGTAAGCCAGATCTAATGCCGCGCATCCAGTATTTCTTAAATTCAACTTTGGATAAATTAATTTTATGCCTTCACAATTAGAAGCAAACAAGCATTCATCAAGATTTGATTTATTTGAAACTCTTATTCTTAGGTTATTTATGTAAGCTCCATTATCTTTTTCGGCGTAAAATACTTCATTTTTAATAGGATCATATATTAAACCAATTATTATTTCATCATCAGCTTGTAATGCTACTGATATTGCGAAATGTGGAATTCCGTGTAAAAAATTAGTTGTTCCATCTATTGGGTCAATTATCCAAAAAATATTCTTATTTTTATTTATTATTTTACCAGTTTCTTCTGTTATGAATGAATAATTTTTTTTTGACTTTGATAGCTCGTCTATAAGAATTTTTTCTACTCTTTTGTCAGTTTTTGTTACAAAATCTTTTGGACCTTTTTTTGATACTTGTAAATTTTCAATTTCTCCAAAATCTCGTATTATCACCTTTGCAGCTTTTTCACATGCTTTAATCATTAAATTTAAGTTTGGCGATATTGAATTCATATTAAATTTTTTTTACATATTCCATTGTTCTTGTATCTATTATAATTGTGTCGTCGTTTTCTATGAATGGTGGAACTTGAATCTGTAATCCATTATAAAGAGTCGCTGGTTTATATGAAGATGAAACAGTTTGTCCTTTTATTGAAGCATCAGTAGTCTCAATTTTACAATTTATTTGGTTTGGAAGTATAATATTTAATGCTTTTTCATTGTGGAAGTTTATTGAAACTTCCAAATTTTCACTTAAAAGTTTGCCTTTTTCGCCAATAGTGTTTTTATCTATATCAATTTGATCAAATGTTTCTGGATTCATAAAGTGATAGCTAGTTTCATCACTATACAAATAATTAAACTTTATTTCCTCAAGTGACGCCTTTTCTACTGTCTCACTTGATCTAAATCTTTCATTGAGTTTAGTATTTTTGTTTAAACTTTTCATTTCAACTTGTGCAAAAGCACCCCCTTTTCCGGGTTTAACATGATTTGTTTTCAACACTTCCCATAAATCTTGTTTGTAATCTAATATCATTCCAACTCTTATTTCTGTAGCATTAATTTTCATTTTAAATTTTTAATTGCTTCGTGCGGTTTTAATTTTTTATTTTTCCAAATGTAGCCTGAGATAGCCAAAAAATCTGCATTATTCAATAATAGTTTTTTATAATTATTTTGATTAATTCCACCTATTGCAACAATAGGCATATTTATGATTTTCTTAATTTTTTTTAATCTACTTACACTTGCTTTGTGCTTAACTTTTTTCGTATTTGATTTAAAAAATGCCCCTAAAGCAATATAATTTGCTCCATTTAATTTTGCTTTTTTTGCAAGTTTAAGTGAATTGTGACATGTTACACCTATAATTTTTTTATTTAAAATTTTTTTTGCTTGTGTAATATTCATATCTTTTTGACCTAAATGACATCCATCAGCTTGAACTTTTAAAGCAAGGTATGGATCATCATTAATTAAAAATTTGACACGATATTTTCGACAAATTTTTAATATTTTCTTAGCATTTAAAATTTTTTTATTTAAAGCTTCTTTTTTTTGTCTCAATTGAAAGAATTTAACTTTCCTAGTTTGAAAAATTATTTCTAGAGTTTTAAAAAAAGATTTTTCGATAATTTTATTTGGAGATATTAAATAAATGAATTTTTTTTTCTTAATTTTCAAGATTTTCTGACCACTTTCCCTGTGCTGCCAAGGTACACATTTTAGCTCGATGATCGAATATTTTCTGAGTTCCACTTATGTTATTGATATCTTTAGACCAAAATTTTAAAGCACTTTGCTGAAGAGCTCTTCCGTATGAATAGGTCATAATAAAATTAGTATTATTTTTTTTATTTATTTTGTTAAGGTTTGCTGTAGCTTCAATTTCTGTCTGACCACCTGAAAGAAATGCTATTCCAGGCACTTCACTTGGTACACAATTTTTCAAACAATCTAATGTAAGTTCAGCTATTTCGTCATTTGAAATCTTCTCTTTTGAACTTGCTCCAGGAAGTACCATATTTGGTTTTAAAATTATCCCACTTAGGTCAACTTTATTTAAATATAATTCTTCAAAGCATTTCTTAATTACCTCTGATGTTTTGTTGAAGCAAGTTTTTGCTGAATGATTTCCATCCATTAAAACTTCCGGTTCTATAATAGGCACCATACGGGTTTCTTGAACTAATGCTGCATATCTTGCTAGTGCATGTGCATTTGATGATATAGATAATTTACTAGGATAATTATCCGATATTATATAAACCCCTCTCCATTTTGTAAATCTAGCACCTAAATTATAATAGTTTTTTAATCTCTCTCTCAAACCATCTAATCCTTCTGTAATTTTTTCCTCTATTGATCCAGCCAAATCTTTTGCCCCTGTATCAACTTTAATCCCAGTAACCCCCCCGTTATACTCAATTAATTCTGGTATTGATTTACCATCAGATGCTTTTTGTTTAATAGTTTCATCATATAATATAACTCCTCCTATACATTCTTTCATTGAACGAGAAGAGAAAAGTGTTTCTCTAAAAACTAATCGATTTTTTTCGTTAGACTCAACATTGACAGATGCAAGTCTTTTTGTCATTGTTGCCGTGCTCTCATCAGCAGCAAGAATACCTTTTCCATTTGATAATATTTTAAGAGCTATACCGTTTAATTCTGACATTTAATTTAATGCTTTTATACCAGGAAGAACTTTGCCTTCAAGATATTCCAAAAAAGCTCCACCAGCAGTTGAAACAAAATTGAATTTTTTTTCAATATTCAAAGTGTTTATTACAGCAACTGTATCACCTCCACCAACAACGGAAAATATTTCTTCTCCTTTGTTGGCGATATGTTTTGCAACTTCAAAGCTTCCGTTAGAAAAATTAGAATTTTCAAAATAACCCAATGGCCCATTCCATAATAAAGAAGAGGATTTATCAATTATACTCAGTATTTCCTTTAAACTTTTAGGGCCAATATCAAGTATCATATCATCATCTTCAATATCGCTGAATTCTTTTTCTGTTGACCTATCATTTAGTTTTTTCCCAACTTTTGTGTCTATTGGAGTATAGATTTTACAATTATTGTTTTTTGCATGTGAAAATATTTCTTTAATAACACTATTTAGATTTCTTTCATAAATTGATTTGCCAATTTTTAAACCATTATATTTAAATATATTATTTGCCATTGCTCCTACAATAATAATGTTGTCAAACTTAGGTATTAAATTTTTAATTATGTTTATTTTTGAAGATATTTTTGAGCCACCTATAATACATGTGATTGGTTTTTTTATGTTTAAAGTAATTTTATTCAATGCCTCAACTTCAGTGTTGATTTGTATTCCGCAATAGGAAGGAATATACTTCGTAATTCTTGTAATTGATGCATGTTCTCTATGCGAACATGAGAATGCATCATTTACATAAATCTCACCTAAACCTGCCAATTTTTGCGAAAACTCATCATCATTATTTTCTTCCTCTGGGTAAAATCTAATATTTTCAAGCAATACAATTTGCAATTTTGAATTTTTAAAAATATCCTCTTTTTTTAAATTATAAATATTTTCTTTTATAAGAAGAATTTTTTTATTTATTTTTTGCTTTAAATAAGAAGTAATTGGTTCTAGTGATAGATCATTGCATACTTTCCCTTTTGGTCTACCTATATGAGAAATAATTATGATTTTAGCTTTTTTCGATAAAAGAAATTTTATAGTTGGTAAAATTTTATCTATTCTATTAGTATCAGTAATCTTTCCATTTAATATCGGGACATTCAAATCTAATCTTAAAAGGATTTTTTTATTTTCAATATGGTTTAAGTTTTCAATGGACTTCATTATTAGATTTTGCTTATATACTTAGCAATATCACACATTCTATTGGAAAAACCCCATTCGTTATCGTACCAAGCAGATATTTTTCCCATATTATTTCCCATCACATTTGTTAGAGATGCATCTATGACTGCAGATGACGCATTATGATTAAAGTCGATAGAAACTAGTTTCTCTTTACTAACACTTAAAATATTTTTTGGATAACTATTAGAAGCTTTTAAAAGAGCATCATTGATTTTATTAATTGTAATATTTTTTTTTACATTGAATATAAATTCAACTAAAGAAACATTTGCTATTGGCACTCTCATAGCTACTCCTTGTAGCTTGCCTTTTAATGAGGGTATAATTTCTCCAATTGCTTTGGATGCACCAGTAGAAGTAGGAACTATTGATTGGCTTGCTGATCTTGCTCTTCTTGGATCTTTGTGAGAATTATCTAATATCCTTTGATCGCTAGTAAATGCATGTATCGTTGTCATGAACCCATTTAAAATTACAAAATTTGTATTAATAACATCTGCGACAGGAGCCAAACAATTAGTAGTGCATGATGCTGCAGAAATAATTTTATCATTCTTACTTATTCGTTTATGGTTAACTCCAAAAACAATTGTTTTATCTGCCATTTTACATGGAGCTGATACTATCACCTTTTTTACACCATTTTTTAAATGAGGAAGTAATTGTTCTCTTGCGTTAAATTTGCCTGTGCACTCAAAGACATAATCAACATTGAATTTTTTCCATTTTATATCATTTATATTGGTATGTTGAGTATAGGATATTTTTTTTTCATTTATTTTTATAAAATTTTGGTCGGATTTTATTTGAGCATCAAATCTGCCATGAATTGAATCATATTTTAACAAATTTGAACAAATTTCAGAACTTGATCTATTATTAATATGATTAATTGTTATTGTTTTTTTATGATTTTCATATACAGACCTGGCTATCATTCTGCCAATTCTTCCCATACCATTAATACCAATTTTAATTGTCATTTTTTAATATAAGAATTTATTTTTTTACTAATTTTATCACTACTCAAACCAAAATGATCATAAATTTTTTTAAAAGGAGCACTCTTACCAAAGTCTTCTATAGAAAAACATAAGCCCTTTTTAATATATTTATTCCAAGACATTTTTGATCCTGCCTCTATTGCAAATATATTTTTGCTTTCATTTAAAATTTTGTTCTTATAGTTATTGCTTTGATTTTCGAATAATTCTTGGCAAGGCATAGATATTACTTTTGAATAGATCTTTTGTTTGGCCAATTTGTGACTAGTCTCAATTGCAAGATTTACCTCAGAACCAGAAGCAAGAATAGTGACTTTAATTTTTTTACCAGTTCTTAATACTTCGTAAGCGCCCAAAGAGCATTTATTATTTTTACTAAAACTAGTCCTAATTGGCTTCAAATTTTGTCTTGTCAAAGCTAGAATGCTAGGTGTTTTTTTACTTTTTAAGGCTATATCCCAACATTCTATCGTCTCAGTTTGATCTGCAGGCCTCAAGATGTTCAAATTGGGGACAGATCTTAAGGATGCAAGTTGTTCAATTGGTTGATGAGTTGGTCCATCTTCCCCTAAGCCTATTGAGTCATGTGTCATAACATAAATTACTCTTTGCTTCATTATTGAGGATAACCTTATTGAAGGTTTGCAATAGTCCGAAAATATTAAAAAAGTCCCCCCATAAGGTATAAAATGACTATGAAGTGCCAATCCATTCATTATACCACTCATTCCATGTTCTCTCACACCATAGTGAATGTAATTACCGTCAAAGTTATTTGACTTGATAATTTTATGTAATTTAGTTTTTGTATTATTTGATCCAGCTAAATCTGCAGAACCACCTATTAAAGTATTTCTCTCTTTAAGTATTGCTGACAAAAATTCTTCTGATGACTTCCTTGTTGCTAAAGATTTTAGATTTTTTACCGCATCTTTTTTTTGTCTTATAACTGAATTTGAAATATTATTTTTTATGAAATTTTTAAATTTAAATTTGTGTTTATTAAAACTTTTATTCCAATTTTTTTCTTTTTTTAATCCGTTTTTACCTATTTTTCTCCACTCATTTAGAATCTTTTGAGGTATTTTAAAAGGTTTGTGTCTCCAATTTAAATTTTTTCTTACTAATTCAATTTCCGCTGTTCCAAGTGGACTTCCGTGTGAGGATGCTTTTCCACTTTTATTTGGAGATCCAAAACCTATTTTTGTTTTACACGAGATAACTGTTGGTTTTTTTGAATTTTGGGCTTTTTTTAATGCATTATAAATTTGTCTATTATTGTGACCGTTAATTAAAATATAGTTCCATCCATAACTCTTAAACCTATTTTTAAAGTCATCCGACACCGCTAAACTTGTCGGACCATCAATAGAAATTGAATTATTGTCAAAAAGCATTATAAGATTTTTTAGTTTTAAATGACCAGCAAGACTCATTGCTTCGTGGCTAATTCCCTCCATTAAACAACCATCACCGGCTAATACATAAGTCTTATGATTAATTAAATTTTTACCTAATTTTTTTTTCAAAATTTCCTCTGCTATTGCAAATCCTACTGAATTAGCAATTCCTTGACCAAGAGGACCTGTGGTAGTTTCAATACCTGAATTAGGATGATACTCAGGATGTCCAGCACAAATTGAATTTAATTGTCTAAATTTTTTTATGCTATTAATTCCTACACTCTTATATCCAGTTAGATATAAGAGAGAATACAGTAGCATCGAACCATGCCCTGCTGATAAAACGAATCTATCTCTATTTAGCCAGTTAGGATTTGCAGGGTTAAATTTTAAGAAATATTTAAATAATATTGTTGCAACGTCTGCCATACCCATTGGCATTCCTGGATGACCAGAATTGGCTTTTTGCACCGCATCTATTGATAAAAAACGAATAGCATTCGATAAATTTTTTTCTTTGTTTTTCAAAAAGTATCCTATCTAGACTTCGGTAAATCAATTTATTAATATAGATATATATATGAAAAACATTGATGAAAAAGAAAAAAAATTAACAGAAACTTTACAAAAATTGAGAGAAATAAATATTAAAGATAATAAAGAAATAGATGAAACTATTATTTTAAAAGATCAAAAAAATCAATTAGAAATTGAAAAAAATCAGATTACTAAATCCATCCAACACTTAGAGGAAGAAAATTTAAAACTTAAAAGTCAATTAAAAGAATTAAAAAAAGATTACGAAATTTCAAAAAGAAAAGAACATAAATTTACTGAAAAAATTGATGAATTAAATCAAGAAACAGATAGTTTATTGGAAGAAATAGATAAATGGCAAATGTAAATATAAATTTTAATGGTAAAGAATATTTACTGTCTTGTGAAGATGGCCAAGAAGAACATTTGGAGCAATTATCATTGAGTTTAAATAAAAAGTTCAACAATTTAAAATTTGAACTTGGTAATATTGGCGAAAATAAATTATTATTAATATCATCCATCAAAGTTATGGATGAATACTTTGAAACTAAAAAAAAAGTAGAACAGCAAATAAAGGAGCTTCAAGCAATAAAAGAAAGATTTAAAGAATTAAAATCTTTGGTTTATCAGTACAAAGAAAACAAAGAAAATGAAATTAAAAATTTAAGCTCAACACAAGAAGAACTTAAGAATGATATTGAAAACTACAAAATAAGTTATGAAAATTTAATAGACAAAGTAACTTTAGAAATAGAAGACTTTGTCAAAAAAAATAGTACAAATACTTCTGTTTCATAAAATATCAGTGTCAAAATTTAAATTAAGAAAAAAAATTATTATCTTAAGAAAAAAAAAATATTTTGAAATCAAAATAGGCAATAATATTATAAATAGTTTTTACAATAAAATTAATCTATCAAAAAATAAAATTATTGGAGGTTATTTTCCAATAAATTTTGAATTTGATTGTTTGAAAATTCTAAAAAAATTTTATTCTAACGGTTATAGTATTTCGTTGCCAATTATAAAAAGAAATCATCAAATGGATTTTTATAAATGGGTTCCAAATGATCCTTTAACAATAAGCTCATTAGGAATTCCTCAGCCACTAAAATTGGAAAAAGTATACCCAGATATAATATTTGTACCAATAGTGGCTTTTGATAAATTCAGGAACAGAATTGGCTATGGTGGTGGATTTTATGATAGATATTTAGAAAAAATTTCTCAAATTAAAAAATGTACAACAATTGGACTGGCTTTTTCACATCAAAAAGTTAATAAAATTAATGTTGAAAATTTTGATAGAAAATTAGATTTAATTTTGACTGAAAAATTAATGTAAAAATGAAGATTTTATTTTTAGGTGATATAGTTGGAGACGCAGGTTTTAAATCAGTAAAAAAAAACTTGCCAAATATAGTCTTAAAAAAAGGTATAGATTTTGTTTGTGTTAACGGTGAAAATGCAGCCAGTGAAGGTGTGGGTCTAACTGAAAATATTGCTAATGAACTTTTTAATGTAGGTGTAGATGTAATTACGACAGGCAATCATGTTTGGGATCAAAAAGAAATTTATGAATATATAAAAACTGAAAAAAAATTATTAAGACCAATTAATATGAGTGGAAATTTACCTGGTAAAGGTTTTTCCATATTCAATTCGAAAAAAAATCTAAAAGTTGGTGTACTAAATCTTATGGGTAACGTATTTATGAAAAAGTGTGACGATGTTTTTAAAATTGCTACTGAATTTATTGCAGAAAAAAAAAAATCAAAAGATTATGATTTTTTAATAGTGGATTTTCATGGAGAAATAACAAGTGAAAAAATGGCTATAGGCAATCTATTTGATGGATATGCAACTTTAGTTGTAGGTACCCATACGCACGTGCCAACAAATGATGCAAGAGTCCTAAAAAATGGAACTAGCTATATTACTGACGCTGGAATGTGTGGAGACTATGACTCGGTAATTGGTATGAATGCACAAAATTCAATTAATAGATTTCTAAAAAAAGAAGCTGTAAAACATTTTCCTGCCAATGGAGAAGCATCTCTTAGTGGGGTAGTTGTAGATTGCGATGTAAGAAATGGACTAGCAAAAAATATAGAAAGTTTCATTTTTGGTGGGAGTTTAAATAACGTAAATTAATTATGGCTGGACACTCACATTGGGCGGGTATTAAACATAAAAAAGGCAAAGCTGACAAACAGAGATCAAAAATTTTTTCTAAACTCTCCAGAGAAATCACTGTAGCTGCAAAATTAGGAGATAAGAATCCCGATATGAATTCGAGATTAAGATCAGCAATACAAGCAGCCAGATCAGCTAACATGCCAAAAGATAATATTGAGAGAGCAATTGAAAAGTCTTCTAACAATGATCAATCAAATTTTGAAAATATTAGGTATGAAGGTTTTGGACCTAGCAAATCTGCTGTAATAGTTGAAGCATTGACTGATAATAAAAATAGAACTGCTTCTAATATAAGAACAATATTTTCAAAAAATAACGGTTCTTTAGGAACCCAGGGCTCTGCATCACATAATTTTCAAAGATTGGGCGTAATTAAAATAGATAAAAATGAAATTGAACAAGATAAAATTTTTGAATTAGCAATCGAGTCGGGTGCAAATGATTGTATTTCTCGTGATGAATTTCATGAAGTACATACGGATATCGATGAAATATATGAGGTAAAAAAAAAATTTGAAAAAGTTATTGCAAATTTTCTTTCTACTGAAATCGAGTGGTTACCCATAAATAAGGTATCTCTTAAAGGTGAAGAAAATCAAAATATGGTAAAATTTTTAGAAACTCTTGACGATGAGGATGATGTACAAAATGTTTATACAAATGTTAACTTTGAAGATTAAATGATAATTGTTGGAATTGATCCAGGAATAGCAGGTGCTATCTGTTTTTTTTCTAATGGGAATGTTATTAATGTAATCGACATGCCTACAATGGCTGAAGGAAAAAAAAATAAAAAACAAGTTAATGGTAGGCAAATTTATAATGAAATAATGCTAATAAAAAATAAATTTAAGAACGAAAAAATGAGTGTAATAGTCGAACAAGTTTCTGCTATGCCAGGACAAGGTGTAACAAGCATGTTTAATTTTGGACAATCATTTGGAGTAATTAAAGGCATATGTTCTGCAATGGAGCTTCCTATTTTTTATGTTAGACCAGCAAAATGGAAAAAGCATTTTAATTTGATCAATTCTGAAAAAGATGCCAGTCGAACTAAAGCAATAAATATGTTTCCTAGAATTTCTAATGAGTTATCAAGAAAAAAAGACAATAATAAAGCAGATGCTATTTTAATTGCTCAGTATTTTGAAAACACAAGGGAAAACAACGATAACTAGACTATTAGAGTTTTTTGAAGACAAATTAATGACATATTTTAATGGGAAACGATTGAATGGAAGCAGATATTGCAACGCAAAGTTTAGGTTTAGCAAGTAACACAGATTTTTCTTTAATTAGTTTATTTTTACGTGCGGATATAATTGTCAAGTCAGTAATCATAATATTAATTGTAAGTTCTATTTATTCATGGGCAATAATATTTGAAAAAATAAGAATGTTTAGAAAAATTAATAAAAGCGCTGAGGAATTTGAAGAGAAATTCTGGAAATCAAAGTCTGCTGAAACATTTTATAACAGTCTGCCTTCAAATATTGAGGATCCTATGGCAAAATTATTTAAAAGTTCTATGCAAACAGTTATGAAAACTAGATCAAAATCAAATTTATCTGAGAGACTATCTAGTGTTTTAGAAGTAAATATTGAAAAACAAATGGTAGCAGTTGAAAAGTATAATAGTTTTTTAGCAACTGTTGGATCGACAGCTCCATTTATAGGATTGTTTGGAACTGTTTGGGGAATTATGAATTCATTTCAATCGATTGCAATTTCAAGAAACACTAGCCTTGCAATAGTTGCCCCAGGTATTGCAGAAGCCTTATTTGCAACTGCACTTGGATTATTAGCTGCAATTCCTGCTGTAATTGCGTATAATAAATTTAATTCAGACTCTAGAAAATACTCTCAAAAATTAGAAAATTTTTCAAAAAGATTCTTATCAATTATTTAAATGGGATTTAAGCTCAAAAGTTCAAGAAACGATCCAATGAGTGAAATTAATGTTACACCATTTGTTGATGTAATGTTGGTTTTGCTAATTATATTCATGGTCACTGCGCCATTGCTTACAGTTGGAGTCCAGGTAGATCTGCCAGAAACTTCAGCTGACACACTTCCTGAGGAAAATGAACCATTAACTTTAACAATTAATTCTAAAGGTGAAATTTTTATTCAGGAAACAAAAGTTGAGTTTAACAATTTGATTGTAAAAATATTGGCAGTTTCAAATAATAGAACTGATACAAGAATTTATGTTAGGGGAGACAAAGCTATTAACTATGGAAGGGTTCTTGAAATTATGGGAATGCTTTCAGGGTCGGGATTTACAAAAGTTGCTTTAATATCTGAACCGAATAAAGAGAGATAGAGATTATGTATCGAGGTCTTTTAATCTCATCTGGATTTCATGTCGCTATTGTTATGGTGAGTATTTTGGCTTTACCATTTGTTGCCAAAAAACCTCTGGATATTCCACCTCTTATTTCTGTTGAGCTTATTCAAATAGCTGAAAAGACAAATATTCCTTTCGCACCAAAAGCATCAAAAATAATTGAGAAGGCAAAAAAAGAAAATGAAAAGCTTTTGTCTGAACAGGCCCCTCCTAAAAAAGTAAAAAAAGATGAAAAAAAAGAAGTTCAAACAGATAAAAAAAAAAATGAAATTTCTAAGGTTGCATCAAAAAAAACACCAACCAGTGAAAATAAAATAGAAAAGTTAAAAAAAGAAAAATTAAACGCTGTACCTATGCCAGATGAAGATAAACAAAAAATTCAACCTAAAGAAGAAAAAAAGCAGAAACCTTCAAAAGAAATCAATGACGAAAATATCAAAAAAATTGTTCAAACTAAAAAACCTATTTTGGATGAAAAAAAAGTTAAACAAGTTTCTGAATTTGAAAAGAAAGAAAAATTAGATTTAAATGAAATTGCAGCTTTAATTGATAAAAAAAAAGAAAATTTAGCAGAAACAAAAAAAGAAGTTGATAAGATTTCTCAATCAACTGATGAAACTATGGATTATTCAAAATTAACCCTAAGTGAAGAGGACGCATTAAAGGCTCAAATATTTACATGCTGGAGTGTTCCTATAGGTTTGCCATTTAGTGAAGATTTATTAGTTAGAGTTAAACTCCAATTAAAACCAGACGGAACAATTGAAAAACTCGAAATGTTAGATCATGTAAAAATGAATACACCTGGTAAAGAAAAATTTAGAACACTAGCAGATAGTGTAAGACGAGCTATTCAGTTGTGTAATCCATTAAAAGTTCCCACAAGTGGTTATGAAAGATGGAAAAATATGATTTTAAATTTTGATGCTCGTGATATGCTTGGAGGATAATGATTAGAATATTTAATTTATTTTTTATTATATTTTTTTTATTATCAGCCAAGGCTTATTCTTTAATAGAGATTGATATAACCAGGGGCAATTTAGATCCTTTACCAATTGCAGTTTCTCCACTGTTTCAAGATGATAGTTCAAAAAGAAATTCAATTAATGAAATTAAAATTGAAAATGTTGGATCTGAGATTTCATTAGTTGTAGAAAATAATTTGAAAATTTCAGGTTTATTTAATCCTCTTAATAAAGAAGCATTTTTACAAAAGCCAGATATTGCTCATTTAAAACCAAGATTTGAGGATTGGGCATTGATTAAAGCTCAAGCTTTAATTACAGGCAAAGTAACAATTGAGGACAAAAAATTAAAAGTTGAATTCAGACTATGGGATATTTTAGCTGGAAGAGAAATGATGGCTTTAGCATTTACAACGGTTCCAAGTAATTGGAGGAGAGTTGGACATATAATTTCTGATAAAGTTTATGAAAGATTAACCGGAGAAAAAGGATATTTTGATACCAGAATTATTTATGTATCTGAAGAAGGACCTAAGACTGCAAGAGTTAAGAAATTAGCAATTATGGATCAAGATGGTTTTAACACAAAATATTTAACATTAGGAAATGAATTAGTTTTAACTCCTCGATTTAATCCGACAAGTCAAATGGTGACTTACCTATCTTATTTTAAAAATCTACCAAGAGTATATTTATTAGATATTGAAACTGGTACTCAAGAAGTAGTTGGTGATTTTCCAGGAATGACGTTTGCTCCACGATTTTCACCAGATGGAAAAAAAATTATTATGAGTTTTGCAAAAGATGGAAACTCAGATATTTATACAATGGATTTAGAAAATAGAATTGTTGAAAGAATAACTAATCATCCATCAATTGATACATCGCCTTCTTACTCACCTGATAATCGATTTATAACTTTTAATTCTGATAGAAGTGGGTTTCAACAAATCTATGTAATGAAATCTGATGGTTCAAATGTAAAAAGAATTTCATTTGGCAAAGGATTGTATGGCACGCCTGTATGGTCTCCAAGAGGTGATTTAATTGCGTTTACAAAATTACATAAAGGAAAATTTTATATCGGTGTTATGCGAACCGATGGTTCTGGAGAAAGATTATTGACTGAAAATTACTATCAAGAAGCTCCTTCTTGGTCTCCAAATGGAAGAGTATTAATTTTTTATAGAGAGACCAAATCTAACGATAAAGGTGAAGGATTTAGTGCCAAGTTATGGTCTATAGATCTTACAGGTTATAATGAAAGGCAAGTTCAAACAGAGACGGATGCCTCGGACCCATCTTGGTCGTCTTTATTAAGTAATTAGGGCTTTTTTATTAATTTTTAATATAAATTAAGTTGATTTTTATGCTTGAAACATCTAATTAGTTGTGAAAAAGTTCTAATAAATTATTAAGGAGCATTAATGAATTTTAGCAAATCATTTAGAAATACTTTTCTAGTTATATTATTAAGTTTAATCGTATCGGCTTGTGCTACGAAAAAAACCACTACGACAGTTGAGGGTCAAATGCAAGGTGATGTCTACACAGGAACTGATACAGTTAAATATTTAGCTGACGGTGTTCCGGACAGAGTATTTTTTGCGACAAACGAATCTATTTTAACAACTAAATCAAGAGACACATTAAGAAAACAGGCAAATTGGTTAAGAGAGAATTCTAGCATCAATGTTGTGGTAGAAGGTCATGCCGATGAAAGAGGAACAAGAGAATATAACTTGGCATTAGGTGAAAGAAGAGCAAATGCTGCCAAAGATTATCTGATCACCTATGGAATATCTGCTGATAGAATTTCAGTAATAAGTTATGGAAAAGAAAGACCAGTTGACTCAGGTTCAAATCCGCTTTCTTGGTCTAAGAATAGAAGATCTGTAACTGTAAAAGCTAATTAAAGCTATTTTAAATATTTAAAGACCCTGAAATTATTGTAAATAATTTAAGGGTCTTTTTTTTGCCATCATTATAATTAAAGAATAATTTAATGTTTAAAAAGTTTATTAATATTTTTATTTATATAATTTCAATTTTTTTTATTACATTTAGTGCAGGTTCTGAGGAATTGAATATGAGAGAAATCTTAGAAATTATTCAAAAAGATCTTAGAACATTGGAAAGAGCAGTTTATTCAGAGTCATTTCAGAAAAAAACTGGAGCAGAAACCTCTTTGTCAAATAAAGAAACAGAAGATGCTTTGACAAGACATTTGTTAAAATTATCTGAAATAGAAAAACAATTTCAAAATTTGACTAACAAATTTGAAGAAATTAATTTTAAAGTAGATAAATTATCATCTAGACTGTCTAAAACACAAGCAGATAACCAATTAAGATTTCAAGATTTAGAAAACAATTCTAGCCTTGTTCAAAAAAATGAAATTAATGAACAAAATTTATTAACAAATGAAAATTCAGAGACAAATCTAGCCAGCAAAAAAATTATGCCAGGTACATCTCAGCCTCAAGATTTAGGAACAATATCTTATAAAGACATGACAGACACAAGTGAGACACAAGCAATTAAATCTGTTGAGACAACTAAAACTATTTTAACAGAAAATTTTATTAGTGAGGAAAAAATTTTACCTGATGCATCTCCATTAGAACAATATGAATTTGCAACAAGTTTTTTAAAAGTTGGAGATTATAATATGGCAGAAAGAGCGTTTAGAGAATTTGTGGACACAAATCCAGATAATGATCTTTCTGGAAATGCACAATATTGGTATGCAGAGACTTTTAGAATAAGACAGCTCTACACAGATGCAGCATCTGCTTATTTAGAAGGTTATCAAAAATATCCAAAGAGTGAAAAAGCACCTATTAACCTTTTGAAGCTTGGTGTATCTTTAGTTCAAATAGGAGAGAAAGATCAGGGTTGCTTGATGATTGCTGGTGTTAAAAAACAGTATCCAAATGCTACTCAATCAGTTCTTCAAAAAGCTAAATATGAAGAGAAAAAGTTTGAGTGTAACAAAGAAAACTCTTAATTTTTACCTAACAAAATTAAAGGATCCACAGGTAAGAAAATTATATAGCTTATTTGCAAATAATCTCGCATCTATGGATTTGTCCAATAAAAAGATTATGGTTGGGGTATCTGGTGGTGCTGATAGCTTAGCTGTTTTATTTTTCTCTAAGTGCTATGCTTTAAAACATCATACTAAATTGTACCCTGTAATAATAGATCATAAACTAAGAAAAGAATCAACAATTGAAGCTAAAAACCTAAAGTATAAACTTAAAAAAAATTTTAAAATTAATTGTAAAATTCTCTCAAAAAAAATTGTTAAAATTAATAACAATATACAGTCTTATGCAAGAGACTTAAGATATGATTTATTTTTTGAAGAGTGCAGTAAACAAAAAATAGACTATCTTATATTAGGTCATCATAAAGATGATCTAATTGAAAATTTCTTTATAAGATTTCTTAGAGGCTCTGGTTTAAAAGGACTTGTTTCTTTTGACAAAAACGTAATAATTTATAATGGAATTAATGTTATTAGACCATTTCTATCTATTTCAAAAAAAGATCTTCTTAAAATAAATAAAAAAACATTTGAATTTTTTATAGAAGATCCCACAAATAATGATGATAAATTTTTAAGGAGTAGAATTAGAAAACTTCTAATAAATTTAGACAAAGAAGGACTAAAGTTTAATAAATTTTATTTAACTTTAAAAAATTTGTCAAAAAGTGATCAAGTAATAGAATTTTATGTTGATAAAAATATTTTTGAAAACTCAAAGTATTTTGAGAAAGATAAAAAAATAATATTAAACCAATCTTTTTTTAATAATCCTGAGGAAATTATTATGAGAAGTATTATACAAGTAATTAAACGCATTAGTTCGAAAAAAAACTATCCAAGAGGCAAAAAGGTGAATAGTCTTATAGATTCTATAAAGTCTTCAAACAAAAACGTGAAATTAACACTTTCTGGATGTATTATCGAGAAAATTCAAGATTCGGTGATTATTTACCCAGAAAAACGATAATTTTCTTGTTAAATGATCAAATTGACACTTGTTAATTTACTAATAATTCTTAATTTAGTGCTCTATGAATTTTAAAAACTTAGCTATGTGGGGAATAATCGTTATTTTAACGATTGGTCTTTATAATATGTTTAAGAACCCACAAGGTTCGATTTCTCAAAAAAATAAAATTATTTTCTCAGAATTCTTAACCGAAGTCGATAATGGAAGAGTCGTTAAAGTAGAGATACAAGGAAAAAATATAAAAGGAGTATTATCAAATGGAAATCAATTCACTACTTATGCTCCTGAAGACCCGAACTTAATCCAGAAACTAAGCGATAAAGGTGTAAGCATCTCAGCAAGTCCATTAGAAGAAAAAATGCCTTCATTATTGGGAATACTTCTTTCTTGGTTTCCAATGCTTTTATTAATTGCTGTTTGGATCTTCTTTATGAGACAAATGCAAGGTGGAAAAGGTGGGGCAATGGGATTTGGAAGATCGAAAGCAAAAATGATGAATGAAGTAAAAGGAAAAGTTACTTTTAATGATGTTGCCGGTGTTGAGGAAGCTAAAGAGGAAGTAGAGGAAGTAGTTGAATTTTTAAAAGATCCAAGAAAATTTAGTAGATTAGGTGGTAAGATACCAAGAGGTTGTTTATTAGTGGGTCCCCCAGGAACTGGTAAGACCTTACTGGCAAGAGCAATTGCTGGTGAAGCAGGTGTGCCATTTTTTACAATATCTGGGTCAGATTTTGTAGAAATGTTTGTTGGTGTTGGAGCTTCCAGAGTTAGAGACATGTTTGAACAAGGAAAGAAACACTCTCCATGTATAATATTTATTGATGAGATTGATGCAGTTGGAAGAAGTAGAGGAGCTGGACTTGGTGGTGGAAATGATGAGAGAGAGCAAACACTTAATCAGTTATTAGTTGAGATGGATGGCTTTGATACAAATGAAGGTGTAATTATTATTGCTGCAACTAATAGACCAGATGTATTAGATCCTGCTCTTTTAAGACCAGGAAGGTTCGATAGACAAGTTGTAGTTTCCAATCCAGATTTACTTGGAAGGGAAAAAATTTTAAAAGTACACGCAAAAAAAATATCAATGGCACCAGATGTAAATTTAAGAACAGTGGCAAGAGGAACACCAGGGTTTTCTGGAGCAGATTTAGCTAATCTTGTAAATGAAGCAGCATTGCTGGCAGCAAGAAAAAATAAAAGAATTGTAACTTATCAAGAATTTGAAGAAGCAAAAGATAAAGTAATGATGGGTTCTGAAAGAAGATCAATGGTAATGTCCGAAGAAGAAAAAAGACTCACAGCTTATCACGAAGCTGGACACGCTATTGTAACAATTAATGAAAAAGCAGCTTATCCTATTCACAAAGCAACGATTATACCAAGAGGCAGAGCTTTAGGAATGGTGATGCAATTACCAGAAAGAGATGAAGTTTCCCAAACAAGAGAGCAATTACATGCTCAAATGGCAATAGCTATGGGAGGTAGAGTTGCAGAAGAAATAATTTTTGGAGATGATAAAGTCACAACTGGAGCAGTAAGTGATATTGAACAGGCTACGAAAAGAGCAAGAGCAATGGTTATGAGAGCTGGTTTAAGTAAAGAAATGGGTCCTGTTGCTTATGGGGAAAATGAAGAAGAAGTGTTTTTAGGTAGATCAGTTGCCAGACAACAGAACATGTCAGAAGAAACTGCTAAAAAAGTTGACAGTGAAATTAAGAAATTTGTTGAAATGGGCTATGAAAGAGCAAGAAAAGTTTTAACTGAAAAAATTGATGATTTGCATAAATTGGCAAAAGCCTTACTTACTTATGAAACTTTGACAGGAGAAGAAATAGAAGATTTAATAAATAAAAATATATATCCAAAAAATAAAGAGGATCTTAAAGTTGAAGATGATGATCAAAGCTCAGCACTCGGCTCAATGGGCTTAAAACCAAAGATTGTGCACTAAGCACTAATGAATAAATATTACACTAGAGCGTGTAATTTTTATTACGGAAAAACTTCAAAGAAAAAACTAAAAGAAAAAAGTTCAATCCCTCTTAATGGCGATAATTTTATTTCTTTTGATAAAATTGAAATTTTAACAAGAAAGGGAAGCAAACTAGTTGACATTAAATACATAAACAAATTATCAAATAACTTAAAGCTTAAAATTAGTAAAGACATAAAAAATATAAAAAAAAAGAAAATTTTCAAACAATTAAATTTATCTAATACTCCAGTGTTAATGGGTATAGTTAATTTAACCCCTGATAGTTTTTCAGACGGGGGCAAATATAACAAAAGAAAATTATCCATAAATCATATTAATAAATTATTATCAAGTGGAGCAAAAATAATTGATGTTGGTGGAGAGTCCACAAGACCTGGAGCAAAAGATATTAGCTCTAATAAAGAATGGGATAGAATTAAGACAGTTTTAAAATTTTTAAAAAATAAAAAGTGTATTGTATCATTGGATACAAGAAAAAGTTTTGTAATGAAGAAAGCTTCCAAAATAAAAATAGATCTTGTAAATGATGTATCTGGATTAAGTTTCGATCCTGAAACTATAAATTATTTAAAAAAAACAAAAAAAACCTTTTGTTATTCATCATATGCAAGGGACACCAAAGAATATGCAAATTAAACCCACTTATAAAAATGTGCTACTTGATATCTATGACTTCTTTGAAACAAAATTAGAATATCTGAGAAAAAAAGGTATAAAACATAATAATATCATATTAGATCCTGGAATTGGGTTTGGAAAAAATTTGAAACATAATATTACCCTCCTTAAGAATATTTCTATTTTTCATTCATTAGGACTTCCTGTAATGTTAGGTTTGTCTAGAAAAAGATTTATTAAAGATATTTCAAAAGAAAATGATACTAAAGATAGAATTGGAGGAACTGTATCTTCATGCATTCAAGCATATCTTCAAGGTGTTCAAATTTTAAGGATTCATGATGTTAAAGAAATTAACCAGGCATTTAAAGTTTTTAAAGAATTACAAAATTAAAAATGATTAAAAAATATTTTGGTACAGATGGAATTAGAGGAAAAGTTAATGGATCTAAAATAAATGGGGAAATGTTTTTTAAATTTGGTTTAGCTGCTGGAACATATTTTAAAAATTTAAAAAAAAGTAAACAAACAGCAATTATTGCAAAAGACACAAGGCTATCAGGTTATACGCTTGAACCAGCATTAGTGTCAGGATTGGCTTCAGCAGGAATGCATATCTTTACTTTGGGACCGCTTCCAACAAATGGTTTAGCAATGTTAACAAAAAAAATGAGAGCTAATATGGGAATAATGATTACTGCATCACATAATCCATATCATGATAATGGATTAAAGCTATTTGGACCTGATGGACTTAAACTTTCAGATAAAATTGAAAAAAAAATTGAAAAATTAATTGACTCAAATATTACTAAAAATCTTTCGAAACCAATTGAGTTAGGCAGAGTTAAAAGATTAGAAGATGCCAATGAAAGTTATATAAAAATATTAAAACAAAATTTTCCTTCCTCTTTTAGTCTAAAAGGAATTAAAATTGCTTTAGATTGTGCTAATGGAGCTGGTTATAAAGCTGGTCCAGATTTATTTAAATCACTAGGTGCTAAATTATATAAAACTGGTACTTCACCAAATGGTTTAAATATAAATCTTAAATCCGGATCTACTTATCCAATTAAAATTTGTCAAATGACAAAAAAAAATAAAGCTCACATAGGCATTTCATTAGATGGTGACGCGGACAGAATAATTGTCTGCGATGAAAAAGGAAAAATTATTGATGGAGATAAAATTCTTGCAATGTTAGGTGAGAGATGGAAAAGAAAAAAGATTTTAAAAGGAGGTGTTGTTGGTACATTAATGTCAAATTATGGTTTAGAAAATTTCTTTAAAAAGAATGGAATTAAATTTTTAAGATCAGATGTAGGAGATAGATACGTAAAAGAAAAAATGAAAAAAAATAAATTTAACTTAGGTGGAGAACAATCAGGACATATAATTCTTGGTAAGTTTGCAACTACGGGAGATGGATTATTAGTTGCATTAGAAATCCTTTTTTCTTTAAGAAAAAGAAAAAAAGCAAGTGAACTTTTTAATAAATTTAAACCAACTCCTCAAATATTGGAAAATATAGAAGTTAAAGATAAGTCAATCATTAATAGTCCAAAATGTAAAAAAGCAATTAATAAAGCAAATAAAATAATTAAAAATAAAGGTAGAATATTAGTTAGAAAATCTGGTACTGAGGCTAAAATAAGAATTATGAGTGAGTCCGAAGACTCAAGTATAAATAAATTGTGTGTTAATATTATTAAAAAATCTATTCAGTAAATTGAAAATTAAATCTAAAATATTAATTATAGCAGGGTCAGACTCATCTGGTGGAGCTGGCATTCAAGCAGATATTAAATCAGTTACTTCTCTTGGTTCTTATGCTATGACAGCAATAACTGCAGTCACAGTCCAGAATACTACAGGTGTTAAGTCCATAATACCAATGCCAAGTATAGAAATTTCTAATCAAATCGAGTTTACATCAAAAGATATTAAGCCAGACTCAGTAAAGATTGGAATGCTACATTCTACACAAGTTATAAATTCAGTATTAAAATCAATAAAAAAATCAAAATTAAAAAAAATAGTATTAGATCCTGTTATGGTAGCTAAAGGTGGTGCAAAGCTTATTGATAATAAAGCTATTTCAGTTTTGAAAAAAAAACTAATAAAAAAAGTAGATTTAATAACACCAAATATTCCTGAAGCAGAAATACTAACTAAAATAAAAATAAAATCTATGCTGGATATGAAAAATGCTGCTCAAATATTATTAAATTTGGGTGCTAAGAATGTTTTAATTAAAGGTGGTCATTTAAGTTCCAAAACTTTGAAAGATATTTTTGTAAATAAAAAAGAAACTGCAATATTTACAAATAAAAAAATTAAAACAAAAAACACTCATGGAACTGGATGTACATTATCAACTGCAATTGCAACATATTATGGATGTGGAAAAAGTCTAAAGAAATCTTGTGAGTTGGGTATTAGATATGTAAACAATGCCATTAGGACAAGGCCAAACTTTGGAAAAGGAAGTGGACCAATTAATCACTTAAACAGTTTTATAATAGAAAAAAAATTTAGATGAATAATGTAGTAGTTGTTGGATCGCAGTGGGGAGATGAGGGAAAAGGGAAAATAGTTGATTGGTTATCCAGCGAAGCAGATGTAGTTATAAGATTCCAAGGAGGACATAATGCTGGTCATACCTTAGTTATAGATGGTATTACTTATAAACTAAGACTGTTACCGTCAGGGATTGTTAGAAAAAATAAAATTTCAATCATAGGAAATGGAGTTGTTGTAGATCCTTGGGCGCTTTTAGATGAAATTGAAGAAGTGAAATCTAAAGGTGTAGAAATCAATGAAAATAATCTGATTTTATCCGAGGCTGCCACATTAATTTTACCATTTCATAGAGAGATGGATGAAATAAGGGAAGACTCTGCTGGTAAATCAAAAATTGGAACTACTAGAAGAGGTATTGGCCCGGCCTATGAGGATAAAGTAGGACGAAGATCTATAAGAGTAATGGATCTTGCATCAAAACAAAATCTTGAAAATCGATTATCATTAGTACTTGAACACCATAATGCAATCCGAAAAGGATTGGGTAAGCCAATATATGAAAAAGATAAACTGGTTGAGGACTTGTTAAAAATAGCTCCAAATATTTTAAAATATTCAGCACCTGTTTGGAGAAAGATAGATCAATTTAAATCAGAAAATAAAAAAATATTATTTGAGGGAGCTCAAGGAATATTACTTGATGTAGATCACGGAACATATCCATATGTAACTTCTTCCAATACAGTAGCAGCTTCAGCAGCAACAGGATCTGGATGTGGTCCAAATTCAATAAACTATGTATTAGGAATTACAAAAGCATATACAACAAGGGTAGGCGAAGGACCTTTCCCAACAGAATTAACAGATGATATTGGTAATCATTTAGGTGAAAAGGGACATGAATTTGGAACTGTAACTAGTAGAAAAAGAAGATGCGGCTGGTTTGATGGAGTTTTAGTAAGACAAACAATAAAGATTTCGGGTATTGATGGAATAGCATTAACTAAATTAGATGTATTAGATGAACTTGATGAGATAAATCTTTGCGTAGCTTACGAACTAAATGGCAAAGAAATAGATTATTTCCCTGCTGCTGTTGAAGATCAATTAAATGTCAAACCAGTATATAAAACATTTAAAGGCTGGAAATCTAAAACCCAAGGTGTTAAAAAATTTGATGATTTACCCAATAATGCAAAAATTTATGTAAAAGCTATTGAAGAGTTTATTGAGACAAAAATATCAAGTATTTCAACAAGCCCAGAGAGAAAAGATACTATTCTTTTAGTAGATCCGTTTGACTATTAAAAAATAGCAGTATTAATTTGCAGGTAGAAGATTTTTTGATTTAGCAGAGTTAAGCATATGTTTTTGAAGTTTTTCAAATGCTTTATTTTCAATTTGTCTTATTCTTTCTCTACTTATTTTAAATTTTTTACTTAAATCTTCTAGAGTTATTGGATCATCTGTTAATCTTCTTGAGTAAAGAATTTCTTTTTCTCTTTCATTTAAAATTTTAATAGAATCTTGAAGAAGATCTTTTCGTTGCTCCATTTCTTCATTTTGAGCAAATTTAAGTTCTTGATCCATATCATTGTCTACAACCCAATCTTGCCATTCATCACCGTCTTCTCCAATTGGTGCATTTAATGACTGCTCTTTTCCTGAAAGCCTTCTATTCATAGATACAACTTCTTGTTCACTAACATCTAATCTGTTTGCTATATCTTTTACGTGTTCATCACGTAAGTCACCTTCAGTTCTAGGTGCAATTTGATTTTTTAACTTCTTCAAGTTGAAAAAAAGCTTCTTCTGAGCTGTTGTGGTTCCAATTTTTACTAAGCTCCATGATCTTAGAATATATTCTTGAATAGAAGCTTTAATCCACCACATTGCATAAGTTGCGAGTCTAAAACCTTTTTCTGGTTCAAATTTTTTAACAGCTTGCATTAAACCTACGTTACCTTCTGAAATCATTTCATTAAGAGGCAAACCATAACCTTTGTACCCCATTGCTATTTTAGCAACTAGTCTAAGATGACTTGTAACGAGTTTTTCAGCTGATTTAACATTTCCTGTAGTTTGCCAGTTTTTAGCAAGCATATATTCTTCTTCAGCATCTAGCATAGGAAATTTTTTTATCTGAGCTAGATACGCAGCTAAACCACCTTCATTTGAAAGAGTAGGCAAATTGTATGTATTATTACTCATAGGAAGTATTTATGTAATAGAGAAATTTTTTTTTACAATCGTTTTATTTACTTAATTTTCTTAGTTTTTTTAAGATATCATTTAATTCGTTTGGGATATTTGATGAAAATTCTAATCTTTCCCCTGTCCTTGGATGGTCAAAACCTAGCTGTTTTGCATGTAAAAATTGTCTCTCAAGATTGGAAATTTTATTATTAAGATCTTCATCAATGTTTTTAAATTTTTTAAATTTTTTTTTATATTTTTTATCTCCAAGAATATTGTTACCTTTGTATGACATATGAACTCTTATTTGATGAGTTCTCCCAGTTTCTAATTTACATTGTATAAAACTAAAAGTTGGAACATTATCATTCTCAAAAAGCTCTAATGTTTCATAATGTGTAATTGCCTTTTTACCTTTGCTTGATGATACTTCCATCATCTGTCTATTTTTCGAACTTCTGGTTATGAATGTTTCAATTGTTCCTTTTTGAGGCCTTAATTTTCCCCAAATTAAAGTTTGATAAACTCTAGTTATAGAATGTTCAGAGAATTGAAGTGATAATTTTTCATGACTTGAGTTATTTTTTGCTACTACAATTAATCCAGAAGTATCTTTATCAATTCTATGAATTATACCAGGTCTCAGTTCATCTCCAATATCAGATAAATTTTTGCTATCATAATTCATTAAAGCATTAACTATCGTATTATCATAATTACCAGCACCAGGATGCATTGAAATTCCAGATGGTTTGTCAATTACAATTAAATCTTCATCTTCGTGAATTATGTTTAATTTAAAATTATAAGGTTTTAAGCTTTGTTTCTTAGGTTCAACAATTTCAAGCTCAATTTTGTCATTTAATTTAGTTTTAATTGAAGGGTCTTGTATAATTTTCTCGTTAATTTTTAATTTACTATCTAATATTAAATTTTTTACTCTAGTTCTGCTTAAACTCTTATCATGATTTGCTAATATTGTGTCTACTCTCTTGTTATTATCATCCTCTTTAATAATAAAATTGATGATATTTTTCATAAATTATTATATTAAATTATTATGCGTTCGTAGCTCAACTGGATAGAGCGCCAGATTTCGGCTCTGGAGGTTCAGGGTTCGACTCCTTGCGGGCGCACCATTATTCGCCCATATTAATAAGCGTTCCTTTATTTTTTGCGACATTGAAAGAATAATAGAATAATGCAATTGATAATACAAAGTAAACTCCATTCCACATGAAAGCATAATAGATATTTTGAATATCTACAGTTTGATTAATCAAAATATTTCTTGCTTCTTCAAATATATATACCAATGGTAGTAGATAAGCTATCTTCTGGAAGACCTCTGGCAATATTTCAATTGGATAATAAATGCATCCAAATGGAGCTAGTAAAAACATTGTAGACCATGCTATATTTTCAAAAGAGGGTCCATATCTTAATAGACCAGCAGATACCAGGATGCCAAGTGTTATTCCAAATAAATATAGGCTCAAAAATAAAAAGAATAAAAATATTCCTAAATCTAAAATAGAAATACCAAATAATGGAGAAGTTAAAAGCACTGCTGGTATTAAACCTATAAGAGCTCTAATTAAAGCTGTAGCAACAAGTGAAGTTAATATTTCACCAATTTTCATTGGCGCAATAAATAAATTTGTAAAGTTCCTACTCCAAATCTCTTCAAGAAATAGCATATTAAATCCAATACTTGTTCTGAAAAGAAAATCATAAAGGATCGCGCACGTTAATATAACTCCTACAGCATTATTATAATATGTTGTATGTGTTGCAAAAAAATTTGAGATAAATCCCCACAAAGTAATTTGAATAGTTGGCCAATAAACAAGATCTAAAACTCTTGGGAAAGATCTGGTAATTAAATAAAAATGTCTTAAAAAAAGACCATACATTCTAGTTAAGCTCATTTTTACTCCTTGACAATTTTAAAAAAACTTCCTCAAGGTTTTTTCTACCGTGTTTGTTGATTAATTCTTCAGGATTTCCTTTATCGATAATAATTCCGTCTTTCATCATAAGAATAGATTTACAAAGCCTAGTGACTTCATTCATATTATGAGAAGCAAGAAGTATAGATATTTTTTTTTCTTTTTTATAATCTTCCAAAAAAGATCTAACAAAATCACCTACTTCTGGATCTAATGATGCAGTTGGTTCATCTAATAGCAATACTTTTGGTTCATTGATTAATGCTTTTGCCAAACTAACTCTATTTTTTTGTCCAGATGATAATTCACCTGTAATGCTATTAAGTAATCCTCCCAATCTTAATTTTTCCGATAAAAATTCAATCCTCTCATTAATATTATTTATTTTATATAATTTTCCATAAACTGTTAGATTTTGTTTAACTGTAAGTTTTTTTGGTAATTCAATATATGGAGATATAAAGTTTATTTGTTCCAAGATTTCAATTCTATTTCCCTCCAATTTTTTACCATTAATAAAAATTTCTCCACTAGTTGGTTTTAAAAGTCCCAATAACATACCAATGGTGGTTGTTTTGCCTGAGCCATTAGGACCTAATAGGCCTAAAATTTCGTCTTCTTTTATGTTAAAGCTTATACCTTTTACAGCCTCATTCTTTCCATAATTTTTTTTAATATTTTTTACTTCAACCAAATTTTTCATTTTTTTGATGCTCTAAGAAGTCTATCGTTAATCACTAATCCAAAGTTTCGGTTTGGTATTTTTTGTACAGCTATTTTTCTGTAACCTAACTTCTTAATTTTTCTTAATGTTTTATACAAATTTTTACTACTCTCCATTAGATTATTTGTCTTACTTAAATAAAAATAATTCTTATTATTTTCTTTTTTCTTCTTGATTAGGATAAAAGCCTCATCTTTTTTTATTTTAATTGCGTTTAATCTAATGGGTATACCTGGTGAATAATGAACCCTCCCTCTTCCTGGAGAATTTATATTGTTCTTACCATGCAATTTAGTTTTTAAATTTATTTTTAATTTTTTTTTTAATATAGAAATATCTAAACCGCCCAATCTTAAAATTTGGGGTTTTTTTACTAAACTTATTATCGTAGATTCGACCCCAACTTTTGATCTTCCACCTTCTAGAATAAATTTAATTTTTTCTCCAAATTCATCATATACATCATCTTTTGTCACTGGACTTATCCCTTCAGAAATATTTGCGCTTGGTGCTGCCAAAGGATATTTTAAAGATTTTAATAATATTCTAGCGGTTCGGTGACTTGGAAATCTTACACCTAATGTTTTTTTGTTATTAGTAACGTTTTTTGAAATTTTGCTTTCATTTTTAAGTTTTAATATAAAGGTAATTGGTCCAGGGCATAATGAATTATAAAGTTTATAAAACAAAGTATTTGTCTCACAATCTTTTTCCAAATCTTTAATATCATAATAATGAACTATCAAGGGGTTATTAGAAGGCCTTCCTTTTAATTTAAATATTTTTTTAGTGCCTTTATCAGAATAGGCATTAGCAGCTAATCCATAGACAGTTTCTGTAGGTATTCCAATACATTCGTTATTATTTAAATATTTTAATGCTTTTTTAATATTTGAATCATTAATTTTCATATAATATTACAAACTATTATATGAATGAAAAAATTTTGCCAGATGATATTGAATTAAAATCTTTGAGTGAACTCACAGATATAGCAGATCGTTTAATTCAAAAACTAGAAAATAAAAAAAATTTGGAAGAATCCATTGAAGATTATCAATATTTAATGAAGTTAAACAATATAATAGAAAAAAAATTTCAAAAGGACTCAAAAAATATATCTGAAAGTACCAAGCTAAAAATAGAAGAATTAACCTCAAAAAAAAATGAAAAAAAAATTAGTTAAAACTGTTAATGAAGTAAATAAATTTTTAAAAAATTACTTAGCAAAACAAAAAAAAACAGATCTAATTATACCTATTAAGTATGGTTTATTTCCTGGAGGAAAAAAAATAAGATCTAAGCTTATTTTTGATGTTGGAAAAATTTTTAATGTAGAAAAAAAATATCTTTTATATTTAAGTTCAGCCGTTGAATGTATACACGCTTATTCACTAATACATGACGATTTACCGTGTATGGATGATGATGATATTAGAAGAGGTAAACTAACTACTCATAAAAAATTTGGAGAATCAACAGCTGTTTTAGCTGGAAACTCCCTTTTGACATTAGCTTTTGAAATTTTATCTGATCCAAAGTTTAATATAAATAACAATAAAAAAGTATCCCTAATAAATTTAATATCTCAATCATCAGGTCACCAAGGAATAGCTGGAGGTCAATTTTTGGATTTAAATTATGAAAGAAAAAAAGTTTCTAAACAAAAAGTTATAGATATGGAGATTAAAAAGACTGGAAAATTATTTTCTTTTAGCTGTTTGGCTCCAGTTATTTTGACAAATAAAAAAGATCAAATAAAAAAATTCTCAATTATTGGTGAAAAAATTGGTTTACTTTTTCAAATTGCAGATGATTTAATTGATTATAGCAGTACATCAAAAACTGCAGGAAAAAAAACAAATAAAGATTCAAAAAGGGGAAAAGCAACATTAATAAGTTTACTAGGATATAAAAATGCTATTAAATATGCCTCTAAACTAAAAAAAGAAATATTTAATAGTTTAGTTAGCTATGGAAATAATGCTAGTGATTTAAAAGAGACAATTGAATTTATATTAAGTAGAAATAAATAAATGCAAAATTACAAATATTTAAATAATATTAATTTTCCTTCAGATATAAAAAAACTCAACAATGAAGAATTAAAAGTTCTATCAGAAGAAGTAAGAAGCGAAATGATTGATGCTGTTTCAAAAACAGGTGGTCATCTAGGTGCAGGTTTAGGTGTTGTAGAATTGACAGTTGCACTTCATCATGTTTTTGACACACCTAAGGACAAATTGATATGGGATGTTGGTCATCAATCATACCCTCATAAAATTTTAACAGGAAGAAAAGATAAAATACGAACTTTACGACAAGGAAGTGGATTATCTGGTTTTACAAAGCGATCGGAAAGTGAATTTGATCCTTTTGGTGCAGCTCATAGTTCCACTTCTATTTCTGCTGGACTTGGTATTGCGACAGCAAATAAATTATCAAATAAATCAGATCAGGTTATAGCAGTTATTGGTGACGGTGCCATGAGCGCAGGAATGGCATATGAAGCTATGAATAATGCTGGAGACTCAAAAACGAAAATGATCGTAATTTTGAATGACAATGATATGTCAATTGCAAAACCAGTTGGCGCAATGAAATCTTATCTTGCTAAAATTTTTTCAGGTAAGATTTATTTTAGTTTCAGAGAAACAGTTAAAATGATTATTTCATCATTTTCAAAAAGATTTAGCAAAAAGGCTGGAAAGGCTGAAGATTTTTTGAGATCGGCTGTCACAGGTGGTACATTATTTAATTCATTAGGTTTTTATTATGTTGGTCCAATTGATGGTCATGATTTAGATGTACTATTGCCAATTTTAAAAAATGCAAAAGAAAGCAATCATAATGGTCCAATACTAATTCATATAAAAACTCAAAAAGGTAAAGGATATAGTTTTGCTGAAAAATCTGATGATAAGTATCATGGAGTTACAAAATTTAATGTTCAAACTGGAGTTCAACAAAAATCAACAACTAAAGCTCCAGCTTTTACAAAGGTATTTGCGAACACATTAATTGAGCACGCTAAGAAAGACAGTAAAATTGTTGGAATTACTGCAGCTATGCCATCTGGAACAGGAATGGACGCATTTAGTAAAGTTTTCCCGGATAGAACTTTTGATGTTGGAATTGCAGAACAACATGCCGTTACTTTTGCTGCAGGTTTAGCAACAGAGGGTTTTAAGCCTTATGCAGCAATTTATTCAACATTTTTACAAAGAGCTTATGATCAGGTAGTTCATGACGTTGCAATTCAAAGTTTACCAGTAAGATTTGCAATAGATAGAGCTGGTTTAGTCGGCGCTGATGGAGCCACTCATGCAGGTTCTTTCGATATTACATATTTATCAACTTTACCTAATTTTATTGTTATGGCAGCAAGTGATGAAGCAGAATTGGTAAGAATGGTCAATACGTCAGTAGATATTAATAACCAACCAAGTGCATTTAGATATCCAAGAGGAAATGGAGCAGGTTTAGAATTACCTGATATAAACGAAACAATAGATATTGGAAAAGGTAGAGTTATAAAAGAAGGAAAGAAAGTTGCCTTAGTAAGTTTTGGAAACAGATTAAAAGAATGTCTATTGGCTGAAGAAGGTTTAAAAAAAATGGGAATTAATCCAACAATTGTAGATGCTAGATTTGCAAAACCTCTGGATGAAAATCTGATTTGGCAAGTTGCAACAAATCATGAAGTGCTAATTACGTTGGAAGAAGGCTCTATAGGAGGTTTCGGAGCCCATGTAAATCATTTCTTAAATGAAAAGAATTTATTAGATAATAATATAAAATTTAGATCAATGATTTTGCCAGATAAATTTTTAGACCAAGATAAACCAGAAGAAATGTATAAAGAAGCTGGTCTAGATGCTAAATCTATTGAAGCGAAGGTTTTAGAAACTTTAAATTCTAAAGTTGTAATCAAAAAAACTAATTAATTGCCACATTGAGCTTTATTCATTAAGTAGTGATCAAGAATTACACAATGCATCATTGCTTCGCCAATAGGTACTGCTCTAATACCTACACATGGATCATGTCTGCCTGTGACTGAAATTGAAGTATTTTTTCCAAATTTATTAATTGTTTTTCTTTGAGAAAGAATTGATGAAGTTGGTTTTACTGCAAAAGAAACTATTATTTCTTGACCACTAGAAATACCTCCAAGAATTCCTCCAGCATTATTCGATTTAAATTTTGTTTTCTTTCCTGTTTGAGACATTTCATCAGAATTTTGTTCACCAGAAAGTTGAGCAGAGTTCATTCCTGATCCTATATTTACACCTTTTACGGCATTAATACTCATCATGGCAGATGCCAAATCCATATCTAATTTTGAATAAATTGGAGCTCCTAATCCGACAGGAACACCTCTTGCTCTTACTTCAATAATAGCCCCACATGATGAGCCAGCTTTTCTTATACCAAGTAAATATTTTTCCCATAATTTTAAAACTGTTTTATCAGGACAAAATAAAGGGTTTTTTGTGATGAAACTGTCATTCCATTTTTCTGTGTCACATCCTAGTATTCCTAATTGTGTTACGGCTCCAATTACACTGTACTTTTTCCCAATAATATTTTGCAAAACTTGTTTTGCTATTGCTCCTGCTGCTACTCTTGAAGCAGTCTCTCTAGCTGACTGTCTGCCTCCACCTCTATAATCTCTAATTCCATACTTTTTAAAATATGTATAATCAGCATGACCAGGTCTAAATTTATCTTTAATATTTTTATAATCCCTAGAACGCATATCTTTATTGAAGATAATCATTGAGATAGGTGTACCAGTTGTTTTGCCTTCAAATATTCCTGATAAAATTTCTACTTTATCATCCTCTTTTCTTTGAGTTGTGAATTTAGACTGACCAGGCTTTCTTTTATTTAATTCTAACTGAATGTCTTTGATATTAAGCTTAATATTTGGAGGACATCCATCAACAACACACCCTATTGCTGGACCATGAGACTCACCCCATGTAGTAAATCGAAAAAATTTTCCAAATGTATTAAAAGACATTATATTATTATATAAATTATTTTGGTTAAATTATGAACGAAAAAAATTCTTTAGGATTAGATAAATGCTTTCTTGAACTTGATAATCCAATATTATTATTCACTGAATGGTATAAAGAGGCAAAGAAAACTGAAATTAATGATCCAAATGCATTAGCTCTAGGCACTATTGACAAAAGAGGTTATCCAAATGTAAGAATGGTATTGCTCAAAGACTATGGAGAAAATGGATTTGTCTTTTACACTAACTTTAATAGTAATAAAGGAAACTCTATAAAGCAGAATCCAAACATTTCAATGTGCTTTCATTGGAAAAGTTTACTCAGACAAATCCGTATTGTTGGTACAGCTGAAAAAGTTTCAGATGACGAAGCGGATAGTTATTATAATTCCAGAAGTTATGGAAGTAGAATTGGTGCTTGGGCCTCAAATCAAAGTTCAATTTTAAAAGATAGAGAAGAACTAAACCAATCAATAAAAAAATTTAAAGATCTCTATAAAGATGAAAATAATGTTCCAAGGCCTAATCATTGGTCAGGCTGGAGGTTAAAACACCACGAAATTGAATTTTGGTTAGATGGTGAAAATAGAATTCACGAAAGATTAAAATATATTAAAGAAGATAATGCTTGGAAAAAAATTCTCTTATCACCTTAAAATTTTCTATTAATACTAAAAGCAGTTAAATTTTTAAGTATATTTTTTTCTTCACAATCTTGAAATATACTTAATGAATTTGATGCTAAACTTATATAGTGTTCTGCTTTTTTGTAACACTCATTAATTATATTATATTTTTTTACTAACTTAAGCACATAGTCAAATTGTTCTTTAGATCTAATATTTTGTTCAAATATTTTTTTTAAAACTAATTTTTCATCTGAAGATAATTTTTGATTTAATAGAATAATTGGGAGAGTTACCTTGCCCTCAAAGAAATCTTTCCCTATCTCTTTACCAAACATTTTTAATTCTGAGTTATAGTCAAGTGTGTCATCTGCAATCTGAAATGTTAATCCAAGGTTCTTTCCATAGAATTCCAGTGCATCTTTAAATTTATTGCCTTTATCGGTAATTATCGATCCAACTTTTGAAGATGCCGAAAATAAAGCTGCAGTTTTAGAAGAAATTATATTCAAATATGTTTCCTCTAACATTTCAGAGTCACCTTTATGTTGTAACTGCAAAACTTCTCCTTGAGCAATAGTTGATGATGTAGAAGATAAAAGTTTTAATACTTCAATACTTCCATCCTCAACCATCATTTCAAAACATCTACTTAATAAATAGTCTCCAACAAGAATTGATGACTGATTTCCCCAAATTTTATTTGTGGTTTTTTTGCCTCTTCTTAAATCTGCGCTGTCAATTACATCATCATGCATAAGAGTTGCAGCGTGTATAAGTTCAACACATGCAGCTAGGTTCACATCTCTACTACCTTTTGTATATCCACACAATTTAGCACACTCCAGAGTAAGCAATGCTCTTAATCTTTTACCTCCACTAGTCATGTGGTAAGCTGTCATTTCTTTAACAAGCTCAACTTTACTATCTAATTTATAAGAAATTTTATCTTCAACTAAACTTAGTTTTTCATCAACAGAATTTACTAAATCTGTATATGCATTAGTTATTTGCTTTTTTAATTGAACTACTGAACCCATAAATTCAAAATATTACATTAAGTTTATTAATATACTTATCAATTGACGCACCTATTTCTTCAACTATAAGTAGCTTTATAATTAAGTAAAATTTTTATAATCATTTGTATGTTTTCATTTTTTAAAAAAAAAAAAATTGTTAGTCATTTAAGACTTACCGGCGTCATTGGAAATGTTGGAAAGTTTAAACAAGGAATAGAATATTCCTCTCAAGAAGAAATGATAAAAAAAGCTTTTTCAGTAAAAAAAGCAGAGGCTGTTGCAATTTCAATTAATTCACCGGGTGGTTCACCCGTTCAATCACATCTAATATATAAATTTATTAGAGAACAATCCAAGAAAAACAAAAAAAAAGTAATAGTTTTTGCTGAAGATGTTGCTGCATCTGGAGGCTATCTAATTGCATGCGCAGGTGATGAAATTTATGCTAATGCAAGTTCTATAATCGGATCAATAGGAGTGATTTATTCTTCTTTTGGTTTTAAAGATTTAATTCAAAAAATTGGGGTTCAAAGAAGGGTTTATACAGCCGGAAAAAATAAAAGTACTCTAGATCCATTTTTAGACGAGAAAGAAGAGGACATTCAAAGATTAAAAAATATTCAACTGGAACTTCACCAAGAATTTATTAATGTTGTAGAGGAAAGTAGATCAACAAAACTAAACAAAGCTGATGTTGAACTTTTTTCTGGAGAATTTTGGTCTGGCAAAACATCCTTAAAACTTGGTTTAATAGATGGAATAGGGAATGCAGAACAGATATTGAGAGAAAAATTTGGTGAAGATGTTGAAATTAAAAAATTTGAAAAGTCTAAAGGATGGCTTGCCAAAAAACTTTCGTCTTCAGAAGACCATGCGGATAAATTGATAAGTGTTTTAGAAGAAAGATCTATTTGGCAAAAATATGGTTTCTAAAAAAAAAACAAAAAATTCAAAATCATTTATCTCTTTTCAGGATACAATTTTAAATCTTCAAAAGTTCTGGTCAAAAAAAGGTTGTGTCATTTTACAACCTTATGATTTAGAAGTTGGAGCAGGAACATTTCACCCAGCAACAACTCTAAGATCATTAGGTTCTAAACCATGGAAAACAGCTTATGTTCAACCATCAAGAAGACCAACAGATGGAAGATATGGAGAAAATCCTAATCGTTTACAACACTACTATCAATTTCAAGTTTTAATAAAACCTTCACCAAAAGATATTAAAAAAATGTATCTTAATAGCCTTTCATCAGTAGGTATTAAATACGAAGAGCACGATATCAGATTTGTAGAGGATGATTGGGAAAGTCCAACCTTAGGTGCTGCTGGTCTTGGATGGGAAGTATGGTGTGATGGTATGGAAGTTACTCAATTTACTTATTTTCAACAAATGGCAGGGATGGAATGCAATCCAATATCTGTTGAAATTACTTATGGTTTAGAGAGATTATGTATGTTTATTCAAGGTAAAAAAAATGTTTTTGATTTAATTTGGAATGATGAAGGAGTGTTATACAAAGATGTTTTTCATCAAGCTGAAAAAGAATTTTCAGCCTATAATTTTGAGTATGCAAACACAGATAAATTATTTAAAATTTTTGATATGCTCGAAGAAGAAGCAAAATCATTAATTGAAAAGAAAATTTCTCTTCCAGCATATGATCAATGTTTAAAATCAAGTCATGTGTTCAACATTTTAGATGCTAGAGGAGTTATAAGTGTTGCTCAAAGAGCAGAATATATCGCAAGGATAAGAGATTTAACAAGAGAAATTGGAAAAATTTGGGTAGAAACACAAAATTAAAATGTCTGAATTTTTCCTTGAATTATTTAGTGAAGAAATACCTTCCAGATTACAAATCAATGCTAGAAATGATTTAACACAAATTTTTAAAAAATTTTTTGATGATAATGAAATTATAATTAAAGATAAAATTAATACTTATTCAACTCCAAATAGGCTCATTGTTCATATAAATAAAATACCTAAAGATGTAATAAAAAAAGCAGAGGAAATTAGAGGTCCTAATATAAATGCTCCAGAAAAGGCTTTAGATGGATTTTTAAAATCCAATAAAATAAGTAAAGAAAAAGTTTTCAAAAAAAGCACTGAAAAAGGCATATTCTACTTCTACAAAAAACCATCACAAAAAACAAAAACATACGATTTATTAAAAGAAAATATCGCAAGTTTGCTTTTAAAAATTTCATGGAAAAAATCAATGAAATGGGGCAATCATGATTTATATTGGGGAAGACCGTTAAAATCAATATTAGCTTTATTTGATAAAAAAATAATTGAATTTAAACTAAACCATTTACATAGTTCAAATAAAACTTTTACAGATAAAGATCTAGAAGATGAAGTAAAAAGTTTTGTTGAATTTAAATCTTATATAAAATTTTTTAAACAAAAAGGTGTAACAATTGACCAAAATAAAAGGAAAGAATTTATAATTAAAGAAATAAATAAGGCAACTAATCAAAAAAAAATTCATATAAACGTGAATGAAAAACTTATAGATGAAATAATAAATATTGTTGAAAAACCAAAAATTTTAGTATGTGAGTTTAATAAGAAATTTTTAGAAATTCCACAAGAAATACTTATTATAACAATGCAACATCACCAGAAATATTTTCCTACATTTGATAGTAAAAACAAAATAACGAATAATTTTATAGTTGTAGCAGATTGTAAAGATAAAAAAGGATTAGTTAAATTAGGAAATCAAAATGTTGTAGATGCAAGGTTGGCAGATGCGGAATTTTTTTGGAACAGAAATAAGTCTCAAAATTTAGTTAAACAGGTATCTAGATTGAAGCAAATTAATTATTTTAAAGGATTGGGAAGTTATTTTGATAAAATACAAAGAGTAAGAAAACTAAGCGGAATAATATCAGATGAACTTTTAATAAGTAAAGAAAAGATAGAAATTGCCTCCTCAATTTGCAAAGTAGATTTGATGTCAGATTTAGTTGGAGAGTTTCCCGAATTACAAGGCGTGATGGGTGGATACTTTGCAAGAGAGCAAGGTTTTGACGAAGAAATAAGTTTAGCTGTTTCAGAGCATTACTTACCAAGTGGTATTGATAGTAAAGTTCCAAAAAAACCATACAGCATAGCATTATCGTTAAGTGATAAAATAGACTCTTTAGTTGGATTTTTTGGAATTAATCTCAAACCAACTAGTTCAAAAGATCCTTATGCTTTAAGAAGAATGGCAATTAGTTTATTAAGGTTAATAATTGAAAATCAAAAAAAAATAAAATTAAGAGATCTAATAAATTATTCAATAAATTTATACAAAGAACAAAATTACACTTTTGATTCAAAATTGATAAATGATGAATTGGGTGATTTTATTTTAGATAGATTAAAAAATTATTTGAAAGAAAAAAATATTAGGCCAGATATTATTGAATGCTCCACTAATTCTTATGGAATAGATGATTTACTAAAAATTTTTAATAAATCATTAAATTTGAATAAAAATATTAAAAAAGATTTTGGTCTTGATGTAATTGCAATTTATAAAAGATCTGCAAACATTTTAAATAGCGAAAGCAAATCAAAATTAGAATTAGTAGGTTCTGCCGATCCTGGTCTCTTTAAAAATGATTATGAAAAAAATCTTTATAAAAAAATACATGCTATAAGAAAGTACTTTTCAAGTATAGGTAGAGACGAGGATTATGATGAAAGTCTTAAAACACTCTCAAGTGCCAAAATAGAGGTTAATGAGTTTTTTGATAATGTAATAGTTAATGATCAAGAAGAATTAATTAAAAAAAACAGACTAGAACTTTTAAAAATGTTGTGTAAAAGCTTCGATAATTATTTTAACTTTTCTAAAATAGAAGCATAAATGCCAAAATTAGTTTTTAATTTTAAATCTAAAGACACAAAAAAAATAAAAAACCCGAAAAATATTTTAGGAGGCAAAGGTGCAAATCTATCAGAAATGGGAAGGATGGGTTTACCTGTCCCACCTGGATTTACGATATCTACTGAAGTTTGTGATTTATTTTATAAAAATAAAAAGAAATTAAAGACTAAAATCATAAATGAAATAAATAAAGAATTAAAAAATATTGAAAAAGATTCTGGTAAAAAATTTGGAGATTTAAAAAATCCTTTGTTGTTATCTGTAAGATCTGGCGCGAGAGTATCCATGCCAGGAATGATGGATACTATTTTAAATCTTGGACTAAATGACAAAACTGTGATTGCTTTAGCAAATAAAACATCAAATATGAGATTTGCAAAAGATAGTTATAGAAGATTTATACAAATGTATGCAAATGTTGTTATGGGTGTTGAAAGTTATAATTTTGAAGAATTAATTGAAAATTACAAACTTACAAAAGGTGTTTTGCTAGACACTGATTTGGATGAAAATGATTGGGATGGATTGATTAAAGACTTTAAAAATATTGTAAAAGAAAAAACAAAAAAAAATTTTCCTCAAAATATTAATGAACAATTACTAGGTGCAATTAGTGCAGTCTTTTTGTCATGGGAGAGTAACAGGGCAAAGGTTTATAGAAAATTAAATCATATCCCTTCAGAGTGGGGAACTGCAGTAAATGTTCAGTCCATGGTTTTTGGTAATATGGGAGTTGATTGTGCGACAGGTGTTGTGTTTACACGTAATCCATCCAATGGAGTCAATGAAATCTATGGTGAATATTTAATAAATGCTCAAGGAGAAGATGTTGTTGCAGGGACAAGGACGCCCCAACATATAACTATGAAAGCTAGAAAAGATGCAAAAGAAACACTTCTTTCAATGGAAGAGTCTATGCCTAGAGTTTACAAAAATCTGAAAAATATTCTTATAAAGCTGGAGAAACATTATAAAGATATGCAGGATGTGGAGTTCACAGTTGAAAATAATAAGTTGTGGATGTTGCAAACTAGATCAGGAAAAAGAACTGCAAAATCATCAGTCAAAATTGCTGTAGATATGGAAAGAGAAAAACTCATCACAAAAAAAGAGGCTGTGCTTAGAGTACAACCAAATTCATTAGATACTTTGCTTCATCCAACTTTAGATGAAACAGCGAATTTAGAAGTAATAGCCAAAGGCCTTCCAGCTTCTCCGGGAGCAGCTAGTGGAAAAGTAGTATTTACATCTGATGAGGCTGAAAGATTAAATGGAATGATGCAAAATACAATCCTAGTAAGAGTAGAAACATCACCTGAAGATATCAATGGAATGCATGCAGCTAAAGGAATTCTTACTGCAAGAGGTGGGATGACCAGCCATGCTGCAGTAGTTGCAAGAGGAATGGGTAGACCTTGTGTATCTGGCTCAAGCGAAATAGAAATAGATTACCAAAATAAAATTTTTAAAACAAAAAATAATGAAATTAAAGAAGGTGATTTAATTACAATTGATGGATCAACTGGTAGAATTATAAAAGGAGAGGTTAAAACTGTTAAACCTGAAATTTCGGGAGATTTTTCTAAACTTATGAGCTGGGCTGACAAATTTAGAAAATTAAAAATTAGAACTAATTCTGAAACACCTCTTGATAGTAAAACTGCTAGAGAATTTGGAGCTGAAGGTATAGGTCTTTGTAGAACAGAACATATGTTTTTTGATGAAGAGAGAATTTTATCTGTAAGAGAAATGATTTTATCAAAATCAAAAGAAGATAGGGCTAGTGCTTTAAAGAAACTACTTCCTTTTCAAAAAAAGGATTTTATTGACATCTTTAAAATTATGAATGGTCTACCTGTTACAGTTAGATTATTAGATCCACCACTTCATGAATTTTTACCAAAAAATCAAAAAGAAATTAGCGATGTAGCAAATGCTTTAAACATCAAAAGTTCTGAATTAGAGGGTAGAATAACAGAACTTCATGAACAAAATCCAATGCTTGGTCATAGAGGTTGTAGATTAGGTATATCATTCCCAGAAATATATGAGATGCAGTGCACAGCGATTTTTCATGCTTTAGTCGAATGTAAAAAACTCAAGATAAAATCTATTATTCCTGAGATCATGATACCTTTGGTATCAACAGAAGCAGAGATAAAAATAATGAAAGACTTAGTAATTAGAGTTGCAAAAGAAGTAGAAAACAAAACTAAAACAAAACTAAATTTTTTAGTGGGTACAATGATTGAGCTCCCAAGAGCAGCAATCAAAGCAGATGATATATCTAGACATGCAGAATTCTTTAGTTTTGGAACAAATGACTTAACACAAACAACTTTTGGCATAAGCAGAGATGATAGTGGTAAGTTTTTAAATGATTATATTGATAATAAAATTTTTGATATTGATCCATTTGTTTCTATAGATGACGGAGTTGGAGATTTGATAAAAATAGCAACAAAAAAAGGTAGAAAAATTAACAAAAAAATCAAACTCGGTATATGTGGCGAACATGGAGGTGATCCGAAAAGTATTAACTTTTGCGCACGTGCTGGTTTAGATTATGTATCCTGTTCTCCTTATAGAGTGCCTATTGCAAGACTGGCTGCTGCTCAAGCTCAATTAAAAAAATAAAATTAAATCTTAAATTTCCAATTTTAAGTCTAATGCATTAATTGAGTGAGTTAAAGATCCTATGGAAATCCTATCAACACCAGTAGAGGAAACATTTTTAACATTCTCTAAGTTAATTCCTCCTGATGCTTCAGTTTCATAAAGTTTTCTAGACATTTTGACTGCTTTTTTTAAATTTTTTGAACTCATATTATCTAATAAAATCCTATCAAATTTCAGACCCAAAATTCTCTTTAACTGAGATAAATTATCAACCTCAACTGTAATTTTTTTTCCTCCCTTTTTTTTGATAGCTCTTTGAATTAAATTTTCAAAATTTTTTTCAGAACTTATATGGTTATCTTTTATTAAGTATTCATCACTTAAATTAAATCTGTGGTTTGTTCCACCACCTAATTTTACAGCATATTTTTGGATCACTCTAAGATTTGGGATCGTTTTTCTTGTGCAGCAAATTTTTGTTTTTTTTCTAACTTTTTTTACAAACATATTTGTTTTCGTTGCTATTCCAGAAATATGGGAAACAAAGTTCAATGCTACTCTCTCACCGATTAGAATACTTTTTAGGTTACCTTCAATAGTCGCAACTATCTCGCCTTTCCTTATTCGAGATCCATCTTTTTTTTTATTTTTAAAATTTATTTTTTTATCTACTAATTTAAAAGTCTCTTTAGCAAAATCTATCCCACCTAAAATACCATTTTGGTTACATATCATTTTAACTTTTTTTTTAATGTTTTTGTCAATTAGTTCTGAAGTAATATCGCCTGATGGATATAAGTCCTCATTCAAAGCCAATTTACATGATGATTTTATAAAATTTTTACTTAATTGAATTTTAGACACAGATTTTATCTGCCTATTTCTGCCATTCTCTCTACAGATTTTCTTGCTTTTTCGATTGTCTCATTGTCCATTATTAATTCATTAGTTTCATTTTCTAAACAATCTAATATTTTAGGCAAAGTTATTCTTTTCATATGAGGACAAAGATTACATGGTCTAATAAATTCAACATTTGGATTATCAATTTGTACATTATCGCTCATTGAGCATTCCGTAACCATCATGACTTTTTCTGGTTGATTATCTCTTACATATTTAATCATTCCACTTGTAGAACCTGCAAAATCAGACGCTTGTATCACATCAGGTGGACATTCTGGATGTGCTATTATTTTTATACCTGGATTAGCTTTTCTAATATCATTAATTTCTTGATCATTGAATTGTTCATGCACTTCACAAGTCCCCTTCCAAGAAATAATTTCTATATCAGTTTGCGATGCCACGTATTTAGCTAGAAAATCATCGGGTAAAAATATTACTTTTTTTACTCCTAATGACTCTACAATTTTTACTGCATTTGCAGATGTGCAGCAAACGTCAGTTTCGGCTTTCACATCAGCAGATGTATTTACATACGAGACCACTGGAACACCAGGGTATTTTTTTTTGAGATTTCTAACATCATCGCCTGTTATAGACGAAGAAAGTGAACAACCTGCTTTCATATCTGGTAATAAAACTTTCTTTTCTGGACTCATTAATTTTGCAGTTTCAGCCATAAAATGAACTCCACACATGACTATTATATCTGCTTTTGTTTTAGCAGCCTCTACTGCTAAAGCTAAAGAATCTGCAGAAAAGTCTGAAATGCCGTGATAAATCTCTGGTGTTTGATAATTGTGTGCAAGAATTACTGCATTCTTCTCTTTCTTTAATTTATTAATTTTATAAATATAAGGCGCATGTGTAGCCCATTCTACCTCAGGAATTTTTTTTGATACTTTGTTATAAATTGAGCTTGTTGCTTTTTTTATTTCATTAGTAAATTCCATAAAAAAAACTTATCAACTTGAAATAGAATTGTCATTCATTTAATCTGCCGCATAACTTGCGGTCATGCTGAAACTGGTAGACAGGCACGGTTGAGGGCCGTGTGGGCCTAGCCCATGAGAGTTCGATTCTCTCTGACCGCACCAAAAACAAATATTTATTAAGGGGCGTTCTGTTGCCAGGTGCCCCGGACCCCGTAACTTAATTAATAAATTAATTAAGCTGCAAGTGCGTAACTTTCGTTAGCATTTATAAATTAGCCCTTCACGGCGGAACAATACCGAACGAAAGAATAACTTTTAGTCATCCGTCGATCCTAATTCACCCCCATAAGTTGAAAATGGTGGAGGTGGTGGGTACTGCCCCCACGTCCGTAATGGTTATTACGAAATTCGTTTATCGTCATAGTTGGAAAACCAACATTAATAATATAAAACCAAATTCAACAGATTCAATAAATTATTCATGAAGTTAACTGACGAACAAATAAAAGAAATAAAAGACCAGCAATCTCAGCAAAATTCAACAAAAAGAGTGACAGCCCCAGAACTTGAAAAAATTCTATACGATGCAATTCCAATATTAGACCACGGTTTTATAAGAGTTGTTGACTATATGGGTGATGATACCTCCGTAGTTCAATCAGCTCGAGTTTCTTATGGAAAAGGAACAAAAAAAGTTTCAACAGATGCTGGTTTGATAAAATATTTGATGAGACATTGGCACAGCACTCCTTTTGAAATGTGTGAAATAAAATATCATGTAAAGCTACCTATATTTATAGCAAGACAATGGATTAGACACAGAACAGCAAATGTAAATGAATATTCTGCAAGATACTCGATTTTAGATAAAGAATTTTATCTACCAGAGCCGCAACATCTTGCTGCTCAATCACAGAGTAATAGACAAGGTAGAGGTGATATTTTAGATGGAGAAAAAGCAAAAAAAGTTTTGAATTTATTAAAAGGAGATGCTGAACAAACTTATAATAATTATGAAACTATGCTTAATGAAAGATATGATGGATCAACTATAGATGAAAATGCTGTAGGTTTAGCAAGAGAGCTTGCTAGAATGAACTTAACATTAAATACTTATACTCAATGGTATTGGAAAACAGATTTGTTAAATCTAATGAATTTTTTGAGGCTCAGAGCAGATCATCATGCTCAGTATGAGATTAGAGCTTATGCAGATGCTATGCTTGATACTGTAAAAAAATGGGTACCAATAACTTATGAGGCTTTTATGGATTATAGGGTTGGTGGAACAGAAGTTTCTGCAAAAGGAAAAATTATTATTCAAAAACTTATAAAAGGTGAAAATGTTTCTATCGATGATACAGGTTTATCGAAAAGAGAATGGAACGAACTTATGGATGCTTTTGATCTTAAAGATAAATTGATTTAATTTTTTCAGCAAACTTAAAATATATTTTAGATATCTCATGATTCGGTTTGCTCTCCACTATTGGTGAACCCAAATCTCCCTGCTTTCCAACCTCGGGATCAATTGGTATTTCTCCCATAAAATCTTTTTTAAATTCTTCAGCAGTCTTCTTTACGCCACCTTCACCGAAAATTGCATATTTTTTTCCATCATCTCCAATGAAATGACTCATATTATCTATAAGTCCTAATATTTTTACTTTAAGTTTATCAAACATTCTAATTCCACGCTTTACGTCCTGTAACGCTATCTCTTGCGGTGTAGATATAATTATTACTCCATCCATATTTATTTCTTGTGCAAATGTAAGTTGAGTATCGCCAGTACCTGGTGGCATATCAACAATTAAAATATCTAAATTTTCCCACAAAACTTTTTGCGTAAAAGTTTTTATTGCAGATATAACCATAGGACCCCTCCAAATCATTGGTGTTTGCTCATCTGTTAAAAATCCTATAGACATACATTGAATTCCATACTTCTTAATTGGCTTTAGTTTTTGCCCATCACTTTCAGGCTTTTCATTTATCGAGAATAATTTTGGCAATGATGGTCCATATATATCTGCATCAAGCAAACCAACATTTAAGTCCATTTTTTTTAATGCCAAAGCAAGATTTGAGGCAAATGTTGACTTTCCAACTCCTCCTTTTGCACTTGAGATTGCAATTGTAAACTTTGTTCCAATAATAGGGTTTCTTCTAAAGGTTTTTGGCTCAGTTTTTGCCTTTGTTGTGTCACTTAAACCTACTTTTTTACTGTCCATAATTTACCATTACCTTGTTTTTACTAATAAAGACACTATATAGAGTGTCGTATTATGAGTGATTTTAAAAATCAAAGCCCATGGGGAGCACCTCCAGGTGGAGGTGGTAGCGGAAATGGTGGATTTAGAAAAGGTCCTACTCCTCCAAATATTGATGAAGTTATTAGTAAACTACAATCAATAATAAACAGGTTTTTGGGCGGTGGAAAAGGTGGCGCTAAACCAATAATAATTGGTATTATAATTCTTCTAATTGTTTGGACTTTAAGTGGTCTTTATAGAGTTTTACCTGATGAACAAGGTGTTGTTTTAAGATTTGGAAAATTTGTTAAAACTACACAACCTGGATTAAATTATCACCTTCCTTTTCCGATTGAAAATGTATTAACCCCTAAAGTTACAAAAGTTAATCGAATGGATATTGGATTTAGGTCAGAGAGGGACAGTGGATTTTCCTCAGGCGGAGTTGCAGATGTTCCAGAAGAAAGTTTAATGCTAACAGGTGATGAAAACATAGTTAACATAGATTTTTCAGTATTTTGGGTAATTAAAGATGCTGGTAATTTTTTATTCAAAATTCAAGATCCAGAAGGAACAGTTAAAGCAGCAGCAGAAACAGCTATGAGAGAAGTTATTGCGAGATCTGATATTCAACCAATTTTGACAGAAGGTAGATCTATCATAGAAGCTGATACTCAAGAAATAATTCAGGAAATTTTAGACGAATACACAAGTGGAATTCAAATTACACAAGTTCAAACACAAAAAGCCGATCCACCAGACCAAGTTATTGATGCGTTCAGAGATGTCCAAGCTGCAAGAGCAGATATGGAAAGATCTAAGAACGAAGCAGAAGCATACGCTAATGATGTAATTCCAAGAGCACGAGGAGAGGCCGCAAAAATTCTCCAAGCAGCAGAAGCTTATAAAAAAGAAGTTGTTGCTAAGGCAGAAGGAGAAGCAAGTAGATTTTTATCAATTTATAATGAGTATGCAAAAGCTAAAAAAGTAACTCAAGAAAGAATGTATCTTGAGACAATGGAAGAAGTATTAGCCGATATTAATAAAATAATAATCGACAAAAATTCAGGCGAGGGTGTAGTACCATATTTACCTTTGCAAGAGTTAAAAACAGGGACAAATTAAAATGAAAGCTGGAAAATTTTTACTACCAATAATCATACTAATTGCTGCAACAATTTACTTTTCAGTTTTTATTGTCAAAGAGGTTAACCAAGCAATTGTTCTTCAATTTGGTGATCCTAAAAGAATTATATCAAAACCTGGAATTAATTTTAAAATTCCATTCATACAAAACGTTGTATTTTTAGATAAAAGAATTTTAAATCTTGATACACCACCGGAAGAAGTAATTGCATCAGATCAAAAAAGACTGATCGTCGATGCTTTTGCAAGATTTCAAATAATTGATCCTCTTAAATTTTATATATCTGTTGGAAACGAAAGAGTTGCGAGATCAAGATTAGCAACTATTATAAATTCAAGAATAAGAAACGTACTTGGTCAACAAGAACTACAAACACTTTTATCAGAAGATAGAACTAAACAAATGTCTCTAATTCAAGAAGGTGTAAATAATGAAGCAGAAAATTTCGGTATAAGTATTGTTGATGTTAGAATTAAAAGAGCAGACCTTCCTCAAGCAAACAGTGATGCAATTTTTAGAAGAATGCAAACTGAGAGGGAAAGAGAGGCAAAAGAATTTAGAGCAAAAGGTGCAGAGATGGCAGTAACAATTACCTCAACTGCTGACAAAGAAGTTACAGTTATACTTGCAGATGCACAAAAAAAATCTGAGATTATGAAGGGTGAAGGTGATGGTTTGAAAAATAAGATTTTTGCTGATGCCTTTGGACAAGATCCTGAATTTTTTGCATTTTATAGAGCTATGCAGGCATACCAAAAAGCTTTAATTGGTGGAGAAACCTCAATGATACTTTCACCAGATAGTGAATTTTTTAAATTTTTCGGAAATATTGATCAAAAAGTAGAGTAAATTTCATGAAAGAATTGATCATTGCATTTGGTCTATTCCTTTTTATTGAAGGTATTCTTTACGCCATATTTCCATCAAAAATGAAAAATATGATAATGAAATTAAAAGAGGCCACTGACAATCAACTAAGAACTGGTGGATTAGTATTTGCATTGATTGGTTTTTTTATAATTTGGTACTTAAAAAGATGAGATTCATAAAGATTTTATTACTAATATTATTTTCAATTAATATTCAAAATAGTTCTAACGCAGCAAACATGCCTGCGTCTTTTGCAGATCTAGCTGAAAAATTAATGCCATCAGTAGTAAATATCTCGACAACAACAACAGTAACCACAAGATCTAATCCATTTCCATTTGAATTTCCTCCAGGGTCTCCTTTTGAAGATATGTTTAAAGATTATGGAACTCCACAAAAGAGACAAACAAGTGCACTTGGATCAGGGTTTATTATTGATGAAAAAGGAATTGTTATAACAAATAACCATGTAATCCAAGGTGCGGAAGATGTTTTTGTTAGAGTAAATGGTGAAAAAAATATAAAGGCGAAAGTAATTGGAGCAGATCCTGGTATGGATCTGGCAGTCCTTCAAATAGAGTCAGATCAGAAATTTACCCCAGTTAAATTTGGAGACTCTGATACTGCAAGGATTGGTGATTGGGTTATTGCAATTGGAAATCCATTTGGCTTAGGTGGAACGGTTACTGCAGGAATTATCTCTGCAAGAAATAGAAGTATTGGTCTTTCTAGATATGAAGACTACATTCAAACTGATGCATCTATAAACCAAGGTAATTCAGGAGGTCCATTGTTTAATATGGATGGAGATGTAGTTGGAATTAATACTGCAATATTAGGTCAATCAGGTTCAATTGGAATTGGTTTTGCAATACCTTCAAATAGTGCACAAAAAGTAATTAATCAATTAATTGAATTTGGTGAAACTAAAAGAGGATGGTTAGGTGTAAGGATCCAAACAGTCACAAAAGATATTGCAGATGTTGAAAAATTAGATGAACCAAGAGGAGCACTTGTTGCTAGTGTAGCTGAAAATAGTCCATCAGATAAGGGTGGAATTAAAGCTGGAGACATAATTTTAGAATTTGATGGCAAAAAAATTAATGAAATGAGTGAGCTTCCGAGAATAGTTGCAGAAACCGAGGTTGGAAAAAAAGTAAAATTAAAAGTTTGGAGAAATAAAAGAGAAATAACAAAGGAAATTATACTTGGAAGACTAGAAACATCTGAAGATTTTAAATCCCAAGGTTTAGTAACAGAGAAACCTAAAGAAGATACAATTGATGGGTTAAAAATAAAAGTAAGATTACTGACTAAAGATGACATTAAAGAAAGAAATTTACCAAAAAATACAACAGGGTTAGTTATCACAGATATCGATAAAGATAGCCCAGTTAATTATCTTCAAGTAAATAATATTATTGTTGAAGCACAAAAGAAAAAGATCAACACCATTGGAGATTTAGATAACATTGTAAAACTAGCGCTTAAAGGTAAAGATAAAAGTTTACTTATCGCAATTTACAATAACAATAACCAAAGAAGATACATTGGTGTTAAACTAAATTAATGGACTTAAAGTCCAAAATAATTCTTATTTCAGGACCCACAGCATCTGGAAAATCAAAATTTGCTATACAGCTTGCAAAAAAAATAAATGGAGAGTTAATAAATGCCGATAGTATGCAAATATTTAAAGAACTAAAAATTCTTACGGCAAGACCTCAGCGAAATGATTTAAAAAATATAAAACATCATTTATATGGATTTAAAAGTGTAAAAAATAATTATTCTACAGGAAATTGGCTTAAGGATGCCAAGAAAAAAATTAATAATATTAAGAAAAAGAATAAAATTCCAATTCTTGTTGGTGGTACCGGATTATATTTTAAAGCATTAATTGATGGAATAGTTAAAATCCCCGAAGTGCCTCAATATATTAGAAATAAAATAAGAAAAAAACAATCAAAAATAGGACAAATTAAATTTTACTCTGAGCTTATTAAGCTAGACCCGCTCTGCAAAAAAAAAATTAATAAAAATGATACGCAAAGATCAATAAGAGCCTATGAAGTAAAAAAGTTTACAAATAAATCTTTGTTTGATTGGTACAGTGAAACATACTCTGATTTTAATCAGGACAGCTTTATAAAGCTACATATCGATTATCCTAGAGAGAAGTTAATAGAAAGAATTTCTGTAAGAACAAATGAAATGTTAAGAGATGGAGCAATAAAAGAGGCTAAGAGGTTTTATAAATTAAGAGTAAAGAAAGATTTATCATCTAATAAAGTTATTGGTCTAAGTGAGATTAAAGAATATCTCGACAAAAGAATAGATCTTACTGAATTGAAAGAAAAAATATCAATAAAAACAAGGCAATATGCTAAGAGACAGTCCACTTGGGCAAGAGGACAAATGTCTGATTGGAAAAAAATAAAATTTAATACTCTTAAATCATATTTAAAAAAATTTCCTAAATCAGCATAGATTGCTTGACCTATTAGCACAACTTCAGCTAGATTGTCTGAATGTCAAAATTATACTCAGGCGCTGAAATTGTATTTAAGTGTATGGAGGATCAAAATGTTGATCATATTTTTGGTTATCCAGGAGGTGCAGTTCTACCAATTTATGACGAATTACAGAATTTTAAATCAATCAAACATGTTTTAGTTAGACATGAACAAGGTGCTGGTCATGCAGCAGAAGGATATGCAAGATCATCAGGTAAACCAGGTGTTATTTTAGTAACTTCGGGTCCAGGTGCAACAAATGTAGTTACAGCTTTGACAGATGCATATATGGATTCAATTCCATTAGTTTGTATTTCTGGACAAGTTCCAACTCATTTAATTGGTACAGATGCATTTCAAGAATGTGATACAACTGGAATAACCAGACCTTGTACTAAACATAATTGGTTAGTCAAAGATATAAATGATTTAGCTGAAACAATACATAAAGCATTTGAAGTAGCAACTACTGGTAGACCAGGACCAGTTTTAGTTGATATACCAAAAGATATTCAGTTTCAAAAAACAAAATATAAAAAACCAAAAAAAGAAAATAAATTAAACGGTAAATCGCATAATCATTTTAATCAAAATAGCATTGATCAGTTAATTGATTTAATGAGCAAATCTTCAAAACCTATTTTTTATACCGGTGGAGGAGTGATTAATTCTGGACCTAAGGCTAGTGAACTTTTAAGAGAACTTGTTTATGCAACAGGTTTTCCTATTACATCAACATTACAGGGATTAGGATCTTTCCCAGGTGATGATAATCAATTTTTGGGAATGTTGGGTATGCATGGAACCTATGAAGCAAATAATGCAATGCACGATTGTGATTTAATGATTAATATTGGGGCACGTTTTGATGATAGGATAACAGGAAAAATAGATGAATTTTCACCAAATTCAAAAAAAGTTCACATTGATATAGATCCATCATCTATTAATAAAAATGTTAAAGTTGATTTAGCTATTGTGGGAGATGTAAAAACTGTTCTTTCATCTACTTTGAAAAGTTTAAAACAAAAAAAATCAAAATTTTTAAAATCAAATAAGCAAAAGACATCCAAGTGGTGGGAAAAAATTCAAAAGTGGAGGTCGGTTAGGTCTTTAGATTATATCGGAAGTGAAGAAACTATAAAACCTCAGTATGCGATTGAAAGATTGTATGAATTAACTAAAGATAAAGATTCCTACATTACAACCGAGGTAGGACAGCATCAGATGTGGGCTGCACAACATTATAAATTTAACAAACCAAACCGTTGGATGACATCTGGTGGTCTAGGTACAATGGGATATGGTTTACCAGCAGCAGTGGGTGTACAAGTTGCTCATCCAAAAAAATTAGTTATTGATATTGCAGGAGAAGCCTCAGTATTAATGACAATACAAGAAATGTCTACAGCTGTACAATACAACCTTCCAATTAAAATATTTATTTTAAATAATCAATACATGGGTATGGTTAGACAATGGCAAGAACTTTTACATGATAAAAACTATTCTGAAAGTTACACTGCTGCTTTACCAGATTTTGTTAAATTAGCAGAAGCATATAACTGTGTTGGTATAAGAGCAAAAACACCAGAAGAGTTAGACGATAAGATTATTGAAATGTTGAATACAGATAGACCTGTAATATTTGATTGTATGGTTGATAAAGTAGAAAATTGTTTTCCAATGATACCATCAGGAAAGCCTCATAATCAGATGATTTTAGGACCCAAAGATCAAGAAAATAAGAAGATAACTGGCAAAGGTAAGTCCTTAGTTTAATGCCTAATTCAAAATCAGCGTATAGTTTTTCTAATAAAAAAGAAAAATTTGATACACATATTATAGTCGTTTGGGTCGACAATGAAGCTGGTGTATTAGCTAGAGTAGTCGGTCTATTTTCTGGTAGAGGTTATAATATCGAATCTTTAGCAGTTGCCCAAGTTGATGAAAAACTAAAGATATCAAGGATAACAATTGTAACTACAGGAACACCACAAGTTGTTAATCAAATTAAACTTCAATTAAGAAAACTTGTTCCTGTTCATAAGGTTGCAGATTTTAAAAGAGAAGATAAAGCAGTCATTTTTAAGGAGATGGCGCTATTTAAAATTGTTGGTCCAAATAATAAATTAGAAGGTGCAATGAAAGCTTGTAAAAAATATAATCCTATATTATTAGACAAAACAAAAAAATCGAATGTAATTCAAATAACAGCTTTAAGACGAGAAATAGACAAAATGTCAAAGGATTTAAAAAAATTTGGATTGGTGAGTGTTTCAAGAACAGGAGCCGTAGCTATGACAAGAGGTGCAGAAATATTTAAATAATTAATTAGGAGAAAAAAAATGAAAATGTTTTATGAAAAAGACACTGATGCAAATTTAATAAAGGATAAAAAAATTGCAATCTTTGGATATGGTAGCCAAGGACACGCTCACGCTTTAAACCTTAAAGATAGTGGAGTAAAAGAAGTTGTTGTAGCCCTTCGAGAAGGATCTTCAAGTATTGCAAAAGCAGAATCTAAAGGTTTAAAAGTTATGAACCTTTCGGATGCTGCTGAATGGGCTGATGTTGTGATGATTTTAACTCCAGACGAATTACAAGCAACTATTTATAAAAATCATATTGAGCAACGTGTAAAAGAAGGGACATCCATCGCTTTTGCTCATGGATTAAATGTTCATTATGATTTGATAAAAGCTAGAAAAGATTTAGATGTATTCATGGTAGCCCCAAAAGGGCCAGGCCACCTAGTTAGAAGTGAATTTGAAAAAGGTGGTGGAGTTCCATGTTTATTTGCTGTTCATCAAAACGGATCAGGGAAAGCTAGAGACTTGGCAATGTCATATGCTTCAGCAATTGGCGGTGGAAGATCAGGTATAATTGAAACAACATTTAAAGATGAAGTAGAAACAGATTTATTTGGTGAGCAAACAGTTTTATGTGGAGGTCTTGTTGAATTAATTAAAAATGGATATGAAACTTTAGTTGAAGCAGGATACGAACCTGAAATGGCTTATTTTGAAACAGTTCATGAAGTTAAACTTATTGTAGATTTAATTTACGAAGGTGGAATAGCTAATATGAATTATTCTATATCTAATACTGCTGAATATGGAGAATACGAGTCAGGTCCAAGGATCATAAATAAAGAAGAGACAAAAAAGAGAATGAAAGAAGTTTTAGCTGATATCCAGTCTGGTAAATTTACCAAACAATGGATGGATGAATGTAAAAATGGTCAGAAAAATTTCTTAGCGACAAGAGCAAAACTAGCTGAGCATCCAGTCGAAAAAGTTGGTGCTACTCTTAGAGAAATGATGCCTTGGATTGCTAAGAAGAAGCTTGTCGATAGTGATAAGAAATAACTTCATGTCAAAATTGGGCTAATTCTCCAAATTATTTTGCAATCTGAGCGAGAGCATGTATTATGCTCGAGCTAAAAAAAACAATGTCAGATAAAGAAAAATTATACATATTTGATACTACCATGCGAGATGGTGAGCAATCGCCAGGCGCATCTATGAGTGTTGAGGAAAAAATTCAGATTTCAAGAGTATTTGACGAAATGGGAATAGACATCGTTGAAGCGGGTTTTCCAATAGCATCACCAGGAGATTTTGAGGCAGTTTCTGAAATAAGTAAAATAATGAAAAACTCAATTCCATGTGGTCTTTCAAGAGCACTAAAAAAAGATATTGATGCATGCTATGAGTCGTTGAAACATGCTCCAAGATTTAGAATTCATACTTTTATTTCTACAAGTCCTTTACATATGAAACACAAGCTCGAAATGACAAATGACCAGGTTCTAGATGCAATTAAAGAAAGCGTTACTTATGCAAGAAACTTTACTGATGATGTTGAGTGGTCATGCGAAGATGGAACTAGAACTGATATGGATTTTATGTGTAAAACAGTCGAGCTTGCAATTAATTGTGGGGCTAAAACAATTAATATTCCAGATACAGTTGGATATTCTATTCCAGAAGAATTTGCAAAAACAATTAAACATTTAAAGAATAATGTTCCTAATATTGATAAAGCAATATTATCTGCACACTGTCACAATGATCTTGGCTTAGCAGTAGCAAATGCATTGGCAGGAGTCTCTGAAGGTGTAAGACAAATAGAGTGTACAATTAATGGAATAGGTGAAAGAGCAGGTAATGCTGCATTAGAAGAAGTAGTTATGGCAATTAAAACTAGAAATGATTTGATGCCCTACAACACAGGCATTAAAACAGAATTAATAAGTAAAGCCTCCAAAATAGTTTCAAATGCAACTGGTTTTCCAGTTCAATTTAATAAAGCAATAGTTGGAAAAAACGCTTTTGCACATGAGTCGGGAATTCATCAGGATGGAATGTTAAAGAATAGAGAAACTTATGAAATTATGACTCCAGAGAGTGTAGGCGTTAAGAAAACTTCACTTGTTATGGGTAAACATTCAGGACGACATGCTTTTAAAGACAAATTATCTGACTTAGGTTATTCAGATCTTACTGATGATATTATCCAAGCTGCTTTTGGAAAATTTAAAGTTTTAGCTGATAAAAAGAAACATATATATGATGAAGATATAGTAGCGTTAGTTGATGATAGTTTAATTGTAGATAATAAAATAAATGCGATTAATTTAAAATCTTTAAAAGTATTTGCTGGCACAGGGGAACCACAAAAAGCTGAAATGACATTAGATGTTTACGGTGAAATTAAAAATACAACTGAAACAGGGGATGGGCCAGTTGATGCAATATTTAAATGTATAAAAAAATTATTTCCTCATGATGTAAAATTATCTTTATACCAAGTTCATGCAGTAACCGAAGGTACAGATGCTCAAGCAACTGTTAGTGTGAAAATCGAAGAAAATGACAGGACAACCGTAGGTCAATCAGCTGATACCGATACTTTAGTTGCATCAGCGAACGCATATTTAAATGCATTGAATAAAATGCTTATAAAACGTGAGAAAAGAGCACTTTCTCAAAATATTAAACATCAAAAAGTGAAAGGAATATAAATAAATGTCAATGTTTGCCAATTTAAGAAAGTTTTGGAGCCAAGATATGGCAATTGATCTTGGAACAGCTAATACGTTAGTTGTTTTAAAAAGTAAAGGTGTAGTTCTAAATGAACCATCAGTTGTAGCAGTTGTCGATAACAAAGGAAAAAAATCAGTTTTGGCAGTAGGTGATGAAGCTAAAACAATGTTAGGAAGAACGCCGGGTAATATTCAAGCAATAAGACCCTTGAGAGATGGTGTGATTGCAGACTTTATTGTTACAGAAGAAATGATTAAACATTTTATTAAAAAAGTTCATAAAAAAACAATTGCAAATCCTAGAATTTTAATTTGTGTACCAACTGGATCAACACCAGTTGAAAGAAAAGCTATTCAAGATAGTGCACTTGCAGCTGGAGCAAGAAGAGTTCAGCTAATTGAGGAGCCAATTGCGGCTGCAATCGGAGCTGGCCTACCAATTCAAGAAGCAACAGGATCAATGGTTGTAGATATTGGTGGTGGTACAACAGAAATTGCCGTTATGTCATTAGGGGGTGTTGTTTACTCGGAATCTTTAAGAGTCGCAGGAGATGCAATGGATAATGCATTAAAAGATTATATGAGAGAAGAATACAATCTAATGATCGGAGATAGTACTGCAGAAAAAATTAAAAAAGATATTGGTACAGCGATACCTACAAATAACAATACTTATGCAGTTAAAGGAAGAGATTTAAGATCAGGAACCCCTAAAGAGGTTAATATCTCAGAACAAGATACTTCAGAAGCTTTAAACCCGATACTTAAAGAAATTGTATCTGGTATAAAAAAAGCATTAGAAAATACACCCCCAGAATTATCAGCTGATTTAGTTGATATGGGTTTAACAATGACAGGAGGAGGATCACTTTTAAAAAATATAGATAAAAGATTCTCTAAAGAAACTGGATTACCAGTAAATATTGCTGACGATCCATTGTCATGTGTTGCAATAGGAACAGGAAAGGCGTTAGACGATCAAGAAATATTTTCTACTGTACTGTCTGAGTATTAAATATTATGTCAACAGAATCGAGTAGAGACGATTTTATTATAGCTATTCGTTCAGCATTTCTAAAAAAAGGAAATAGACAAAAATTTTCTTTATTCACTCTACTAATAATATCTATTTTAGTCTTATCCTTAGAGTATTTTAAAACTGGTCCAGTTAATCAATTTAGGTCAATTACAAAAGATATTATATTTAGAGGATCTTATGTAGTATCTAGTCCATTTAAATATGTAAAAGACAAATATTATCTTTTCCAAGATCATATGAGCATGTATGAAGAGTTTTCAGTTTTAAGAGATAAAGACCTAGATCTTGATTCGCTTAGAAAAGAAGTTGATTTTTATAAATCAGAAAATGCTCTTTTAAAAAAATTGATAGAAGAAAGAGAACTTTTTTCTAAAGAATATATGTTAACTAAGATTTTATTGGACAAACAAAGTCCCTATTTAAAATCTTTGATAATTAATAAAGGTCAAAAAAATGGAGTTAAATTAGGATCGGCTGTTAAAGATCGATTATATTACATTGGAAAAGTTGTAAATGTTAACTTTTTGAGCTCTAGAGTATTGCTAGCTAATGATCTAAATAGCAAAATCCCGATCATTATTGAGCCAAGTGGTATCAATGCAATACTATCAGGAAATGGAAATGATGAATACGCAGAATTAGAATATCTGCCGAAAAATAATGAGATAAAAGAAAATGAAATTGTATATACCTCAGGTTCAGATGGCACAATTCCCGCATCAATTCCTGTTGGAAAAATAATAATTCAAGATAATAAAAAGTATGTGAAGTTTTACAGTAACTTAAATCAACTAAATTATGTACAGGTAAATAAGTAAAATGGCTAGGGGAGATATAAAAATTTATCAATTTTTATTAAATGGTTTTCCAATTATTTTATTATTTTTTTTTGCTTTGACAGGATATTCATTTTCATTCCAGATTTTCAAAATTAATATATCTTTTAATTTTATTCACTTAATTGTTTTTTATTGGGTTTTAAGGAAACCTGAAATGCTTGGATATGGCCTTATATTTTTTGCAGGTGTAATTAATGATGTTGTACAAAATCTACCAATTGGAGTTTCATCAATAAATTATCTTTTACTCTGTGTAATTGCATCTTTTTTTAGGACAAGAACTCTAGTTCCAAATTTAATTTATGACTGGATACTATTCTTTATAGCAATATTAATAATTAGCTCAATTCATTTTACAGTATTAGCAATTTTTTTTGATGGAAGTATTAGTTACGGGGCTTTAATGTCAACGGCCTTTTTTTCATTTTTAATTTATCCAGCAGTGGCAAAAATATTCAATCAAATTTATTTACTAGGTTTAAAACAAGAAAATGTTGAATAGAGGAAGAAACGTAGAGAAGGGCAGAGTTATAACAAGGAGGATGTTTATACTAGCTGCAGCGAAAATATTACTTTTTGCTGGTATTTCATCAAGATTATATAATTTACAAATTTCTGATAGAGAAAAATATGAAATTTTATCTGATAAAAATAGAATACGTGAATGGAAAACTCCTCCTCAGAGAGGAATAATTGTAGATAACTTTAATAAAGTACTAGCAAGTAACGATAGAGTTTTTCAGCTACACTTAATATTAGATGAAATTAATGATTTTGATGTAACAATATTTAAAATTAAAAATATAATTGGATTAGATCAGTTTGAAATTAAAAAATTATATAAAAAGAAGGAAAGATTAAAGCCTTGGGATACATTGGTAGTTTCGGACAATTTAACTTGGGAACAATTCTCAAAAATTAATTTATATTTACATGAATTAGAGGGTGCAAAACCTGTATTATCGACATCCAGGTTCTACCCTTATGCAAATGACTTAGTACATATAGTTGGTTATGTTGGTGATGCTAGTCCAAAAGATCTTGAAAAACCTGAGATAAAAGAAAATTTTGTTCCAGGTCTTAAAGTAGGGAAATATGGAATAGAAAGTTCTCAAGAGAAAATGTTAATAGGTAACTATGGTATTAAAAGATATGAAGTTAATGCATCTGGAAAAAGAATAAGCCAAATAGATTATATTAAAGAAAGACAAGGTAACAAAGTAAACTTAACTGTAGATATTGAAATACAAAAATATGCCCAAGAGCTACTTAAAGGAAAAGCAGGCTCAATATGCGCAATGGACATATATACTGGAGAAGTTGTTGCAATGGCATCATCACCAACGTATGATCCAAATAAATTTACGCACGGAATTAATCAAAAAGATTGGCAAGAAATCAGAAATAATCCTTTAAAACCTTTGATAAATAAGTCTATAGCTGGACTTTATTCTCCTGGATCAACTTTTAAACCATTAGTTGCTCTAGCAGCTCTAGAGTATGGAATATTAGATCCTAATAAAACAATAAGATGCAAAGGTCATAAGCATCCATTCGAACTATACGGAGTAAAATATCATTGTTGGAAAAAAGAAGGTCATGGTTACATGAAATTGAGAAATGCTATTAAACAATCTTGCGATATATACTTTTATGAAATGGCAAGATTACTTGGTGTTGATAAATTATCTATAATTGCAAAAAGGTATGGACTTGGAACCAATGTACTTGGAGATCTTTATAACGACGAAAAAAATGGATTGGTTCCAGATACGAAATGGAAGAGACGTGCATTGGAACAAAGTTGGTATTTAGGAGAAACTGTAATAAATGGTATTGGACAAGGCTATATACAGACTACACCTCTTCAACTTTGTTTAATGACTGCCCAGATTGCAAATGGAGGATATAAAATAAAACCTCATATAATTAAAGATGAAACTATAAATTATAAGGATGTAATAAATAAAATTAAAATAGATCAATCCAGTTTTCCTTTGCATGAAAGAAATTACTTAGATGATATAAACGTTGAATATTATCAAAGAATGTATCACAAAAAGTCTAATATTAATTTTGTATTAGATGCAATGTTTGGTTCTACAAATGAACAATATGGGACATCATATAAATCTCGTTATGATGATCCAAAGTATCAATTTGCAGGTAAAACTGGAACATCACAGGTAAGAAGAATAACCGATCTTGATAGAGAACTAGATTTAGATACTGATCAAATTGAATACAAAAAAAGAGATCATGCATTATATGTAGCTTTTGCTCCATACAAGGATCCAAGATATGCAATAAGTGTAATTATTGAACATGGAGGCTCTGGAAGCAAAGCGGCAGCTCCGCTCGCAAGCAAATTGATCAAAAGAATTATTGATAGACATAAATTAAGAGAACAATTTAAAAATGGAAATACAAGTTTAGCATAATGTTAAGAGAGAGAATACAAGCTAGCAATTATAGTTTTTTAGATAAATTAAGATCTATTGACTATTTATTAATATTATTAATCATTGCTATTGGATCAATTAGTGTATTTGCAATTTACTCAACAGAAGGAGGAAAATTTTCTTTTTATACTAAAAATCACATAATAAGATTATCCGTATTTTTTAGTTTGTTTTTAGTTTTATCTTTTGTGAGGGTTTCAACTTGGTATAAAAATGCTTACTTATTTTATATTGTTGGATTAGTTTTATTAATAACAGTTTTATTTTTTGGAATTTCAGCCTCAGGAGCAACAAGATGGATAAACTTATACTTTCTAAATTTACAGCCTTCTGAGCTAATGAAAATTGCAGTAATAATATGTTTCGCCAGATATTATCATAGAATTCAAAGTTCAGATATTCAAAGCTATAAATTTTTAATTCAACCAATTATACTTTTAATAATTCCTTGTTATCTTGTTATACAGCAACCTGATTTAGGCACTTCTATTTTAATTGCAGGAAGTGGTATTGCTATAATCTGGCTGGCAGGATTAAATATTAAATACTTTGTTTACTCAGGATTGTTGTTATTGGTCTCATTACCTTTTGCTATATCCATTTTAAAACCTTATCAAAAATCCAGAATTCTAACTTTCTTTAATCCTGATAGAGATCCCCTAGGAGCTGGGTATCAAATAATTCAATCTAAAATAGCTATTGGATCTGGCGGATTTTTTGGAAAAGGATATCTAAAAGGAACTCAAAGCTATTTAGAATTTTTACCTGAAAAACATACCGACTTTATATTCACCCTTTTTTCTGAAGAATTTGGATTTCTTGGATCAATTATACTTTTATTTTTATACATATTATTAATTTATAGAATAATAAACGTTGGGCTAGTCTCAAGGAGTTTCTTTGCAAAATTATATTGCTTTGGTTTTGCTACTGCAATTTTTTTATATGTATTTGTTAACATAGCAATGGTTTTAGGAATGCTACCAATTGTTGGTGCACCATTACCTATAATGTCTTATGGTGGATCATCTTTGTTATCAATTATGTTGGGATTGAGTATTGTTATGAGTTGTAAAATTTATAATCAGGAACAAATATCAGTCTATTAACTATTTTCCATCTATAGCAACAATTGTTAAATCATCTTTTTGTATGTGGCCTGCACCAAGAATATCGTCGATCATTGTTTTAAGTCTTTCATTAATTGCAGTTGATTGATATTTTTTAATATAATTTTCAAAACCTTCCGAACCCAACATTTCTCCATTTGGATTTTTTATTTCAGTAATTCCGTCTGTAAAAATATACATTGAGCTTTTTTCAAAAGGAATGGTGTGTTCAGGATATTTCGTTTTAGGCATTATACCCAAAGGGGGGCCTGCTTCAGAAAAATTACTAAAAGTACCATTGGAAGATAGTATCAATGGCGGTTCGTGACCCGCACTAGACAACAACAGCTCTTTTTTATTTGAATCGTATATTCCGATTAGCATCGTAACAAACATTCCTCTCGAAATTGTTTCACATATTTCATTATTAAGCTGAAACAGCAGATCTGATGCAGAAAGATTTGTTTTGCTTAAACATCTATAAAGACTGGATGCTTTTGACATCAACAAAGATGATTTAATCCCTTTTCCAGATACATCTGCAACTCCAAATCCATATTTTCCATCTCCTAAATCTGAAAAATTATAAAAATCCCCAGAGACAACTTTGGCTGGAATATTGATACCTGAAATAGGAAAGTCTTTCTCTTTATTTTTAGACAATAAAGATCTTTGAATTTCTCCAACAATTTCTACTTCTTTTTGAATTTTATTTTTTTCAACCATTTCTTTTGCCATCTTTGCATTTCTAATTGCAAGTGCAGCAGGAGCAGATAGTGTTTCTAAAAGTTTTCTGTCATCTTCTATAAATAACTTATCTTCAGTTTTTTTATTTAAACAGTGAATTACACCAATACATTCATTCGCTGCAATCAAAGGAGAGCATAAAACTGAGTATGTTGTAAAATTTGTTTTATTATCTAAATCAAAATAAAACTCTGCAATTTCTCTTACATCTTTTCTAACGTTTCCTACACGAATACACTTTCTTTGCTGAACAGCTTTACCCATAACACCATCTTTTAGATCTAATTCATATTCATCCAAATAATCTTGATGAAGTGATGCAATACATTCAAATTTTTTCTTTTGCTCATTTATTAAAAAAATGTTTGCAGCTTCTGCATTCAGTCTTGCAATAATTACTCGCAATGCGTTCATTAGGGTGTCGTTTAAATCAAGAGATAAAGCAAAGTCTTGATTCATTTTTGTTACAAGTTCTAAGTCGACATTAACTTGTTCAGCTTCTTTTTTAGGTTCGATCGGTTTTTTTGATTTAAATAGAAACATTTATTTAACTAGTATTTTAAGCAATTTTTGATAAATTTTTCAACAATGGAGATTATAATTAATACACCTAATTTATACATCCACCTTCAGGATGCCGTACTAATGGTTCAGTATGTAATTGATGGGTTAATTCACATAACATCAAACATTAAATTATAATCAGTTTCTGTGGATCTAATATTTGTAATTATTCTAGGGGGCCTTTGGGGTAGTTTTGCAAATGTTTGTATTTATAGACTCCCTAAAGGTAAAGGGGTTGTATCAGGAAGATCATTTTGTCCAAACTGTAAAAAATTAATTACTTGGAGAGACAATATTCCTATAATTTCATTTCTATTTTTAAACGGCAAATGTAGAAGTTGTAGAAAAAAAATTTCACCTCAGTATTTAATAGTTGAGCTAATTACAATTATTTATTTTTTGGGGATTTATTATTTATTTGGTATTAGCCTAACTACTTTATCATTTTTAATTTTAGGGTTATCTCTTATAATAATTTTCTTCATAGACCTAAAACATTACATCATTCCTAATGTATTAACTTTTTCTTTGATGATAATTGGTTTTATAAAATCTTTTGATCCAAATTTAAATCCAATTTTCCCAAACTATATTAATTCTCTAATTGGAGGAATTTTTGGTTACTTGATTATTTGGTCTATAATTTATTTCTATAAACAAATTAGAAAAAAAGAGGGCATGGGTTTAGGAGATGCAAAACTTTTGTCAGCAATTGGTTTTTGGTTTGGATGGATATCAATACCTTTTATAATATTTTTATCCTCTGTAATAGCTTTATTAAGTGTTATTCCAAGTTTGTTGAAACGTTCAAAATCTCTGTCTTCTCAAATTCCATTTGGACCATACATAATCATTGGAACATTAGTTTATCTTTTTTTTGAAAATAGCTTTAAATCACTTTTATTTTAAAGATTTTAATGACAAACGGTCTCTAGAACTAATCCATTTAAAATGTTTAAGTATATAAATATGAAATATTTTTTTATATTTTTGACTTTAATTATTCATAATCAAATATTTTTAAATATTGTCAAAGCTGAAGATATAACAATTTCATCTAATCACTCTAGTCAAATTGTTATGTCAAATAACGACACACTTACTGTTAATGCTGATGTTACAGTTGATACAAGTGCAGCAGAACCTGTAGAACTAGAAGGCCATACTTTTTCAACAAGCTCGACAACTATAACTAATAACGGTACAATTATTGGAACGACCAAAGGAATTGAAGCTGATCAATCTACAGATTTTAGTATAGATAATTCTGGAACAGTATCAGTGACTGATAATTTAAATAGACCTGGTTCAGCACTTTCATTGCAACAGTCTAGTGGTACCGTATCAATTGTAAATAGTGGTACTTTAGAATCTGAACGAGCAGATACTATTAAGCTACACCCATCTACTGGAACAGTAACAATTAATAATTCTGGAAATATTACATCTTCAAAAGATAGAACAATTAATTTTGGTCAACAGGCTAACGCAGGGACAATAATAAATTCTGGTACTATTTCGGGTAGAGCGAATACACTATATATATATTCATCAGGAACTGACTATTCAGCTGGCACTATTACAAATTCTGGGACGATCACCGCAACAGGAGGAAATGGCTTTGAAATTAATAATGTAAACGATGTCACTGTTACTAACACTGGTACTATCTCTGCTACAGGGGATGCAATTTTTGGTATTGGCGACAATGGCTCTAATGGAAACATAATTGTAAATAAAGGAACTATATCAAGTGGTTCAAGCAATCATGATTTAGTAGTGAAAACAAATGTAGGTCTTGAATCTCTAACAAATGATCAAGGAGGAAATGATGCTTTGAAATTGGAAGGCTATCTTCCAGTAAATTACGTCTTCCTAGCAAACAGCACAACTGATTATGGTAAGTTAGCTGTTGATCTGCAAAATGGTGCAACTACTTTCAGTATTAGCACAGATTCTGCTTTATCAGCTGGAACTTATACTTCTGTAATAACAGGAGTTTCTTCTAGTAGATTTACTGCTGGCTCTACAGGAACAGTAACTGTAACAAACGGAAAGTTTAATTGGACACTTAGTGAGACATCTTCGGGAAGCACGAATTGGAATTTAGTTGTTACAAATTTTGATAATGATGCTCCAACTTTATCATCTTCAAGTCCATCCGATAATGCAACAGAAGTTGCAACAAATGCTAATATAGTTTTAACTTTTAGTGAAGCTGTTGATGCCGAAAGTGGAAATATTACTATAAAAAAAACATCTGATGATAGCACAATAGAAACAATTGACGTGACTGGAGCAAAAGTCAGTGGCAGCGGTTCTACAGCAATTACTATTAATCCAAGTACAGATTTTATAGCTGATATTGATTATTATATTTTAATAGATGCTACTGCTTTTGATGATACTAATGGCAATTCATATGCAGGTATATCAAGCACAACTGCTTTAAATTTTTCTACAAAACCTGGTGAAGTTTTTAACGAAACTGTAAAAACACTTACAAAAAATCAAACCGTAGCTGCTATAAATTCTTTAAACCAGTCGTTAAATAGAATTTCAGGACGAATGAATTATATTAGATCTACAAATAATAATTTCTCAAATCAAAATATAAGATTAGCAATGAATTTTGATAATCAATTATTAGCTCAACAAATAAATTCGCTTTCTGCAAAACTACTTAAAAAAGAAAAAGAAACAGAGAAATGGGGAGTTTGGAGCGAAGGTAATATATCATTTGGTAGAGTAGGGCATCAAGATGGGAATTTAGGCCAAGATATTCATAGTGATGGAATTACTTTTGGAATTGATAAGAAAATAAATGAAGATAAGACTGTTGGTTTTGCAATCAATAAATCATGGCAAGAAACTGAAGTAGGTAGCAATGAAGCAAATATGGATGCTGCCACAATAAGTATTATGAATTACACAAGTTTTAAAATTGAAGACAAGAGATTTTTCGAAATGGTTGTTGGAATTGGAGAAATGGATATAGAATTAAGCAGAGATGTTACAGGTGGAAAAAATAAAGGAGATAGAAAAGGAAATCAACTTTTTGGAAGCTTTACTTATTTATTAGAACCTGATGTTGAAGTTGTAGGTAGAAATTTAAATTATTATTCTAGACTTGATTTAGGATTTACCCAACTAAAGGCATATACAGAAACAGGTGATGGAACAGCTGTAAGTTATAATAAACAAAACGTTAAAAGTGCATCACTTTCTGCAGGTTTAAATTTAAGTAAAGTTATTGAGAATGAAAAAGGTATATTTGAACCATCTTTTAAATTTGAATTAGGAAAAGATAAAACAATCAACTCACTATCAGAGGCATATTATATCAATAATTCTTCTGAAATTTATAGTAATGCTTTAGGCGATCAAAATTCTGGGCATTTATTGTTGAATTTAGGAATTGGGGCAAAACTCAACAGCAATTTGACTATAAATGCTACATATGAACACTACAGAAGTAGTGACAATACTTTTAATAATAGTTTTTCAATTTATTTAAGAAAACCCTTATAATCAAAATTATGTTTAACGAAATAATAGCGAACACATCTAAAATTATAATTTCTAATGCAGATAAAATTAAATTGACATTGGCTGCAATATTTTCTGAAGGAAGTATTTTAATAGAAGATTATCCTGGATCAGGGAAAACTACATTTGCAAAAGTTATTACTCAAAATCTTGGTCTTAACTTTAAAAGGATACAGTTTACATCTGATTTATTACCCAGTGATATTCTTGGATTTAATATTCTTTCAGATGGGAAGTTAAACTTTCAACAAGGTCCAATTTTTACAAATATAGTTTTAGCTGATGAACTTAATCGTGGAAGTCCAAAATCGCAAAGCGCATTCCTGGAGGCAATGGAAGAAAAAAATGTTTCTATAGATGGTGAAAGTTATAAACTACCAGAACCATTTTTTGTTATTGCTACTCAAAATCCTATGGATTCTTCAGGCACAAATTCTTTACCAGATTCCCAGCTTGATAGATTTATGATTTCATTTTCTTTATCTGATCTAAATGAAAACGATAAAATTTTGATGTTAAAAAATACGAGTAAATTAAATGGTGCTTCATCAAAAGCTGTTGATTGGGAGACAATCAAACAAAAAAAAGATCAGCTAACTATAAAAGATGAAATTTATAAATATGTTGTTGAAATAGAGCAGGTAATTCAAACGCTTGATCAAAAAATTTATATTTCTGCAAGATGTTTAAAGCAAATCTTAGATCTAGCTAAGGGTTGGGCAATTATTCATGATAAAGATTATGTAACTCATCAAGATATTAAGGAAACTTTGCCTTACATATTAAGACATAGAATTAAATTTCTTAACCAGGAGGATAAGATGAGCTTCATTAATGAGGAAATACTTCAAAAAATTAAAATAACCAATGGTTAATCAGCTAGTACAGAGGTTAACGAACTTAGACTTTAAATATTTAATCAATCTTAAAAAAAAACTTAAAGTTTACATATATCCCAATCTTCACGGACTATTATTAGGACTGTTTGTATTTTTTTGCTTTTTAATATCTGTATTTTATGAAAATAATTCAGGACTTCTTATTTCAATTGTTATTTTCTTTATTTTCTTTATTTCAATTTTTATCTCACATCAAAATATTAACAATTTAAGAATAAATTTTCTAACAGAATACTTAGTTGAAGCAAATAAAACAGAACATATAAACTTTAAGATAATTAATGATGCAAAAGAGAAAAAATTAAATATTGATTTAGAGATCAATAAATCAATATTACAAAATTTTAATTTATCAGATAAAATAAAAGAATTTAATATAAAATATAATTATGACAAAAGGGGCGTCTATTCTTTAAATAAAATAATTTTAAAATCGATATATCCATTTGGAATAATAAGGACAAAAATAAATTATCAACCTTTTAGTAAAGTATATGTATTTCCACAAAAATTAATTCCTAATCAAGAATTATTAGAAGAATTTAAAATTCACCAAAATAATAATTCTGATGAATTTGATGGTATAGATGAATACAAGAAAGGAGATAGTTACTCAAAAATCGCTTGGAAAAAATCAACTATTGGAGATAAAAAATTTGTAAAAGAATTTAAGTCTTTTAAAAGCTCAAAAAAATCAATCCTAGATTTAAACAAATACAGTCATATAGAATTTGAGAAATTATTAAGTTATTCAGTATTTATTTTAGATTATTATTTCACAAAAAGTCTAAATTTAACCTTTAAACACAAAGATAATGTGTTCCATTTAAACGAAAATAAAAACTCTCTAAATAAAATTTTAAAGTATATTTCAAATGTTAAAAATTAAATCGCAAAATATTAGTCTTCTTACTTATATTATATTATTCTTTTGCTTAGTTTCGTTGTCTACAGATTTAATATTAACTAATAAAATATTTTGGGGTACTTTATTTATTTTAAGTTTCATTTTTTCAAAAATACACTTTAAGTTTAAGTCCATAGCAGTTGGAGTATTTGCTTTGGGAGCTTTATATATTCAATTGATTCTCAATCAATATGTTTTGTCCGAAGATTTTTTTCTAAACTGTCTTGGAGTTTTGCTAATCATAAAGTTCTCAGAACTTAGCAATAAAAATAACCTTTTGTCATTTAATTTAATCTCTATGATTATTGCTGTAGCAAGTTTAATTAAAGGGCAAGATATATTGAGTACATTAAATTCGTTTCTAATCTTAATACTTTTAGTTGTTAACATGTATCTAATTCAACAAAAGGAAATTCTCGATTTCAGTTTAAAAAATATATTAAAATATTTAGGATTTGGTCTTAGTATATTTCCAATTATTATTATTTTTTATCTTGTATTTCCAAGGGCAGAAGTAAATTTCAGATTATTTGATACATCTGCAAGTTCAGTAGGTATTCCAGATAGTATAGATCTTGGATCATTTAGCCAGTTTTCGAACTCAGATGAAGAAGTTTTTACTTTAATAAATAACAATTTTAAGAAGGAGGATCTTTATTTTAGGGTCAAAATCTTTGATTATATGGAAAAAGATCAATCTTGGAGACCTTCCTCAAGCTACTATCTTGTTAGTGAATTTAAAAATTCCATGAGAATAAATGGTAATGAGGATTTAAATAAAAGTTATCAAATTATATTAGAGCCATATAAAAAAAAATGGATACCAAGTTTAAAAAACTCAAAATTAATCACTAACGATATTCAAATTACAAAAGATTATTTTAACCAATCTTTTGTAAGTAGAGAACTAATTGACAGAAAAAAGAAATTAATTTTTAAAATGAATAAATCTGAATATTCCTTAGATGGTCCACTTAAAAGTTATTATACTTTGTTACCAGAAAACATATCACCGAAAATAAAAGATTGGGTAGATAAAAATAATGTAAGCACTAAAGAAGAATTTATCGAAAAAATTTATAAAAGATTTTCTGATGGATCGTATTTTTATAACCTTAGCCCTCAGATAAACTCAAATAATAAATATGAAAACTTTTTCTTTAATTCTAAAGAAGGATACTGCGAATATTATGCAGGAACATTTGTATTACTTACAAGATTAGCACAAATTCCAAGTAGGATAGTCACAGGTTACTATGGTGGAGATTTAAATGAGATAGGAAATTTTTTTCAATTTAAACAAAAAGATACACATGCTTGGGCAGAAGTTTGGTTTGATGAAAGAGGGTGGGTTAGAATTGATCCAACTAGAGCAATACCTAATTCTAATATTAGAAATTCATTAAATAATTATTTTGTAAATAATGATAAATTTTCAAGTTCGATATTTTCTAATAATTTTTTTAAAATAATTAATTTTTATTTTAACTATGTTGATTTTGTATGGACTCAACATTTACTATCATATGACGATAACGAAAGAAAAAATTTTATAAAAGAATTATTAAGTTTAAATTTTTCAAAAGTCATTATTTGGATATTCGTGCCAATATTATTATTTGTAAGCATAAAATTATTTTATAATTTCAATTCAATTAAATTGATGAGGCTAAAATTGGATTTAATTCTTCTAGGAAAAAAAAGAAAACTTCAAATAAAAAATTCGGATACTATTCAAGAGATTTATTTTAAACTGATGGAAAAAGATAAATCAAAATATAAAAATTTCTTTAAATTTTATGAAAAGCAGATTTACTCAAATAACCAAATAAGTTTTATAAAAGCTTTGAAATTAGTTTTTTAGTAAAAGATTTCTTTCAGTCTTGAGTTTATTATTTTCTTTGATCAACTGAATAATCATTTCTTTCATTATTCTATTCTCTTCAACTGCTCTACCACTTATCTCAGCCAATCTCTCATTTTCTTTAGCTAGCTGCAATTGATCAAATAATTTTTCTAGTTCTGGATCAATAGGTAGACCCTCTATTCTTTTGCTAATATTATTTTGAATTACTTTCGTTAATGAAATACTTACTTGGCTGTCTTTAAGTCCATTTTGTTCATTAAACTCTAGATTAAAGTTTAATCCAAAATTTTCAGTATTTTTGCTGATATTTAAACCTGCTTTTACTGCTAAATCATCATTCATATAATGGGCCATGTCTTTTCTTTCACCGTCTGCAACAATGTCAATTTTTTCACTCAAAGTTTGATTTAAAGATAGGCCTGTATATGGCTTAAGAACGAAGCCATTTTCAAAAGATTTTGAATACTCAACATTAAATCCGCCTGATAATACTTGATCTATCGCATCATCAACAGAAAGATCTCCATCTGTAAAAGATGTTAGATAAGTTGGAAGTCTTCTTAGACCATATTTACCATCCACTTCAATATTTAAACTTTGACTATCATCAATTTCTATTTCTTTAGATGCTTTATAATTTACAGCAGCAAACTGACCTAGGTTTTCTTTTGAAATAGTTTGTTGTGTTTCAGTTTCAAGATCTAAATATTTATTTTGAGTTAACCCAAAAATTGAAACTACAGAAAATTTAAATTTCTCGTAATCGATTTCTTTTTTTAGACCAATAGCTAAATTTTCACTATCTAAAGCTTCTCCATTATTAAATTTTGCTTGCTGACTAGAATAACTTAAAAACGGTGTAAAATTGTCATTTTCAATTTTAAAATCTCCAGTAACTCCTGTTGTTTCATTTTTATAAATATTGTCTCTTTTCTTTACAGAATAATATCCACTAGATTTTTTTTCTTCTGAAACTGAATTAAAAATATCGTTTAAATTAGATAAAAATATTTCCGATCTATATTTTTTATTATGGCTATCAATATCTAAATCTTCACCATAAACATATAAGAAACCATTTGTTTCTGAATTATCAGCATCTGGATCACTGTTGCTATCTAATATTTCATAGGTATCATTTCCACAAAGATTATTTGTGATTACCATATTTGTCTTATTATGAATTTCTATTTTTTGATCTTTTGAAATACTGCAATCTAATGTCATGGTAGTATTGGTACTATTTAATTCAATTTCACCATTATAAGTACCTTCACCTTTTGTAACTATTTCTAATCCTGTGTTATTTGAATTTGCCATAACAATAGAATTGTCACCTCCTGAAATAGTTCCTGAATTATTAATTGTTAAGTCATCAAAGTTTTTATTGGCGTGATAATCTCCAATTTTAATTCCGTCTGCATCACCATTAATTGCGCTAATTGTTCCAAAATTATTTAGAACTACATTTTCACCAGCTTCTACAGATGTTGAATCATTACCAAATCCAATTCCAAAGTGACCTGTATCATTCTCACCTGTTGATGTTATCGTTCCATGATTATTTATGGTAAGGTTCTTTGTTCTACCAGCTCCAATAGCAGCTGTTGTTGATTTTATTGTTCCAGTATTGTCGATAGTTGTTCCACCAGTGTTTCTAGCTATTTGTATTGCCGGTCCAAACGCCGAATCTATAGTTCCACTATTTGTAATTGTATGAGCATCGTCACTATCTCCTTGTCTATCAATAAGAACTGTACCTGTATTAGTACCTGTATTTGTTGAGCTGATTGTTCCTGAATTTATAAATGTAACTCCAGAGCACTCTCTACAATAAATAGTATTTCTATCTGAAGTTATTGTTCCACGATTATCTATTGTAATATTTGATCCATTTTCAGCTAGTATACCATATCTACCTGCACTCTCGATTGTTCCTCCCTCATAATTTATAATTTCACTATCTGTAAGATATTTTGCGATAATTGGGTTATTACCTGATGTAGATTTAATTGTTCCTCCATCATAGTTATAAATTTTAACACCTCGACTTCGTGGGTTTCCTCCTCCTCCAGTGCCTAACAAAATTGTTCCTTGTGTTGCACTAATCATACCGTGATTATGCAATATTAGCCCAACTGCAGTAGAGCCCGAGGATGATAAACTAGATTGACAATTATCGTTATTTCCAGCCTTATCACACCAACCAACATTTCGACCCTCAATCGCATTTCCTGCTTCAGCGCTAATTGTGGCACCCGCATTATTTGTGATTGTTATATTTTCTGCGTAATCTATATAAATTCCTTCATTATTGTCTGAGTTGATAGTTCCATTATTAGTTATTGTTGTATTTAAAGATGATTGAGCATGAATTGCTTTTTGTTTATTAGTTCCATCTTCTGTTTGGATTGTTCCATCATTTGTAATCTGAACTCCAGTTTCATCCTCTAGATCAACAGCCTTATGGTCATTGTAGGTAATAGAACCAGCAGAAGTAACATTTAAAATATCATCATCTGCACATGCTAATTGGTTTGTTGATGCGCTAGCTATTGTTGTTAAACAAGGACCAGCATAACCTATGGAACTAAATAAAAAGAATAAGATTATACTAAGTAAAATCTTTTTCATAAATGTCTATTGATTAATAGTTCTGTCTCCAAGAACTTCTATAACTAGATGTTCCACCTGCAGCAGCTTCAATGCTAACTAAGTCTTTTATACTTCCAGCAGATTGACCAGCAATGTTTGCAAACAGTTTACCTGCAAAAACTACAATTTTGGATAAAACACCTTGTCCAACATATTTACAAGTATCTCCTCTTCTCAAATTTTTAAGTTGAGATGAGAAATTTGTTCCACATTCATCATCAACTCCACAAATAAATGCATCACCGAGACTACATTTATTAACTGATGATGTTGGTTGATAAATTGGAAAATATACCAACCCACTTGATACAGTTGGTTCAGCAGTAACTTTCTGAGATTTATCTAATTTTATATACCAACCGGTATCTGTTGACGTTGGACATTTATTACCTGTTTTGTCCTTTGTAGTATTTTTACATTTCGTTAAATCAGCAGCTTTTTTAGGAACTGCTACATCTCTATATTCTGGATAATGAGGATCTCTAATACCTATCATTAAGTTATCCGTACCATTACTCGTATTTCCTATTCTCTCATAATCTCCAGTTCCAGCATATAACCATAATGAATTGGTAGTCTGTCCAATTGTTGCGTCCATAGAATGATACATATATCTGCCATTAGTTTGGTTTGAACCTGCTTTAAATAATGTTGTGCTATCATACATCTTTAAAGATTGACCCGTTCCATCAGTCCTATTATTCGTCAAATTAAATTTAGTAATTTTTCCTTCAAGATCGCTGATGTAGACAAGCGCACCTCTAAAATCAATTCCTCTTGCGGTATCTGCAGTTATTACAACAGGTGATCCTGGTGTTGAATTAACGATATCATTCGTCAACATATCCTCTATGTCTATTCTTTTTTCAAGTTTACCTGGGAACGTTGTATCCTCAAGATTAACAATTGTTAAATTAGAACCAACACCGGAGTTTTGAACACCGTATCCTCCGCCCATAATTGCAACATAAATATCATCCTCTAAATTATTATCACCAGGACCTTTATTTGGCATTCTTATAATTCTAGGTGACGACCAAGTTCCACCTAATTCACTATAATCGTATTCAGGTTGGCTTAATACCCCAGTTTGTGCAGAGCCAGGCTTAATATGTAAAGCCATATTCGAACTACTTAAGGTACAAGGTGCATTTGGATTGCTTGAACATGGATCTGCTCCATAAAATTTTAATGTTTTATTTATTAATGTGATCTCAGTTGCTGGCTTTGTTTGAGCTTGCCCACCACTAGGAGGCGCAGGTATTGTGATTGTAGAGGATTTAACTGTAAAGTTATTAAACGGTTTATCGTCAATTAATATTGAAATATCAGATTTACTCAAATTAGGAACATCTAAAGTCCAAACATTGCTCTCCTGACAGTCAGTTGATTGATCACTTTTACATGTTAAGTCACCTTTATTATTCGAACTTACAGTAATAGACTCAAAGAAACTTGCTAAATCATAAATCTTTTTGATGTAATCATAACTTGAGATAGTTCCATTATGATCCATTACATGGACTTTAGTTTGAATACCATCATTAAGCACTGAATATAAATGCATTGGTGCATCTCGATCTGTGATATCTAATACAGAAAATCCTGCACCACCTCTACCGTATGGAACCATTAGTATTGTATGCCATTCTTTTTTGCTATCGTAAGGACCTTTATAAAACATATCATGCGCAGTAACGGATCCATCAACACCATAAATAGCATTAGATCCACCAACCCCACTTCTATTTAAATTTACGTTAACCATATTTGGCATTGTTGATGCAATAAATGGTGGAACAAATGCCCAAATTTCCTTACCAGTTTTTCCATCAAATGCATGAAGCATTCCGTCATTTGCGCCAACATAAACTGTTTCTTTTCTTGAAGAATGTTTTTGTGCAAATGAAGAATAATTTTTCAAAGATCTCCAATAAGCTTCTTGATTTCTTCCTGCAAAAGCTGTTTCAGCTGATGGTTTTGAAACCACTACTAATTCTGAATGGTAAATATCTCCAAGAGGGTTAGGTCTTGTTTCAGTTAAATTACAATCACCATCATAATCAAAATAATCTTGTCCTCTAACAAACTGTATTAGGCCTTTAATGTCATCTTCATTATCATTTTGAACTGAGGAAACATTCTTACATCTTTGTGTATTAGTAGGGTTATCACTTTTACTATGATAATTTGGCACTTCATTATTTGTATGAGTAAATAACTTGTCAATATCCTGGTAATTTGATGTTACCCAATTATTTAAATTACCATAACCAGAATTTGCAGATGTGTTTGGAAGGTGGGTCCAAATTTTTCTGTCATCTGTATTTCTTTTTTCTAATAATTCAGCTGCATCCCAATTCTTTTTACCAACAACTCCATTAGAGTCTATGGCGGTACTTTTTAAGGTTCCTTTCCACTCTTTATTTTGCTCATAATCAAATTGTGCTTGATATAAAGATCCACCTTGTTCAATTGTAGCTGTAATTGCAGGCGCAGAGAAAGATAATTTTTGAGCAATAATTTGTGATATGGCAGCTTTTAATTGTGTCTTTAGAGATTGAGTGGTTCTTGCTACAATAACGCTATTAGTTCCACCTGTTTGTGCCATCCTATTAAAGTTTCTCACTCCACTATTTGAAAGTCCTGTTCCATAAGCTACAGTAAAAGTTTTTATCTTATGTGAATTTAATAATTTTGATACTCTCCTCGCGGCACGGTTATGATTATACCAATCTCCATCACCTATAACTAAAACATAACTATTCTGACAAGTTAAGTTTTTATCTATTGGAGATAAAGTACTATGCAAATAATATTCTTCTGCTTGTTTTGCCCAGTTATCAGCATTCGTTCCACCACCAGGCTGAACTGATTTTATGATAGAATTAATTTTTGCCGCCCCTTGTTTGTGAGCTCTTACTTTTATACAGGCTCTACTAGTACAAGGCGTAGCCCTTCCATTAGTTATATCGCCAGTCCAAGATCTAAAACCAGACCCATTATTATCCCACGACCAGTAACCAAATCCAAAATTTACTCCTGCTGTTAAAGAACTATCTGTAACAATTGATTGAATAGCTTCATGGGCACCTGACATTCTTGTTCCAGCAGAGCCTCCAAATTCTTTATCAAAATTTAAATCTAGATCAAATGCATTAACACTTTGTTTATAATAACTGGTACTTAATACTCTGTTGTTGGTTTTATCTACGGTTACACCCCATGGACCATACATTCTAACATTGCCAGTCTTTGATGCATTTCTTCCGTATCTACCAATATTTTTTATTGCAGTATAACCATTTCTTGATGAGTTTAATGTAACTTTAGTAACTCTATGATTTCTCCAATCACTACCATATAAAATTAATTCATTTGATGGATGATGATCCATTCCATATGAGTAGTACCAATTACCAACATACGATCTGCTAGAATAGTTTGTATTTATGCAACCATTGCTTCCAATGGTGTATCTATAAATGTAACGACTATAATGCACATAATAATTTTCTCTTTTATAATCTGCAGTCTGACCATAATAACGGGCGTAAGAAGATAAATTTCCGCTCCAAGAGCAACTTATTTTTGAAGGAGTTGCTCCAGATATATTATAAGTCAACATACCTCGATATCCTGTTGCATATAAAGTGTTTTGCGCAATGGAAATATTTCTTGGATAATTTAAGAATTGGTTCCAATCACAGCTACCGCTTGTAAGATCAATTCTAAAAACTCTGTTTTGATAAAAAGAAGCAACATACAATTTATTGTTATGTACTTTCATATTCAATGGGTAATAAGATCTACAATTACCACTTCCTCTATAAGTACCACTACTTGCAAAGCTAGTATCATTACTCTTTGATGAATAAGTAAATTTTTTTATTCCACGTATCCAGTATTGACCAACATAAACATCGCCACTACTATCTGTTGCAACGCTATAAGGATAAGAAAAGCCAGCTCCGCTTGTCATTCTAACACTCATACTTCCAGATTTGTCTAAAAGGATTAATACATTAGCTGGAACATCAGATATTCCAGAACCAGGTGGTAAATTTTTTGCAAAACTATTATTTGAAAAAAAAGATAAAATTAAAATGATTTTTAAAATTAAAAGTTTTAATTTCATAATTATTGTTCTTGCTCCATTTTCTCTAATTCAACTTCAAGATCATAGTAAAATTTACCTAATTTTTCATCATACTCTACAGTTGTAATCATTAATTCTTCTTCAAAAAGCTCTTCTTCACCAAGCATTCTTTTATATACAATGACATCATTATTACTTTTCTCCCAAATTTTGAAACTATCAAATATTTGTGGATTTTGTCCTGTATCGAAATCACCATAAACTTTTTTAACATATCTCATTAATGTTAATTTATTATTCTCAGTGTTTTTACCATCATTCATAACAATCATTCTAATGGCTGCTAATTTTGCAGCATCTTCTGTTTCACCTAAAAATACATATTCTACTGCAATATCATTGTTCAAATTATCATTTGGACATAACTCTGGTGATGGAACAGGCAAATAATATTGTCCTTTATATCCTGGTAGTGGCATATCAAATTTATCAAAAACTTTTTTACCACTATCTCCAATATCAATTAAAAAATCACAAGCAGCTTGGACAGGTGAACTAAAAGTTAAAAAAACTATAATAAATTTAATTAAATTTTTCATAAAGATTTAGAAATATTATTATAACTCTTAAAATTTGTCGTCATTTTATTTAGGTAATACAATCACACTTTCTAATGCAACTACCATTCTTTCGCTACCCTTCTTTAAACCACAGCCATAAATTCGATAAGCCATTCCATCATTTCCTTTATCAGTTGAGCCTTTTTTGATACTAGAACCAGTACCTCTAAAAGGTGCAGCACCAATTCTTATTACAAAAAATTCATAAAAGTAATTGTAAAGTTTTTCAGCTTCTTTTCTCTCATCATTAGTTGCAGAATTAAAACTATCACGGACTAATTTTCCAAAATTCCAACTTTGTGCAGCTACAACATCATAGAAATTTCCACTTAACCTTACTTTGTCTAAATCCTTAAAGCTATTAGCACAGAAATTTTCTGTATTATAATAAAGAGAGCTATTGCTAGAATTATAATTGATCCTATAATTAGCCATATTACCGTTCCATTGAGTGTTATTAGCTGGTAAATTTCTTTTTGATGTATCTCTAACATGATTTGAAGTACTCCAGGGACCTAAAAATTGATTGAGTACATATTTTTCACCTTCTATCAAAGCTGTTTCAGCAATATAGAAAGTTTGCTGATACTCATCACTCTTATTATTACTTTGATGGTCACCTGCTGATATTACAATTAACGCTCCTCCCATTAATGACATTGCAAGCATTAAGACTAAAGATAATACTAGCGCAAAACCTTGTTCATTTTTTTTCATTATTCCATTCCCAAATTTCTTGCATGAGCAGTTACAATAATTGTATCTCTTAAATATTTGTCAGTTTTCTTTTTATTTCTAGTTGAGTCTTTTAATGCAAATACATCTCTAATTTTAGAATTTCTAAAAAAATTTTTTGTTGACCTAACAGTCAATGCGATATCAACAGTTTTAATTTTATAAATTAAATCTTTATTTACATTTGTTGCAGAAGGTGGTGGATTGATTAACATTCCTTTTTCGTCAACAGGATTAAAAATCATATCATCTACGTAGTCTACAACTAGTTGATCATCGTATGTTTTATCATTGTTATCTGTTGTAGGATCATCCCATCTACCTGATGTATTATTCCATTTAACTTTTTTTTTATAAACAGCAAAAGCATCGATTGGAGGGTATCCACCTCCACCTAATTGAGGTTGTGTTTTGTCAGGAATAGTAGATTTTTTGCATTTGTAAGTTATTTTATATCTCTCATATATGTATGCAGGTGTCCTACCTTGTTTATAATTTACATCTCCATAAACAATATCGATTTTATCACATTCTGAAAAATTCACATATTTAGTAATTAGAATTGGAATATGCTCATTTGATGTTTTGATATTATCATTGAAATACATAAATCCAGCATTTCTAATATCTCTCATGATCATTCCAACAACATCTCTTCCAGCTGTTGAAATTTTTGCTCGATCAGTAACTTGAGAGTAAGTATTATTAACTACGGTGTAAGAGGTGAACATTGCACCCATCATTACAACAGAAATTAAAATTCCAATTAGAATTTCTATTAAAGTTACACCTGCAATATTGCTTAACTTTTTTTTCATTAATTAAATTGAAAATATAAATATTTTTTCTTTTTGCCGTCGTTTAAATTGACTTCCATTTTTCCTAGATACCATTTTTCGTAAACACCATTACCTTTGTAATTTGTAGTGTTATTATATTTGCAATTATTTGCTGCAGCGTTGTTATTACAGATTTCGTAAATTTTGAGAATTTTATTATCTTTATTTCCCTTACATTTTAGTCTTTCTTTAGAAAATCTTTTATCCCATTTTTGAAATTTGTTTTGGACTGCATTATTAAAATTGGTAGATGATGTACCTCTATTAGAACAGTTTGCCATACTCCAAGAATTATTTATTAAATAATCTTTAAATTTTACATCTGTAGTAGGAGAGTTAGAGTCTCTTTCAGAAATTAAGTCTTCTGCTACCATTGATACCAAATAATTTGCCTTTGTTCTTTCTCCAGAAACATCAATTGATTGAACTGAATAATTAACCATCTGAAAAACTGCAACAAATCCAATGCCTATAATTGCTGTTGAAACCAAGGCTTCAAGCAGGGTCATTCCTTTTTCTGACAATTTAGTTTTGCCTAGTCCAATCACTTCCACTCCATTTAAATTTACTTATATTACCAAATCTAGTCCATTCAACCAAGTATGCAGGTTTTTCCAACCCACCTCCTTGATCCAAAGGACATTTGCCACCATTACTTGCGTTTGATGTTGTACAAAGTATCAAATATTGGTTTGTTAATCTATTTTCGACTGTAACATTTAAATTATTTTTTAAGGTTCCATGTGCTTTAAAATAACTTCCATCCTTAGAAAAACAAACAGCACCGTCTTTGCTAATATGTGTTGATATTTTTTTTGTTGTTTCATCAACTTGGTTATTGTCCCAGTAACTACCACTAGAAGTATTACATTCAATAGTTTGTGCATTATTTAATTTAATTGATAACGAAGTTGCATCCATTCCTTTTGAAACAAATTTTGTTGATGAGGTTCCGTTGGGTGTTACTCTAAATTGAACAAAGGGATAATTTCCTCTTTGAGATAATGTATTTACAGATGAAAGCATAGTTGCTGCTTTTTCCATTGCAGCTCTTAACTCTCTATCTTGTCGCCAATTTGAAAAATTTGGATAAGCAACAGCGGAAATTATTGCTACTATTGTAATAACAACTAATAACTCTAAAATTGTAAATCCTTTAATGTTCTGATCTTGCTGCACCTGGATCTATTTTCCCTGATTTCGCTAATTCTTCAAGAGATTTTTCCATGGTAATCATTCCATCTCTAACTGCTGTTTGCATTATACTTGGAATTTGGTGAATTTTTGCTTCTCTAATCAAGTTTTGTATAGGTGCGGTACATTTCATTATTTCAAATGCACCAACTCTTCCTGCGCCGTCTCTAGTCTTTAACAATCTTTGGGTCACAACCATTTTAAGAGAAGTTGAAATTTGAGCTCGAATTTGTTCCTGTTGTTCAGGAGGAAACACATCTATTATTCTGTTAATTGTACTCGGTGCACCACTCGTGTGCAAAGTTCCAAATACTAAGTGACCAGTTTCTGCTGCTGTTAATGCAAGACTTATTGTTTCAAGATCTCTCATCTCACCAACAAGGATTACATCAGGGTCTTCTCTTAAAGCTGCTTTTAATGCCGCTGCAAAAGTTTCTGTTTGCTTTCCAACCTCTCTATGTGAGACAATACTTTTATTGTCTTTATGAATAAATTCTACAGGGTCCTCAACTGTGATTATATTTGCAGTTCTTGTTTTATTAATTTCATTTACTATTGCTGCAAGTGTTGTTGATTTACCAGAGCCAGTTGGACCTGTTACTAAAACTAAACCTTTATGAAAATCAACAATGTCATATAGAGCTTGTGGTAAGTTGAATTGTTCCATATCTGGAATTTTACTTTCAACTCTTCTACAAACACATGCAGGTCCATTAATCGTTTTATAAAAATTCGCTCTAAATCTTAATCCACTAAGGGTAACAGATGTATCAAGTTCGTGTGTTTTATCAAATTTATTTAATTCATGTTCATTACAATTCATTGAAAGCAGATCTTTTAGATCTTGAGCTGTAACCACGACTTCATTGACTTTGACAATTTCTCCAGTTTGTCTATATGCAAGTGGGGATCCTGCTCTGATATGAAAATCAGAGATTTTTTTATTGTCTTTAGCTAGTTGTTCTAACTTTTCAAACATACAACCCTTTGTACTATAAAATTGACTTGTTTTACCAATTAATTTTTGTAAAAAACCCAATTTGAATATCAGTTGTTTTTATTCTAGTAAAAGTTGAGTATAAAGTTAAAATTCGTTTATAAAATTTATGAAAAATCCTTTTGCAAATTTATTTAAAAAGAAAAAAAAAGATGATGCAAACACACCTCCAGTGCCACAAGGAGGGGAAAGCAAAAAAAAAGAAGGATTTTTTAGTAAGCTACTAAAAAATAGATTAGGAAAACAATCTATTAAAGGTGAGGAAATTTTAGGAGTTGAACTTACTCCTACAGAGATAAGATTATCGCAAGTTTCTAGCAACAAAGCCAATCAATGGGTTTTAGATAAATTCTATGTTCATAAATTTGAGGGTATTCCAGAGAATGGAACGGTGCTTGAAAATCCCGATAAAGTTGCTGAAGAATTAAAATTAGCTTTACAAAAATCTAAAATTAATACGACTAATGCTGCAATCGCAATTCCAGTAACTAGCGCAATTATAAGAGTTGTAACCGCACCTTTGATGACTGATGAAGAATTAAAAAAAGCGATAGATACAGACTCACTTTGGGAAAACTTAGTTCAATTAACTGATAATTTAAATGACTACTCTATATTCCATCAAGTAATAAATAGAGACAAAACAGGAAACACAATGGATATCCTTTTTGTTGCATCAAAATTATCTGACATTAATAGCTACACAGACATCATTAAAAAAGGTGGATTAAATGCTGTTATTATAGATGTTAAATGTTTTGCATTAAAATCTGCTGTTGACCAAATTAATCAAATTGCGGGTTCAATAGAAGACTCTAACTTAACTGCTGTTCTAGAATTTGGTTTAGATGAAAACTATGTAATGATACTTTACGAAAATAATCCAATAATAACTGATATTTTTATTAGATCCCAAGATAGAAAAACACTTCAAGAAAGCAATAATCAAGAAGAGATGGATGCGCTTGTTAGAAGATATATGACGCAAGTCAAACAAGCAGTTCAAGACTTTGAACAAAAATATGAGAAAAGAATCAGAAATTTAAAAGTTACTTCAAATTTACAAAATGTAGAAGATTATCTTGGTAGTTTTAGAAAAAACATGGTCAACACAGGTTACAATTTATTTGATCCATTTGATGGAATAAAAATTCCTGCTCAATTAGAAAATGATATAAAAATGGACAACCGTTCATACTTTTCTACAGTGATGGGACTTGCATTTAGAAAACTAGATGTTTTCGGTTACTATAAATTTGTTACCGCTGTTAAAAATATTAACCTTTTGCCTAATAGAGAAAATATGATTGCTCAGAAAAAAGCAAAAGCTTTTTCAAATTTTGCGTTTAAAGGTGTAGTAGGAATAGTTTCACTAATCTATGTAGTTTTATTTGGTTTATCATTCTGGCAAATTACAGATCTTAATAAAAAAATTGAAGGTTATGATGAAATTTTACAAACGCATGAGCTTAAAACTTTAGAGAAAAATAAATATGCAAAAGAAATTGGTTTTATGCTTAAGTCACTACAATTAAGTAAATCAATTAAGTCTAATAAAACAGTAAGCTTTAGAGTATTAGCACAGATTGCTTCTGCAGTTCCTAAAAGAGTTAAATTTAGCAAAATAGAGTATAATGGTTCAGATTTAGTTGTTATTGAAGGAACAGCATTTAGTGATCAAGATATTTTAAAATTAATTAGTAATTTGAACAATAAAAAACTGATCTCACAAGCTTCATTAGCAAGCATGACCCTACCTCAAGGTCAGCAGCAGCAGGGATCACAAACTATGAAGGGCTTTAAAGTAGCCTGTGTATTGGAGCAAGTATAATGGATTTAAAAAACATGACTATGGATGATCTAAAGCAGAAGCTAGCTGCTGTAGATAAAAAAACTTTAATCAAATTTGGATCTGGATTTGGAGCAATAATTTTATTTTTAATAATTTACTATGTAATTTTAAATCCAATGGTCAAAGAAAGAAAAGCTAAATACAACGACAAAATACTAAAGCAAAACGAAATCTCACAATTTGAAAATGAAATAATTACTTTCAAAACAAGAATAAAAAAAATGAAACCTGATTTTGACAAAACTTCAACATTATTCCATTCGAAAGCTGAGGTTGAAGATCTTTATGAAAGTTTAAGTAAGTATGCAGCTGTAAATGGATTGGTAATATCAAAAATTGAAAAGAAAAAACCCAAGCCAGTATTTAAAAAAGGAGTTGCTCAACAAGCTGAAAATAATATTACAAGGGATATGGTTTCTTATTATCAAATACCTGTTGATTATGAAATCAAAGGGAATTTTTTAGGTTACATAAAGTTTAAAAGAGCAGTTTCTAGACAAAATAAAATGTTAAATTTTGACAAAGAGACCATAAGTATAGTACAAAACGATTCAACTGGAGCGATAATGGCGCAAGGTGAATTAACAATAGTAGGATTACCAGATGAATTTTTTTAAAATTTTATTCATCATAATATTTTCTTTAATGGCAAACGTTGCATTTGCGGATAATCATGATCAAAAACAAGAAGTCTTAGATGCAGCAAAAGAAATTGTTAAAGAAATGGAAGAAGATGAAGAAGTTCCATTAAATGATCCATTTGCAGGAAATGAGGGAACTTCATCTTCAGCAAGTATACCACAAGACGAACAAGATAATGAAATGAGCTTATATAATTTTAAATTAGCTGGGCTTATTTCTGGAAAAGATTATAGTTACATTTCTTTAGTTAATTCTGGTGGAGAAGTTTTAACAATGACATTGGGCCAATATCTTGGAGAAATACAATTAGTTGATTTAAGATTAACAGAAGCAATATTCAAAAAAGATGATGGTAAATTCATGATAATTGATTTTAATAACCAGGTCCGGGAGTCAGATGACTATTAAAAAAATATTAACATATTTTGGATTATTATTTTTATTAGTTGCATTAAATGCTTGTCAGAACTTGAAAAAATATGACAAGCCATTTAAACACAATACACCTCTTATAAAAAATAAAGATATTGTAAGTAGTGGACAATCAGAAATCGCTAAAACATTAGAAATGGGTCCTAAACCTATTGAAGGAGATGCAAAAAAACTTGGAAAAAGAAAAAAAATATCATCTGAAGCACAAAGAAATTACTTAATAATACCTGATGACTATCCACTATTAAAACAACGGGTAACTCTTAAATTTAAAAACTTAGATTATAAAGAAACCATGAAATTGATGGGTAAAATAGGAGAGATAAATGTACTAGTTGGAGATGAAGTTGCAGGAGCAATATCAGCAGAATTAATCGATGTTCCTTGGGACAAAGCTTTTCAAGCACTTTTAGATATGAAAAATTATGCATCAGATGTTGATGTTGCAAGTAATTTGATAAGAGTTCATTCGCCTGAAACACTAACTGCACAAGAAACTTATAAGTCTGAAAGAGCGCAAGCTGTTAAAAAGAAAGTAGAATTAGAAGATAGTGTTGAGCCAATATATTCTGAGATTTTCAGACTTTATTATATAACTCCTGCTCAAGCTAAACAAACTATTGATGAGTTATTTACTTCGACTGCAGGAGATAGTTCATATACACCAATACAAATTACTGAAGAAGCAACAACACGATCTATAATTGTAAGAGGAAAAGAAAAAGATTTAGATGTAGTTGATAAAGTTATTAAAGAAATAGATATAAGAACAAAACAAGTTTTAATAGAAGCTTTTATAGTTGAAGCAAATTCTGATTTTGAAAAAGCACTTGGAACTAGACTGGGTGGATACTATCAAAGAGCCGGTAAAGTTGCTGGTGGATTATCAGGTGGAAGCGCTGGAAGTGCTTTAGGTGTAGAACCAGGTGGAGCAGCTAATCTTGGTGATGCAACAGATAGTTTGGCAAATTTTGCAATTACAAATCCAACAAGTGGTATTGGAATTTTAAGACGAACTGGCTCGGGTGTTTTAAAAGCAGAAATTACAGCATTAGAAAGAATGGGAATGGGTAAAACTATTTCTAATCCAAAAGTATTCACTTTAGATAATCAAGTAGCAACCGTTACTCAAGGTGAGGAAATACCTTATGAAGCTCCAGGAGAAGGCGGAGGATCTCAAGTATCTTTCAAAGAAGCAGCTCTTAAATTAGAGGTTACTCCAAGCATTATTGGAGATGGAAATGTTTTGTTAAGTATTCAAGTTAATAATGATACACCAAATAGATCAGTTGCAGGTGATACGCCGGCAGTTAACAAAATGGAAATTGTAACAAAATTATTGGTGGCAGATGGTGATATAGTTGTAATTGGTGGAATTAAAAAGAATGTTTTATCAAAATCTAAAGACCAACTTCCAGCTATAGGCAATGTACCTGTAATAGGTAATCTCTTTAAAGGAACTGAAAATTCTGATAACCTAGATGAATTGTTAGTGTTTATAGCACCAAGAATTTTATAATGATAAATATTAGTAGAGAGTCTGAGATTAATTTAATTAATATTCTTATTGATCAGGATATTATTTCGGGGAAAGATTTAGTTGAAATTAAAAAAATATCTGGCGAAGGAGAAAAATCTCAGTTGGATGCAGTATTTGAGTTAAATCTAACTGATGAAGAAAAGATTTTAGATCTTTTAGTAAAAGATCAATCATTAGATGTAGTAGATTTATCGACAGTTGCTGTAACTGACGAATTGAAAGCTGTTCTTCCATCTAATTACATTAATATGAACTTTATAGCTCCTTTCAAAATTGAGGGAAAAGTATTGCACATTGCAATATCTGATATTTCAAAATTAAGTTTAATGAGAAATTTACGAACAATTACAAAAATGGATATAGAACTGCACGCAGCAAAAGTTTCTGATATTTCAAACTTTGTAGATAAATTGCTAGCAGACGGTGAGAGAACTATCTCTGATATTAGACAAACTAATGCCGAGAAGACCAAAACATTTGATTACGATGTAGATGATCAAGCAGAAGTTTTAGAAAAACCACCTGAAGAAGATATTGAAGCTATAGAAAACGAGTCTGAAGTAATTAAGTTTAGTACAGCAGTTGTAGCAGAAGCAATTAAATCAGGAGTTTCAGATATTCATATTGAACCTTATCGATTTACATCAAGAGTTAGGTATAGATTAGATGGAATTTTACAAGAACAAGAACACTTTAAAAAATTTCTTCATTCAAATTATGGAGCCGTAGTCACAAGATTTAAGATTATGGGAAAATTAGACATTGCTGAAAGAAGACTTCCTCAAGATGGAGCAATTCCATTTAAAATTGATGGAAAAGTAGTTGATCTTCGTCTTTCGATTTTACCAACTGCAACAAATGAAAGAATAGTAATGAGGGTTTTAAATAAAGATGCAGGAGACATCAGTTTAGAACAACTTAATTTTGAAGAAAACGATTTAAAAAATTTAAGAAAAGCAATTCATGGCACACAAGGTTTAGTTCTTGTAACAGGTCCCACTGGATCAGGTAAAACAACAACACTTTATAGTATTCTAAAAGAAGTTTCAAAACCTCACCTAAATATTTTAACTGCGGAAGATCCTGTCGAATATGAATTGGATGGTGTTGGACAAGTTCAAATTAAAGATGATATTGGTTTTAATTTTTCTACTGCACTAAGATCTTTTTTAAGACAAGACCCAGAAATAATTCTTGTTGGTGAGATGAGGGATAAAGAAACAGTTGATATTGGATTGAAGGCTGCTTTAACAGGTCACTTGGTATTCAGTACACTTCACACAAATGATGCACCAAGCACCATTACAAGATTACAAAACATGGGAACACCTGATTATTTGATTAGTGCAGCTGTTTCACTTGTTTTGGCACAAAGATTAGCAAGAAAAACTTGTGCAGAATGTAGAGTACCAGATGAAGATATAACCCCTAAAGCTTTAGCTGATTTGGGATTTACAGTTGAACAGGCTTCAAGGGCAAAAGTTCAAAAAGGCAGTGGTTGTCCAAAATGTAAAGATACTGGTTATAAAGGCAGAATGGGTATTTATGAAATTCTAAATGTTACAAAACCAATAAAAGAAGCAATTTTAAGAAAAGCAACAACCCCTGAACTTAAAGAAATTGCTTCAAACGAGGGTTTTAGGACAATGCAAGATATGGGAAGAGAATTAATCCTAACAGGTGATCTGAATTTTAGAGAGTATGATAGAGTCCTCTCTATGGAGTAGTAAATGTCAGCCGAAACTTTTTCTTACAAAGGAATATCTGCAGGTAAATATATTGAAGGTGAAATAGAGGCTATAAATCAAGAAGAAGCTTCCTTTAAACTTAAAGAGCAAAAAATAATCATTACCAACTTAACCAAACTTAAAAAGAAAAAAGCTGAAAAAGAAAAGGGCAAAAAAAGCGGTTTTTCTTTTGGTAAGAAAAAAGTCACCCCTGCAGATGTAATGCTTTTTTCCAAGCAATTTGCAACAATGGTAAAAGCGGGTTTGCCAATTTTAAATGTTTTAACGATGCTTAGAGACCAAATAGAACATCCAACGATGAAAGAAATAATAGAGGATGTAAGAAAAAGTCTTGAAGGCGGTGTAACTCTTTCTAAATGTTTTGAGAAATATCCTAAAATATTTGATAATATTTATATAAACTTGATTAAAGCTGGAGAGGCCAGCGGTAAACTTGATGATTTCCTTTTAAAATTAGTAGACTCATTAGAAAAAAGAGAAAAAGTTAAAAAGAAAATTAAAAGTGCATTAACCTACCCAGTCGTTATGTTTACTGTTGCAATAACAGTTATGGTGTTCATGTTAATTAAAGTTGTCCCCGTATTTGCTGAAATGTATGAGGGAATGGGTGTTGCATTACCTACACCAACAGCTGTAATTATGAATGCAAGTAATTTTATGAGAGGTGCTGGTGGACTAACACTTGGAATAGTATCAATAATAGGTTTTGTGATATTTAAATATACAACAACTAAAATTCCTGCAATTAGATATAAGTGGCATCAACGAGTTTTAAAGATGCCTGTATTTGGAGACATGATTTTAAAATCATTGATTGCTAGGATTGCATTAATAATGGGTAATCTTAGTGCAGCAGGAGTAAACCTTTTAGAAAGTATAGAAATCGCTAAACAAGTAAGTAATAACGATGTTGTAACTCAAGCGTTAGAAAATGTTAAAAAAGGAGTTTTTTCAGGAGACACACTTACAAAATTATTTTTAAAAGAACCAGTTTTTCCTCCAACATTTAGTCAATTAATTTCAGTTGGTGAACAAACAGGAAATTTAGATGAAATGTTTACATCTGTATCTTCATACTATGAAGAAGAATTTGATACAGCGGTAGATAATATGTCTAGTTTAATTGAACCAATCATGATTGTATTTATGGGAACAATGATTGGTGGATTGATGATCGCTATGTATTCACCAATCTTTAATGTTGGTGCAATTATTGGCGGTTAAGAGTTTAAATTTTTAGTTAAGACTAAATGATTTATCCAAGGCTTCTCACCTTCTTTAAAAACAACTGCGTCCATTATTTGTTGAATAAAAAAAGTTCCTAATCCACCTGGTTTAATATCATCAATTTTTCTGTGTCTCACATTTTTTTCTTCAACTGGTCTTCCTTTATCAAAAAAACCAATTTCAAGTTGACCGTTTTCAAGTGAAATTTTAATTTCCATTTTATCATCTGTGTCTTCACCTTGATAAGCATGTTTAACAATATTTTGTGCTGCCTCTGCTATCGCTAGTACCAGTTCATCTTTTAAATCTTGATTAATATTTACTTTTTCAAATACTTCTCTTGAGAATGATCTAACTTCTTTTAGACTTGATGAACTTACTACGAAATCTCTTTGTTCAGTTATCGATTTTATAGCAACATTCATTTATCAGTCCAAATTTAAAATTTGTTCAAGTTTTGCCATCATAATTACTTTCAAAACTGACTTGCTGATCTCTTTCAAAATTACTTTTGTTCCAAGTTCAGTTGCTTTTTGGTGACTTTCAATTAAAACTGATATTCCAGAAGAATCCATGTACTGTACTTCTTTTAAGTTAAGATGAACTTCTTTTTTGGCTTCAATTAAAGGCATAATAATTTCTTTTGCCTTTTCAGTGACGTCCATATCTATTTCACCGTCTAGATGAACTGTAGATATGTTACCTTCTTCAGTAACTTTATATGACATAATTATTAATATTTATTAGATTTCTTTGCTAAATCAACAAAAATGACCCATTTTGAATACTAATCGAGTATAGATATTGCCTTTTAAAAGATATAATTTATATGTATACACATATTTTTATTAATTATAGGATCATGACTTATGAAAAAAAATAGTAAAGGATTTACACTTATAGAATTATTGGTCGTTGTAGCAATTATTGGTATTCTTGCAGCAGTTGGTGTTGTTGCATACTCTGGCTACACTTCAGGAGCTAAAAAACAGGCAGCAAAATCTACACATGCAAACGTCGTTAAATATATTTCTGCTGAATTACAAAAATGTAACTTAGGAGAAACAAGTGCAATGGGTGGTAAATTAACTTGTAGTGGTAAGACCCCAACAACTGTTATTAATGCAGCTATTGCAACTGACGGTCCTTTTGCAGATTTTAAAAACCCATATGTTACTGCTGATGCAGCAGTAAGAAGTGGCTCAACTACAAGTAATGGTGGTTATGTTAATCTCGCAACTAACGGATCGGACAAAGTAGATGTTAAAACTTGTTTTACACAAGACTCAGAATGTTCAACTTCAAGTAACGTTCTGACAAAAACCATTACGATTGAATAATTCATAATTTGAATAAAATTTTTATGACTTCCAAAAGCTCAGGCTTTACGCTTATTGAGCTTTTGGTGGTTGTTGCAATCCTTGGAATTATAGCTGCTATCGGTATTGTGAGTTATAATGGATATGTCAGCTCAGCCAAAAAAAGATCTGCTGAAAATGTTATGCAACAAATATCTTTAGGGCAAACTGAATATTACTCAGACAACGGAATTTATTACAGAAATAGCACAGGAACTTCATGCAATCCAACAAGTACCACATCAAGTGCAATAGAAACTAATTTATTAGGTGGTACTGATAGCATTACAAGTGAAATGGGTTACGAACTATGTGTCGCAAATGATGCAACAAATTATAAAGTTATTGCAAAAGAAAACGGTGGAAATTGTGAAATCACCATGACAGCACTCGGTGCTTTTGTAAGAACCAATTGCTAAATACCTCATGAACTATCAAGAAATTTTAGAAAAAGTAAAAGTAGCATTTTCAGGTGGATTACCAAAAAATGTTAAAATTTATTTAACTATAAGTTTAGCCTGGATAATATTGATTGGATATTTAACATGGTGGAATGGATTAAAAAGTCCAATGTTAGATAAAAGCTTTAGGTGGGACGAATGGTTTTGGTTTGGGATAGTCCCAGCTGTTTCACCTTATATTTTCTATTATATTTGGAAGAAAAAAGAGTAATAACCTATTTTGAGCATCTATTATCTATGATGTATACTTTTTTATAATAACCTAGAGGAAAAATATGGAGAGTGTTGATCTGGAGTCAGTAAAATCATTTGTTGATACCCTTTGGGTTATAGATTGTGCAATTCTTGTTTTTATTATGCAAGCAGGCTTTATGTGTATGGAAACAGGTCTATCAAGACACAAAAATAGCATTAATGTTGCTCTTAAAAATGCTGCTGACTTTGGTCTTGCGGTTGTAATTTTCTGGTTATTTGGTTTTGGCTTGATGTTTGGGAAAAGTTTTAATGGCTATTTTGGAACCGATTTATTCTTTTTTAAAACAGATCAGGCTGAATATATGACTTACTTTGTCTTTCAAGCAATGTTTGTTGCAACAGCAGCCACAATTGTATCAGGTGCTGTTGCTGAAAGAATGAAATTTAATGGATACTTAATCATTACAATAATAGCTACAGGAATTATATATCCAATTGTTGGTCATTGGGCATGGTCTTCTAGTTATTTAAATAATATTGATGCAACAAGACAACTGCTTGCTGTTACAGGACAAGTTAAAACAACTGGTTGGTTAACAGATATAGGATTTGTAGATTTTGCTGGAAGTACAATCGTACATTCAGTTGGTGGTTGGATTGCTTTATCAGCAGTTTTAATTTTAGGTCCGAGAATTGGAAAATATTCAGATGCAAATAAAGGAAAGTTCACTGGCTCAAGTTTCCCTTTAGCAGTTTTAGGAACCCTAATTTTATGGTTTGGGTGGTTTGGTTTTAATGGTGGAAGTAATGGTGCTATGGATGATGCCGTTCCTTTAATTTTAATTAATACATTTCTAGCTGCTTCATTTGGATTACTAACAGGTCTTGGAATTTCATTTGCATTATTTAAAAAACCAGATCCTTACTATGTAATTCTTGGACCACTTGCAGGGTTAGTAGCAATAACAGCAGGATGTAATTCGATGACATCAGTGACTTCAATCTTTGTTGGGATTATAGGAGCGGTAGTTGCAATTTTTGTAAATGAATTTTTAAATAAATTTGAAATAGATGATGTTGTTGGAGCAGTACCTGTTCATTTGGCAGCAGGGGTTTGGGGTACTATTGCAGTTGGATTATTTAGCGATCTTGAAATTTTAGGAACAGGACTATCCAGACTAGAACAAATTAAAGTACAATTTATTGGAATTGTTTCAATTGGTGTATTCTCATTTTTTGGGTCATATATTTTATTAAAAATTTTGAATTATATTTATCCATTAAGAGTAAGCCCGTTACATGAAGAGTTAGGGCTTAATATTGCAGAACACAATGCAACGTCTGTAGAACACGATTTAATTACAATTTTAGAAAAACAATCTGAGTCAGGCGATTTAACTATAAGAGGACCTCAAGATCCATTTACAGCTGGAGGTGTGATCGGTCTTTATTACAATAGATTGATGAGCAAACTAGAAAATAGTGAAGCTGAAAAAAAAGTATGGAGAGACAGAATATCTAATGAAGTAAAACTTGCTGTAAAAGTTCAAGAAAATTTTCTACCTAAGAGGAATTTAGAAAATTACCCTGTGCACGGAATTAATATTGCTGCTAGAGAAGTTTCTGGAGATTTCTTCAGCTTTTATCCTCACAATGATAGTGTTTACTTTATTATTGCAGATGTTGCGGGCAAAGGAATTCATGCTGGGATGGTAATGGCAAAAGCATCAACTTTATTTGAGATTATGTCTAGAGATCAAGTAGATCCAGATGAAATGATGTTTCATATGAACAATGATCTATTTTTAACAAAAACTGGAGGAATGTTTGTTACCAGTATATTGGGAGAATATAATATGAGGACTGATGAATTAAGATGGGTAAATGGAGGTCATCAACCAGCATTAATTAGATCATCATCTGGAAATTATGAACAATTTGAGAGTAATTCACCGCCTATGGGTGTAATACTTCAAAAGGATAAATCAGTCTATAAAACGCACAAAGTTAAGTTAGAAAATAACAGGTTTTATGCTTTCACTGATGGTTTGTCTGAAAGCTTGAATAGCTCAGGTGAAGAAATAGGAATAGAGGGATCATTAAAAATAATAGAGCAAAATTTTAATACAGATTCTAGCAAACAATTATCTGATATATCAAATAGTGTAATTGATACTGCTGGAGACAACAAGTTAAGCGACGACTTAACCTTAATATCTATAGGTAAATAACATTCTAAGTAAAATAAACCCGCGATCAAATATCATCTATAATAAGGATATCTTAGAAAATATATTTCTGATGTGGACGAAAAAAATCTAAAAATTGGAATTATTGGTGCTGGTATACAAGGTGTTTGTAATGGTTTGTTTCTACAAAAAAAAGGTTTTCAAGTAACACTTTTTGATAGAGAGGAGCCAGGAAGTGCAGCATCATATGGGAATGCGGGTCATTTTTCTCCATATGCATCTGTACCTTTAAACAGACCCGATGTAATTGCAGATGTTCCTTCAATGTTAATTAGCTCAAGAGGACCTCTTGCTTTAAAATGGAACTATGTACCAAAAATGATACCTTGGTTTGCAAGATTTATCTTAAATTGTAGGGAAGAAAAAATGATGCACACAGCTAAAAATATGCATCAAATTTTAGATCAATCATTACCAGCATTCGACGAATTATTTGACGAAATTGATTTAGAAGGATTAGTTGAAAATAATGGCATTCTCTATGTTTGGACTGATCAAAATATGAAGAGTAGAGAATTAGAAATTAGAATTAGAGATCAACTTGGTGTGAAGCAACAACTAGTTAATAAAAAAGAAATTCACGATTTGGAACCAAATTTAAAACCATTTTATCATGGTGGGGTATTTTATGATTATGCAAGACACGCAAGAAATCCAAGAAAAATTTTAATTAAATTGTTTGAGAACTTTGTAAATAAAGGCGGAAAATTTTTAAAATTAAATATTCAAGATATAGATTTTGATGAAGAAAAACCGGTTCTTAGAACTGAAACACAAAGATTTATTTTTGATAAACTTGTAGTAGCATGTGGAGCATTTTCAAAAAGATTAACTGATAAGTTACATGAAAATATTCCTTTAGATACTGAAAGAGGTTATCATGTTCACTTCAAAGATTATGATCATTTAATTTCAAGACCTATAGTTTATGCAAATAGAGGTTTTGGAATGACACCAATGGAACAGGGGTTGCGTGTTGTTGGTACAGTAGAATTTGGAGGTTTAGAAAACTCCCCATCTAAATCTAGAATAAAAAACTTGATATTAAACGCAAAAGATATGCTGGATGGTCTACCAGAGCATAAAGATGAGTGGCTTGGATTTAGACCTACATTACCAGATTTTCTTCCAGTTCTAGGTCCTTCAAAAAACTATAAAAATGTTTTCTATTCTTTTGGACATCATCATTTAGGTTGGACACTTGGTGCAATATCAGGAAAAATCATATCTAAAATGATCTCAGGTGAGAATACTAACTTAGATCTGCAACCATACAGCTCAATAAGGTTTAGTTAAAAGTAATCTTTTATAGTACTCTATTTAATGCTTGAAAATAAAAGTAATATCATAATTGCATCTATTTTGCTTTTTTTAGCAGCTTTGTTTTGGTCCGGAAATTTTATTGTTGGAAAGATCGCAGGCTTGAATGAAATACCTCCAATTTCATTAAATATATTAAGATGGTCACTGGCATTTCTAATTTTACTACCTTTCACTTACAAAGAGATGATTGAAAAAAAGGAATTAATTTTCAAAAATATTTATCTCTTGTGTTTTTTAGGGATAACGGCGGTAAGTATTTTTAATTCGGCTCTTTTTTATTCTTTAAAAACTACACAAGTAATTACGGGTGTACTTATGATTTCAACTGTTCCAGTTATGATAATTTTATTTTCTATTATTTTAAAAATAGAAAAAACAAATACCTTTCAAGTTTTGGGAGTTATTTTTTCTTTATTAGGTGTATTATTTATAATTTCTAAAGCAGATTTTGAAGTCTTTAAAAATTTAGCTTTTGAAAAAGGAGATTTATTTGCATTATTTGCGATGATATCCTGGTCACTTTATTCTGCTCTTTTAAAGAAAAAAAATTATGGATTATCTCCTATAACTTTACTTCAAGTTGTTATTGGTCTTGGTGTAATATTTCTTATACCAATGTATGCAATAGATTATATTTACATTGGTAATCGAATTACAATTAATACAAATTTCATTCTTGTTTTATCTTATGTTGTTTTGTTACCTGGTATCATTTCTTTTTTCTTCTGGATAAAAGGTGTTGCTTTAATAGGCGCTAATAGAGCAGGAATTTATTTACATTTAATGCCAATTCTTGCAGCAATTCTTGCAATGATAATATTTGATGAAGTATTGCTATTTTATCATTATATCGGTGGAATATTTATTATTTCAGGGATATTACTTTCAAACAAAAAAAATGCTTAAAGTAGCTATACTCGACGATTATCAAAATATCGCAAAAGATTTTATTGATCTTAAAAAATTATCTTCAAAATATGAATTTCAGGTATTTAATGATTCATTTGAAAACGAGGATGATGCAATTGAAAAATTAAAAGAATTTGAAGTTCTTTTTATAATGAGAGAGAGAACAAAAATAACAAAAAAACTTATAGAGAGTTTAAAAAAATTAAAATTAATTGCCACTAGTGGAATGAGAAATAAATCGATAAATTTAGAAGTAGCTAAAAAAAATAAAGTTGTGGTCACTGGTACTGAAATCAATAGTAACCCAACACCAGAGTTAACCTGGGCATTAATTTTAGGACTTGCAAGAAATTTTAAAACGGAAATAGATAATATGTATCAAGGTTACTGGCAGTCAACTATTGGAGTGGAGCTTAAAGGTAAGATATTAGGTTTGCTCGGATTGGGTAGAGTAGGTTCTGAAGTTGCTAAAATTGGTAAAGCTTTTGGTATGCAAATTATGGCTTGGAGTGAAAATTTAAATCTAGATAAATGCAAAGAGCTCGATGTTTTGCCGTGTAGCAAGGAGGATTTAATCCAAAATTCAGACTTTCTGTCAATTCATGTTCAAGGAGGAGATAGATATAGAGATTGTATTACTATTAAAGAATTTGAGAAAATGAAAAAAACTTCATATTTAATAAATACTTCAAGAGGTGAAATAGTTAATGAAGATGATTTAATTATCGCATTATCAACAAATATTATAGCTGGCGCAGGCATAGATGTTTATGAAAAAGAACCTTTGCCAGAAAGTCATAAGCTTAGATTCGTACAAAACGCTCTTCTACTCCCTCATATTGGATATGTTACCGCAGAAAATTATGAAACTTTCTACACCCAAATGATAGAGAATCTTGATAGTTTTATATCTGGTAAACCAAAAAGGGTTATTGAGTAAATTAAATTAAGACAATTTTTACAGATATAAATTTAGATTTTTTGTGTATAATTATTTAGATGAGCAAAGAATTCAAAGCTAATCAAAACCAAAAATTAGATAATCAAGAATTAAATGATTGGTTAGACTCTCTTGATGCAGTAGTTGAAAATCATGGTAGAGAGGGCGCCAAACTAATTTTAGAAAAACTTGAGAAAAGAGCAAAAGATTTAAGAGTATTATATTCACCTATTCCATATTCACCATACAGAAATACGATATCTCAATATGATCAAGGAATTTATCCTGGAGATTTAGCAATTGAAGAAAAAATAACAGCAATTTTAAGATGGAATGCTTTAACTATGGTTATGAAAGCAAACAAGAATTATGGAGGTCTTGGAGGACATATAGCAAGTTACGCATCTTTTGCTGAAGTATTTGAAACCGGATTTAATCATTTTTTTAAAGGCGGTGATGAAGCAGATTTAATTTTTTATCAATCACAGTGTACAACTGGGATATATGCAAGATCTTTTTTAGAGGGAAGATTAACTAAAAATCATTTGGAACATTATAGACAAGAATTAAACGAGCAAGGACTGTCTTCATACTGCCATCCATACTTAATGAGAGATTACTGGACATTTACCACATCATCGATGGGAATAGGTTTAGTTAATGCAATTTACCAAGCTCGTTTCATGAAATATTTAGAAAATAGAAATTTATTAAAAACAAATAAAAGAGTATGGGGTTTATTTGGAGATGGTGAAATGGATGAACCTGAAAGTTTGGCTGGATTATCTATCGCTTCAAGAGAAAAATTAGATAATTTAACCTTTATTATAAATTGTAATCTCCAAAGATTAGATGGACCTGTAAGAGGTAATGGACAAATAATTCAAGAACTTGAGACAATCTTTAAAGCTAATGGATGGAATGTAATTAAAGTTCTATGGGGATCTGAATGGGATAAAATTTTTCAACAAGATAAAGATCATTTGTTGTTAAAGCGTTTTGCTAAAACTGTTGATGGAAAATATCAAACTTTAGGTGCAAGAGATGGAGAGTATAATCTTAAAAACTTTTTTGCAGAGGATCCAGAAGTTTTAAAATTGGTTTCTTCACTTAGTAAAGATGAAATTGATAAACTTAAAAGGGGAGGCCATGATTTTAAAAAACTTTATGCTGCCTTTAATGCTGCTGTTAAAACTAAAGATAAACCTACAGTTATTTTAGCTAAAACAAAAAAAGGTTATGGAATGGGTAAGGCTGGAGAGTCAAAAATGACTAATCACCAGCAAAAAGAATTAAATCTTGATGCATTGAAAGAGTTTAGAGATCGTTTTCAATTAGATATTCCAGATAATAAATTAGAAAATATGGAGTTTTATAAACCAGATGAACATTCAGAGGAAATAAAATACTTAAAGAAAAAAAGGGAAGCTTTAGGAGGATCTTTACCCAAAAGAAGTTTTAAAGAAGTTGAATTGGTTACTCCAAAAATTGAAAAACATTCAAACTTTTTATTCGAAGAAAGTGATAGAGAATATTCAACAACAACTGGACTTGTTAGATCTTTAGGAAATATAATGAGAGATAAAGAGTTTGGAAAAAGAGTCGTCCCAATAGTTGCTGATGAAGCAAGAACTTTTGGAATGGCTAATTTATTTTCACAAATTGGAATATATTCACCAGAAGGTCAGTTATATGAACCTGAAGATGCGACTTCCATTTTGAAATATCAAGAATCAAAAACAGGACAACTATTAGAAGAGGGAATTAATGAAGCTGGAGCAATATCCTCATGGCTAGCAGCAGCCACTTCTTACAGTAATCATAATTTTCCAATGATGCCTTTTTATATTTTTTATTCTATGTTTGGCTTTCAAAGAATTGGAGATCTTATTTGGGCGGCAGCCGATCAAATGCCTAGGGGATTTTTAATTGGTGCTACAGCTGGACGAACTACTTTGGCAGGAGAAGGATTACAACATCAAGATGGACAAAGTCATATAATTGCATCAACATTCCCAAATTTAAAATCTTATGATCCTTGTTTTGCAAGTGAGCTAGCAATTATTTTTGATGAAGGAATGAAAAGAATGATGACAGAATGTAAAGATGAATTTTATTATATTACTGTGAATAATGAAAAGTACTCTCATCCAAAAATTGATATAAAAAATAAAGATGGAATAATTAAAGGTGGCTACCTTTTTAAAGATAATTCTAATGATAAAATTAATATAAATTTATTAGGATCTGGGCCAATATTTAGAGAATGTATCGAAGCTTCTAAAATACTTAAAGATGAATATGGAATTGGTTCAAGATTGTATAGCATAACAAGTTATTCAGAGTTAGAAAAAAATGCTAAATCAATTTTAAGACAAAACACATTGTCTCCTGCAAATAAAAAACAAAATTATTTGCAGCAGCTAATTTCTAATGAAGATCCTGTAATTGCAACTTCAGATTATGTAAGAGCATATTCACAATTAATCTCTAGCCACATAAATAATAAGTTTATAGCGATGGGCACAGATGGATTTGGAAGAAGTGATACGCGAAAAAATTTAAGAGATTTTTTTGAGGTAGATAGCAAACATATAGTCGTCAGTTCTTTATATACACTTTATGAAGATAAGAATGTCTCCTTACAAACATTAGAAAAAGCGATTAATAAATATAATCTCAATAATAATAAAAATAATCCTTGGGAAATATAGTCCCTACTAATTTTTTATGGAATTACCTGTAGTTAATCATAAAGATTATGAAGCTCAATTAAATGATGACAATAAATTTCCTATAAAAAAATTTGGAGAATTGGCTAAAGCGTTAATTAAAAATAAAATAGTTAAAAATTTTCATATCCCAGAGCCATGCTCAGTAGAAACTTTAAAAGAGGCACATACAGAAGACTATATAAATAAAATAAAAAATAAAACTTTAGATAAAAACGAGATTAGAAAAATTGGCTTTCCTTTAGTTGACAGCGTAGTTAGAAGATCTTTTATTGCAACTGGAGGAACTGTACTCGCTACAAAGTTGGCACTAAATTATGGAATAGCATGCAATACTGCAGGAGGCAGTCATCATGCAACATCTAATGAGGGAGCTGGATTTTGTGTTTTTAATGATGTTGCAGTAGCAGCTAAATATTTAACTACAAGAGGTCTGGCAAACAGAATTTTAATTATTGATTTAGATGTTCATCAGGGTAATGGCAATTCTGAAATATTTAAAAATGATAATCAAGTTTTTACATTCAGCATGCACTCGAAAGTTAATTATCCAGCAAAAAAATCAGTAAGTGATCTTGATATTGAATTAGAGGAAAATTTAGAAGATATTGAATATATCGATATTTTAAAAAAAAATTTAAAATATCTGAACCAAGAAGAGTTTGATTTTGTTTTCTATATCGCTGGAGTTGATATTCACTATAATGACAGGTTGGGTAAACTAAAAATTTCTGATAATGGTATATTTCAGAGAGATGAATTGGTTATTGATAATTTTTTCTCAAATAAAATTCCTATATGTGGAGTATTAGGAGGTGGATACAACGAAGATTTTAATAAACTAGTAGAATTACATTCTAGTTTACATAAAACATGTGCTAAATTTTTATGACGAAAAAAAATTCGAATTTAACTATAGATCAAGAAAACATTTTATTTAATGAAGCAACTGAACCTCCAGGTTCAAGTGAATTAAATAATGAAAAAAGAGAAGGCTCATATCACTGCGCAAACTGTGATACTGAATTGTTTAAATCCTCAACAAAATATGAAAGTGGATCAGGATGGCCGTCATTTTATAAATCCCTTCCAGATGTCTTTGAAACTAAAACAGATCACCATATCGGTTATGCTAGGACAGAGTATCATTGTAAAAAATGTGGCGGACATCATGGGCATATATTTGATGATGGTCCAGAACCTACTGGTAAAAGGTATTGTAATAACGGGGTTTGCTTAGTTTTTAAGCCTCATAAATAATTGTAATTAAAACAAAAATAAAATAAATCTATATGTATGAATTTAATAAATAAGCTTTTTTTTGCGCTTTGCTTATCTCTGTTCACAACTTTTGCGTATGGAGATACAGCTAATGATATACTGAACAGGCTTACAGACAAAATTTCATCAATTGTTGAAAATACTTTAGGAGGAGATACAGAATTCTCTTTAGAGTTTCCAGAGGATGATGATGTTGAATTAGAAATACTAAAATTTAAAGAATTAGATAGCTCGGATGGTCAGAATTCATTTTCACAATTAAGTATTCACACTCAAGAAGTGAATGATGATACAAGATATATTTTAAATTTTGGATATGGACAAAGATATATATCTTCAGACAAATCGATGATCACGGGTATAAATGGATTTATTGATTACGATACAGAAGGCCATTCTAGAACAAGTTTAGGTTTTGAGGCAAAAGCTCCAATTTTAGAACTTACTGGAAACTATTATTTAGGTCTGTCAGGAGTAGAAACGATTAATGGTGTTAAAGAAAAAGTATTAGATGGTCATGAAATAAACTTATCATCACAATTACCGTACATGCCGTGGACAAGATTAAATGTGCAAAATTATGATTTTGAAAAAGACAAAGCTTCAGAAAATACTGATGGAAACTTAGTTTCTTTAGAAATGAACTTGACACCCAGTATACAATTTGAAGCATCTAAAAACTTTATAAGCACTACAGGTGTAGAAGATGAAGAAAATTTTAAAATCATGTATTATAATCCACCAAGAAATAAATCATCACTTCAGGATGGATTAATATCAGCAAATGCATTTGAAAAAGGTGATGTAGAAGCAAAAATGAAGGATAAGGTTAGAAGAAGAAATGCAATGACAATTGAGGTTCAAGGAGCAGTAGTATTAACTAAGCAATAATTTATGAGAAATTTAATCAAATCAATATTAATTTTGTTTATCTCAATTTATTCAGTTAACGCATTTGCAGCAACAGGAGCAGCAACTGAGTATGGGGTAACAATGACAAAACTTGAGCTTTGCGAAACTGGAAGTACCACAGCGAATTGTTTAAACCCATTAACTATATCACCAAGTGGAACATCAGGAGTTGTAGATATCGCATCAGTGGACGCAGGAGCCACAGCTGGATCTTATGGAAATATTGCAAAAGCAAAAATAGGAACTTTATATACTTTTATTCAAATTACTATGAGTAGACAATTTACAATGACTGGAACAGCAGGAAGTTGTGCAACCAAAGCTGGGGAGTCTGGAACTAAAACTACAGATGCAAAAGGACAAACCGGTGGCACTCCAGGATCTTCAACTTTATATGTTCCTGACGGTACTACTTATGATGATCATATGAATGGATCAGTAGACTCATTGGGTGCAACAGTTTCAAATGATGGAGTAGTAGGAAGTAGTGACGAGTATTTTCAATATAGAAAAATTATTTCAGGAGGCGGTTTAAAAGTTAAAGCGGGAGACTTTCCAACAGTAAAAGTGGCATTTGATGTATCTAATGCAGTTGGTGAAGCTACTGGTGGTGCAGCTGCATGCACTGCTAATGTTATGTATGCCAATGAACCTGGAATGATAATATCATTCGTTGATTAAAAATTATTCTAAAGAACTTAAAAGTTTTCCAGTTTTCTCTAATTCTCTTAATTCCTGATAGCCTCCAACGTGATAGTCATCAAAAAAGATTTGAGGAATTGTTCTTCTTCCATTTGCTCTCTTTGTCATTTCGTCTCTTAGACCTTCTTTTGTTGAAATATCTATCTCGTTATAATTAAGGTTATTTCTAGATAATAATCTTTTTGCTGCATCACAAAAGTTACACATTGGACCAGAGTAAACAGTTATATTTTTCATTAAGCAATATATAAGTGATGTTTCATAAATTACTATAGTAAGTAATCATTTTTATTAATTTTTGATTTAATTAATTTTCTGGAATATTCAAATTTTTTTCTATGTTTAATGCTTTGTGAGCTTGCTCTTTTTCTCCAAAGTCTAAATGATGATGGCTTTAAAGATCTTCTCATAATTTTAATAACTTCACCTTCAGTCTTACCAGTTTTTTTTTCAATCTCTTCAAAAGTGATCCGATCTGCCCAAGCTGCCCATATGACCCAATCTGGACTCTCCAAAGGAGGCTCTGGATTCTTAACTCTGGTTGTAGGTCTGTGACTTTTTTTCATCAAAATTCAACAAATTACTAAAATTATTTTAATGCAAATACTTAAGGCTATGATATTATCACTTTTAGATAGTCCTATCTAGCCATCTTTAGCTCCCGGTTTTTTAGGACTATCCTAAAAATGCTTCCCTTAGATTTTATTCTTTTTTTACAGATCATTATTTTTATGTTCATAACTCCTGGTACACCTAGAATTGTTATTATTTCTTATTCTATGAACTACGGCGTTCAAAAATGTGTTTGGACTGCATTAGGAGATGTAACTGCAAATATAATTCAGGCAACTCTTGTAATATTTGTTATTGGATCTTTTTTGTCTGACAATCCAACAATATTAAATACTTTAAAATGGTTAGGTATCGCCTATTTAACATATCTCGCATATGATATTTATAAATCGAGACCTAAAGATATAAATACAAAAGATATTTTAGATAAAAGTTTTTTTTCATTTTATAAAGATGGATTTTTAGTTGCAGGAACAAGTCCAAAAGCATGGATGTTTTTTCCGTTTATATTTCCGCAATTTATTGATTTTAATTCTAATTATGTGATTCAATTTATTATTTTAATTACTACTTATGTAGTATTAGATTTTCTATCTTTAGTTGGTTATGCTATTCTAGCTAATAAATTAATTATTTGGATTAAAGCTAATCCTAAAATTATAAATACAATTTCAGCTTGTGTAATTATTTTGATAGCCATAATTATTGCATTTACTCAACAATACTAAGGCATATTGCGTTACTACTCCCACTTGCAATTAAATAATTTTTGTTATTAATTTAAGCTTTATTAATTAATTAATTAAAGGGGAATAAATGAAAATAAAAAACATTTTAATTACATTTGTTTCTGCAATAGCATTATTATTTTCAACTTCAGTTGTATCATTTGCAAAAGTAGTTGGAGATAAAATTATTTTAGGTGCTGCAATCTCTTTAACTGGAAAATATTCATCTAATGGTGTTCACACTCAAAATGGCTATAACATGGCTGTTGATAGAATTAACAGCATGGGTGGAGTAAAAGTTGGAGGAAAAACTTATAAGTTTGATATCATATATTATGACGATGAATCAAACCCAAAAAGAGCAGCTCAGCTTGCAGAAAGATTAATTTCACAAGATAAAGTAGAGTTCATGCTTGGGCCATACAGTTCAGGTTTGACAAAAGCGATAGCACCAGTGACAGAAAAATACGGTGTTCCAATGGTTGAGGCTAACGGTGCTTCTAGATCTTTGTTTACGAAAGGTTACAAATATCTGTTTGCAGTATTAGCACCAGCAAACTTATATCTTGATGTAGCAATAAGAACAGCTGTTGAGTTAAATGGCGGTAAAGGTGTAAGAATTGCACAAGCGTTTGAGCAAGATGCATTCTCGCAAGACGTAAGATTAGGTATTTTAGATGCTGCAAAAGAAACTGGATCTGAAATTATAATCGACGATAAACTTCCAAAAGAGCTTAATGATATGGCTGCTACATTAGTTAAAGTAAAACAAATGAAGCCAGATGTATTGGTTGTTTCAGGTCATACAAAAGGAGCTTTAACAGCAATAAGACAAATTTCAGAAATGAAAGTTGATGTTCCGATGTTGGCAATGACACACTGTGATGCTGCAAAATTATCTAAGCAACATGGTAAAAATTCTCAATATGCATTATGTGCTTCTCAATGGCATAAAACATTAACTTACAAAGATGATTTCTTTAAAGATGGTATGACATATGCGGCAGATTTTGAAAAAGAATTTGGCTATGATCCACCATATCAATCTGCAGAGTCTTCAGCTGCATTGTTAGTATTTAAAGATGCTTTTGAAAGAGCAAATACTTTTGATCAGAAAAAAGTAAGAGATGCTCTTGCTGCAACTAACATGCAAACATTCTATGGAAATATTAAATTTGCACCTGGTGGTCAAAATGTTGACAAACCAATGGTACTTTTCCAAGTAATGTGTGATGATGCTGGTAAGTGTGAAAATAAAGTTGTTGCTCCATTAAAATGGGCTTCAGCTGAGTTAATACACCCAGTACCAAAGTGGTCTGAAAGATAAAAAAAAATAATTAAGCCCCCTAGAAATAGGGGGCTTTTTTTTATAGAAATCAAAATTAAATTATGGATTTTTTAGTCTTCCAATATCCAATGATAACCATTCAAGCATGTCTTGATGGACTTCTACTTGGAATACTTTTTGCATTAATCGCTTATGGAATGGCACTGCAGTGGGGAGTCATGAATATAATAAACATTGCACAGGGAGACCTTGTTATTTTGGGTGGTTACATTGCATATTTTATGTATCTATATGGAATTCATCCAGCTTGGGGAGTAATTGTTTCACCCATTATTATGTATTTTGTCGGAATTGCAATTTACAAATTAGTTATAAATAAAGTTGTTGATAGAGATCTCTTCATTTCAATATTAGCAACTTTTGGAATTAGTATTCTGTTTATGCAATTAATGAACTTTGCATTTGGTGCAGATGTTGTTTTAGCTAATTCTGGATACGGGACTACAATGTTGTTTGATAATAACGTTGTTTTGCCAAACTCTAAAATATTCTCTGCTTTTATCAGTATTGTATTTGCAATTTGTTTAGTTGTTTATATGAAAAGATCAAAATTAGGTCGTGCGATTAGAGCAACAGCACAAAATGCAAGAGCTGCTAAGATTTTAGGAGTTGATACGGAAAAAGTTTATGCAGCAACATTTGGTATAAACGCTGCACTATGTGGTGTCGCTGGAGCATTAATTTCAATAACGTTTACGATCCACCCTTACATGGGATTACCTTACACCATAAGATCATTTATGATTGTAATTGTTGCAGGATTAGGAAATTTACCTGGAGTAGCAATGTCAGGTATGGGATTAGGAATATTTGAAGAATTTGCAGATTATATTCTTGGTACAGAATTTAGAATTGGTTCAGTATTTTTATTATTAGTTTTAATTTTAGTTTACAGAAGATTTAAACTTTCAAGAAAAAGAGAGTACTTGAAGTGAGAAAAGTAAGAATTAAAGACGATAATGGCAAACTGATAGAAATAGATATTGAAAAATTTAAAAAACATTTAGATGAATATCACTCAACAGGATCCAGTCTTCATGAAGAAAATGGACATTATTTTACAGTTAATAAAGATTTTAGAGATAAAATAGAGAGCTTATATGAACAAAAATAGTTGGATTTTGTATATAGGAATTTTGGTATTTGGTTTATTTGCACCATTTATTTTTCCAGCTTTTAAAGTTCAATTATCAATTTTATGTGTATTAATTGTCCTTGCAACTACTTGGAATATCCAAGGCGGTGAAATGGGCTACAACACATTTGGAAATATTCTTTTTTATGGTTTGGGAATGTATCTTTGTGCATCCGTACAAGTTGGTATGTTTTTTCCATTAGCAGAATGGACAGAAAGTGGCGGTGAAAAAACTTTCGTTCATACACCTTCACAATTTTTCCAAGGTATGGCAGCTGGACTTGTAGTTGCTGCTGTAGTCCCAACAATTGTTGCTGGATTAATTGGTTACGCAATCTTAGGATTAAGAGGTCATTATTTTGCAATTTGCACCTTAGGTTTAGGAGTTGCGGCAGGAGAAATTTCTGGTGGTATTGAAATTATTGGAGCTGGACAAGGCTTTACCACCCCTCCTTTTCCAAACATAGGAGGTCTTGAGGCAAGAGGTGAGTTTTTTTATTTTTTAAGTTTTGGTGCATTGGTACTTACATTCATTGCTGTAAGAGCAATTTATACAACAAGATTTAGATTAATTCTGAATGCTATCAGAGATAATGAAGACAAAGCTGAAGCAATGGGAATCGAGACTATGAAATACAAAATAACTGGATGGATGATCTCAGCTTTCTTTTGCGGTCTTGCTGGCGGAATAATGGGAGGTCTAGTTGGATACATAGACTCAACAGATGTTGCATTTGATGGAAGAGAGATGGGTGTTTTTATGGTTTTAATGGCGATCCTTGGAGGTAAGGGAACTTTATGGGGGCCAATAATTGGTGCAACTTTATTTCATTTTTTTAAAGAAGGTTTTTGGACATTCTTCCTTGGTTGGCAATACGTTGCATTAGGAGTTTTAATTGTAGTTATAGTAATTTATTTCCCAGAGGGATTAATGGGATGGTTAAGAGAAAAATATCCAGAAAGATTTGGTGAAGTTGTCGATGAAGCTGATCGAAAAGCACAGGTAGAGTTAAAATGAGCATTCTAGAAGTTAATAATGTAAGTAAATCATTTGGTGGTGTTAAAGCCAATGTTGATATTTCTATGTCAGTTGACAAAGGAAAAATAGTTGGACTTATAGGACCTAATGGATCAGGAAAAACTACTTTATTTAATTCAATAGTTGGCACGTATCCAATAGATAATGGTTCAATTAAGTTTAATGGAAAAGAAGTTTCAGAATTACCTGTTCCAGTAATTGCAAAACTGGGATTATTAAGAACATTTCAACAAACTAGAATTTATGGAAAATTAAATTGTGTAGATAACATGCTTATCAGTCACAAAGGTAGTGATGAAAGTTTGTTTAAAATTTTCTCTAAAATTCCAAAAGAGCTTACAGAAAAAGCAGAAAACTTACTTAATTTTGTTGGATTGTATCAAAAAAGAAAACTCAGGGCAGGCGACCTATCTTTTGGACAACAAAAGTTATTAGAACTTGCAATGGCACTAATGAATGAGCCAGAAATGCTATTATTAGATGAGCCAACAGCAGGTATAAATCCTACTTTAATTAATGGAATTATTGATAGATTGATCAAAGTTAATCAAGATTTTGGAATAACATTACTTGTTATTGAGCACAATATGAGAGTAATTATGCAATTAGCTGAAGACATATTTTGTCTTGCTCATGGCAAAATGCTTGCGAATGGCACTCCAGAAGAGATTAAAAATGACAAAAGAGTAGTTGATGCATATTTGGGGGCTCAATAATGTCTAATCAATATGAAGTTTTAGGAAAAGCACCTGGTGCAGAAGATTTAAAAAACTTATCTTCTGAAGATATTCATTTAACAATAAAAAATTTGAATGCTGGATATGGTAAAATGGAGATTTTACATAATTTTGATTTATTTGTAAGCAAAGCACAATCATTATGTTTAATTGGTCCTAATGGAGCAGGTAAATCAACAATTCTTCATTCTATATATGGATTTACAAATATTTTTTCTGGTAAAATAGAAATAGATGGAAAAGAAATAACAAATTTAACTCCAGCTGAAAAATTAAAGTCAGTTGGTATAGCTTATATTCTACAAGATAATTCAGTTTTTCCAGATATGACTGTTGAGGAAAATTTGTTAATGGGTGGTTTTATCAAAGATAAAACAGAAGAATCATATCAAGAAGCAGAAAAGATTTTAGATAAATATGAAAGATTAAGGAATAGAAGAAATCAACCGGCAAAAGTATTATCAGGTGGAGAAAGAAGATTATTAGAAATATCTAGAGCTTTAGTAATGAAACCTTCTGTTCTATTAGTTGATGAGCCTTCTATTGGATTGGAGCCAAGATATATTGATATGGTATTTGAAATTTTGGGAGACTTACAAAAAAATGAAAAGAAAACAATTATTCTAGTTGAGCAAAATGCCAAAAAAGGTTTAGAGTTTTCTGATATTGGATATGTATTAGTATCTGGCCAAACGGCAATAGCTGGAAGAGGTGATGATTTACTTAAAAATGATGATGTTGGACGTCTATTCCTAGGCGGATGATTAATTCAAAATATTTTTTTAAAGGAATTCTTTGTGCAAAAGAATTCGATAGCCCTGCAATTGCTCTTGGTTTAAGCTTTTTAGCAATTGGTGCTTTATTAAAAAATTTAGGTTTTACAATTCAAGAAAGTATTTTTTCTACCTTTCTAACTTATGCATTACCTGGCTCGCTTGTGATGGCAGAATCGATTTTGATTGGCGTTTCATTACTAAATTTATTTTTTGCAGTTTGGTTAGTAAATGCAAGATTATATCCGATGACTGTATCTTTAATGCCATTGTTAAAGCACCAAAGTCAACCAAGATGGAAGTATTATCTTTCATGTCATTTTGTTGCAGTATCTTCGTGGTTAATTCTTAAAAATAATTATAAAGATATTGAAAAAAAATATAGAGTCGATTTTTGGATAGGAATTGGAACTGCAACTTGGTTAATAGCAATTTTTTCAACTATCTTAGGTTATTACTCTGCTGATTTCTTAAATAGAGAAATGATGATTGGATTAGCTATAATTAATCCAATTTATTTTACTTGCACAATGATAGGAGTGATGAAGTCTATACAATTAAATGTTTCAATAATTTTAGGAGCTATCTTAGGACCTTTATTTTATTTTATTAGTCCTGATTGGTGTGTTTTGATTGGCGGGTTTGTAGCTGGAACTACTGCTTTTGTAATTGGAGAGAAAAATGTCAGCTAATATTGTTTTAATAATAGTTATTACATCTTTAGCTACTTATATCTCTAGGTTTTTGGGAGCTTTTACATCTGAAATAATAGATGAAAATACTAAAATATATAGGTGGTTTAATTATTTAGCTTATTCTACATTGGCTGCTTTAATTTCTAGAATGATAATATTTCCAGCTGGTGCACTTTCTGAAAGTAATTATTTGTCTAGATTTATTGTTGTGCTTTTAGCAATAATAATTTTTAAATTAACTAGAAATAATTTAGTTTACCCAACTTTATTCTCTGCTATCATTATGTTTTTATTAACTAGCTTTACGATATAAATGAAAAAAATTATTTTACTATTGTTCTTGGTTTTAATACCAGGTATTTCACAAGCAGCATGTGATGATCCTTTAACCGATGGCGTTGATTATACTAACTGTAGATTTTCAGATGGACAAGATTTACAAGGCAGTTATTTGCCTAACTCAAATTTATCATTTGCAAGTTTTATACAAGTAAATTTTGATAAAAGTATTATGATGACATCAAATTTGTCATTTGGAACTTTTCCAGAGTCAACATTTATAAGAGCTAACTTATATGAGTCAATTCTAGTTGGTGGAAATTTTGAAAAAGCTAATTTTACAGGAGCAAATATGACAAGAGTAGATTTTATGGGCTCAACATTAATTGAAGCAAATTTTCAAAATGCAAATTTAATGGAAGCTAATTTTACCTCATCAAATATGACTAATGCTAATTTTGATGGAGCAAATTTAATTGGAGCAACATGGACTAATGGTGAAACATGCGGACCAAATTCAATTGGAGTTTGTAACAAATAATTATAATGGATAGCTTAGATACTATTCAAGGGTTTGATATTTCATTTAGCGTTTATTCCAAAAGAATTATCAATATTAAAATTGAAGATGAAATTATAGATAAACTAATATTTCCTTTTAAAAAATTTGATATTACAGCTCTTGAATATAAACCTTTTACTAGATTTACACTTGCAAAATCTTTAGATGATTCTACAGGTGGAAAGCTAGGAAAATTTACAAACACTATATTAAGAGATAGAGACACAGGTTGTTTTACTATAGGACCTAAAAATAAATCTAAAAAAATCGATAATAATTTTCTTATTAAACTATCTACAGCTGTAACCCACTTACTTGGTAATCCAAATTTTGACTCAATGGCTGGAAAATATTATGCAAGATTTCATGTTAAACATGAGGACAATAGCGACTCATATCTTAGAAAAGCATATACAAATATGGATCTTCATACTGATGGTACTTATGTTAAAGAAAAAACTGATTGGTTATTAATGTTAAAAATGGAGGAAGAAAATGTACAAGGTGGAGAAACTGCAATGTTGCACCTTGATGATTGGGAACATTTAGATAGCTTAACTAATGATAAAGTTGGAAAACAAAACTTCTTATGGGGCTCTCCGAAAAGTAAAAATGTTGACTATAAAGTAGAACATCCTGTTTTTTCAGAGGATGAAAATGGAAAACCACAAATTTCTTATATTGATCAATTTCCTGAGCCTAAAAATATGGAACAGGGATTATTTCTACAAAAATTATCAGACTCTTTAGAAGGAAGTCAAAATAAGATCATAATGCCTTTACCAGTCGGTTTTTCTGTAGTTGCAAACAACTATTTCTGGCTTCATGGTAGAAAACCATTTGTAGAAAATAAAAAATTATCAAGAGAATTACTAAGAATTAGAGGTTCTTTTTTTACTAATTAATTAATTTTAGTGATAATAATCACTTAGTTTATCATGAAAATTGGATTTATTGGTACAGGACATATCTCAAAATCAGTAATCAATGGAATACTGGGATCAAAATTAAAAATTAATAAAATAATTGTTTCAAAAAGAAATTCAAAAATTTCAAGTGAACTGAAAAGAAAAAGTAAAAAGATAAAAATATCTACTGACAATCAGGATATTATAAATCAATCAAATTGGGTTTTTTTAGCAGTAACACCAAGGATTGGAAAAATTATTCTTCCAAAACTAAAATTTAAAAAAGGTCAAACGATAATAAGTTTTATATCAACTATAAAAATGATTGAATTAAAAAAATATATTAAAGTTAAAACTAAAATTATTAGAGCAATTCCTTTGCCTCCAATTTCTCTTAGAAAAGGACCAGTACCAATTTTTCCACCAGATAAACAAGTTAGAAATTTTTTTAATAAGCTTGGCACATCTGTTGAAATAAAAAATGAAAACCTATCACTAAATTTTTGGTCAACTTCATCAATGATGGCACCATTTTATGAATTACTACAAACTCTGAGTGAATGGTTAGTAAAAAAGGGAATTAATAGAAGTGACTCTCAAAAGTATATTACCTCGTTATTTATTGCTTTATCTGAGGATGCAAAAATTAATTCAAATAAAGATTTAAAAGTACTTGTTAAAAATTCACAAACCCCAAAAGGTTTAAATGAGCAAGCTGTTAAAGAATTAAGAAAACTTGGATTTTATAAATCTCTTAATAAAACAGCAAATAGCGTCTTAAATAGATTAAAAAAAAGTAAGTAAAATGTCCGAAAATATCTTACAGGTAAATAATCTTACAAAATTGTTCGGAGGACTAGCAGCAGTATCAAATTGCTCATTAAATATTAGATCGGGTTCAATCACTGGAATAATTGGCCCAAACGGTTCGGGAAAAACAACATTATTTAATTTAATAGCTGGAAATTTAAAATCTAATGATGGAGAGGTAATATTTAATGATGAAAATATTACCGATGTACCATCACATGAGTTGTTTGGCAGAGGATTATTAAGAACCTTTCAGATTGCACATGAATTTTCAAACTTAACAGTTTTAGAAAACTTAATGATGGTGCCATCAAATCAAAGCGGAGAAAATTTATTAAATGCGCTTATTAAACCTGGACTAGTTAAAAAAGAGGAAAAAGTTATTAGAGAAAAAGCCTACGAGGTTGTAGATTTTCTTAATTTAACACATTTAGCCAATGAAAGGGCAGGAAATCTTTCAGGAGGCCAAAAAAAATTATTAGAATTAGGAAGAACTATGATGGTTGATGCAAAATTGGTTTTACTTGATGAAGTGGGAGCGGGTGTTAATCGAACACTTTTAAAAGATCTAGGAACTGCAATATTAAAATTGAATAAAGAAAAAAATTACACTTTTTGTATGATAGAGCATGATATGGATTTTATAAGCAGAATGTGTGATCCAGTAATAGTAATGGCAGATGGCTCTGTTTTATTTGAAGGAACATCCGAAGAAGTAAAAAAAAATGAAAAAGTAATTGAGAGCTATCTTGGAAAGTCAAACTTAACAAAAAAAGAAAATTAATGGCATACTTTGAAGGAGCAAAAATGACAGCAGGTTATGGGGATGGACCTGATATTATTAGTTCATGTTCCATAACTGCCAATAGGGGAGAGATAGTAGCTATTCTAGGTCCCAATGGTGCTGGCAAATCAACAGCCATGAAAGCGATGCTCGGATTATTAAAATTAAAATCAGGCTCTGTAACTTTGAATGGCGAAGATATTTCAAAAATTAATCCTCAAGATCGAGTAAAAAAGGGTATTTCATTTGTTCCACAAACAAGAAATGTATTTGCAGAATTAACTGTTAGAGAAAATTTAGAGATCGGTGGCTTTTTGACAGAAGGGAGTTTAGAAAATAAAATTGAGAGTATTTATAGTTTATTTCCAATTTTAAGTGAAAAAAAATCCCAAGTCGTCGGACAATTATCTGGTGGACAACGTCAACAAGTTGCGCTTGGAAGAGCTTTAATGAGCGATCCGTCGGTTCTTATGTTAGATGAGCCTACAGCTGGAGTTTCTCCAATTGTAATGGATGAATTGTTTGAACATATAATCAAAGTTAAAAAAACAGATGTTGCCGTTATTATGGTCGAGCAAAATGCAAAGCAAGCATTAAGTATTTCAGATCGAGGCTATGTATTGGTAACTGGTCAAAATAAATTTGAGGGATCCGGTAATGATTTACTTGAGGATCCCGAGGTTCGTAGATCTTTTTTGGGAGCATAATGGATTTCTTAAATGCAATAATTGTACTTTTTAATTTCACAGTAATACCAGCGTTAGCTTATGGTTCACAATTAGCTTTAGGTGCTATTTTTGTTACTTTAATTTATGCGGTTTTAAGATTTGCTAATTTTGCAACCGGAGACATGATGTCTTTCGGGACAATGTTTGCAGTTATTCTAACATATTATTTTCAGTCCTTAGGTTTTGGATTAGGTGTTTTACCAACAGCACTTTTGACAATTCCTTTCGCCGTACTAATGATGATTTTATATATGTTAATCATAGACAAATTCGTTTTCAGTTATTACAGGATAAAAAAAAGTCCTCCAGTTCAGTTTGCAATGGTCAGTGTAGGGGTAATGTTTGTCACTCAAGCCCTAATTAGAATAATCATTGGACCATCTGATAGAAGATTTTTAGATGGTGAAAAATTTATAATTAAAGCAACAGAATTTAAAGAAATGACTGGTCTTGCAGAAGGTATAACTTTAAAATCTACACAAGCAATAACAATAATCGTAACTTTAATTGTTGTTTCAATAATGTTTTGGTTTTTAAATAGAACTAAAACTGGAACAAGTATGAGAGCTTATTCAGACAATGAAGATTTAGCATTATTGTCTGGTATAGATCCTAAGAGAGTTGTTTTGATAACATGGGTCATCGCAGGAATTTTAGCTACTATTGGTGGAGTATTATACGGTTTAGATAAAAGTTATAGACCTTTTGTTTATTTTAATAATATGCTTCCAATATTCGCTGCAGCAATTGTTGGAGGAATTGGAAATCCATTTGGTGCCTTTTTAGGTGGATACGTTATAGCTTTTGCAGAAATATTTGTAACTTATGCGTACAAAAGATTTATTTCATATCTATTACCTGAACATCTTGAGCCAGATTCTTTACTCCAGTTATTATCGACAGATTACAAGTTTGCAGTTTCATTCTCAATCTTAGTAATTGTTTTATTAATAAGGCCGTCAGGTATCTTTAAAGGAAAAGTAATATGAGGAATTATAAAAATGTCATTGCCGCATACTCAATCATGATATTTTTAATAATTTTGGTTGGGATATTTCAATCCTGGTCTATTGCATTAACTATTTTAAATTATTGTTTAATTTCCGCAGTTATGACAATTGGGGCAAATATACAATGGGGTTATGCCGGATTAATTAATTTTGGGATAATGGGATATACAGCATTAGGAGGATTAGCTGTAGTCTTAGTTTCAGTTGAACCAGTCAAAAAAGCTTGGCAAGTTGGAGGTTTAAATATTTTAGCTTGTATATGGATTATTGTTGCAATTATCTTTATAGTTAAATTTATACTTAACAGATTTGACAAATCTAAATTAAGAAATTACTCAGTAGCGTCTGTAATTTTAGGTGGAATAATTCTATTAAGAGTAACTGCTGCACCAGGAATAGAGGCGATCGAGTCAGTTGATCCAGCAAGGACAGGATTTCTCGGAGGCATGGGATTACCCGTTTTATTTTCTTGGATTTTCGGTGCGCTTTTGGCTGGCAGTTTAGCATTTGTCATAGGAAAGATAGCATTAGGTCTTCGTGCAGATTATTTAGCTATTGCAACATTATTAATAGCAGAAATTATCGTTTCAATTATTAAACATGAGGAATGGTTGGCAAGAGGTGTAAAAAATGTAATAGGATTAAAAAGACCAGCACCATACGAGATAAATTTACAAACTTCAGAATGGTTTATAAATTTAGTTACAAAATTTAATTCATCAAAATTAAATTTAATTAATTCAATCTCTGATAAGCAAGAAGCTCTAAATCAAATGGTTATTGATGCATCATCGGTTTATGTAAAATTATGTTTTACAGGTTTATTTCTTACTGTTGTTATTATCTTGTTAATAGTGACACAGAAGGCTCTTTATTCACCTTGGGGAAGGAAAATGAGAGCTATAAGAGATAATGAAGAGGCGGCAAGTGCAATGGGTAAAAATATTGTTAAAGAGCATCTTCTTATTTTTATTTTGGGATCTGCAATTGTTGGATTAGCTGGAGCTATGATGGTTACAAATGACGGTTTGTTTACACCAGGTAGTTATAGGCCTATGAGATATACTTTTGTAATTTGGGTTATGGTTATTGTAGGTGGAACAGGAAATAATTTTGGAGCAATATTGGGTGGATTTGTAGTTTGGTTTTTATGGGTCGAAGCTGCTCCAATTGCATTATTTTTAATTAATTTGTTTACATCCCATCTGCCAGAAACTAATGCAGTGAGAGTTCACTTAATTGAAAGTGCCCCATATTTTAGATTCTTAGTCATAGGAATTGGTTTACTTTTAATAATGCGTTATAGACCACAAGGAATTATTCCGGAAAAAATTATTAAACAATAATGTATTATATTTTATTAGGTATTGTTTTAGGATTAATATTTTATTTATCTGATAAATATTTATTTTAAAACCCCAGTTAAGAAACTGGGGTTTTAATTTCTAATTATCTTTGCTTTTTGTCTTTAAACTTTCCACCTTTTATTTCTTTTTCAATAAAAGATCCAAAAGCTTCACCAACATCTGTAAATTCAACAGCTGTAGCACCTTCATAATTTACTGCTTTACCTTTAGCTAATAAATCAAGTGCTTTCTTTAATTCACCTGGATAAATTTTTGTTCCAGGAGCATTGGCTACTGACATTACATTTTTTTGAACAGTCATTCTGTCAGCTTTTCCACCAGCTTGCATTGCAAGTGTGATCAAGGCTGCTGCATCATAACTTTCACCTGTGTAAGGACCTGATGAGTCAATACCACCAGCACTAGCAACTTCTTTAAATATACCAGCACCTTTACCCATTGATCCAGGTAAAGATCCAAATGATTTATTTAAATCTTTTCCAAATCTGTCAGTAAGAGAGTCACCAATCATTCCATCTGAAAGAACAAAAGTATCAAATGATCCAGAGTCTAATGAACCTTGAATTATACTACCACCAGCTTGATCTAAGTAACCTAAAACAGCAAGAGCATCTCCACCCGCTGCTGCAAGTGTCGCTACTTCTGCACCATAGTCACCTTTACCTTCTTCGTGTGCTGTAACAGCTGTTACTTTAATACCATGAGCTTTAACTGCAGCTACATAAACATCAGCTAAACCTTTTCCGTAGTCATTGTTAGTATGAGTTACAGCTAATGATTTAACTTTTCTGTCTTTTGTAATATCCGCTAAGACTTGTCCTCCTCTAGCATCTGATGGAGCGGTTCTAAAGAAATAACCATTATCATTAAGACCAGTTAATCCTGGAGATGTAGCTGATGGTGAAATCATAACAACACCATTTGGTACAGCAACATTAGTTGCTATTGCACCTGTAACACCAGAACAATCAGCACCCATAATAGCAACAACACCACCTGAAACTAAACCTTCAGCAGCAGTTGTAGCAGCAGCAGAATCAACACAAGTTGAGTCAGCTCTTTCTACAGATATTTTTTTTCCACCAAGTAATGAGCCAGAATCTGAAGCTTCTTTAAAAGCTAGTTCTGCAGAAGCAGCCATTGCAGGTGTAAGGGTTTCAATAGGACCAGTAAATCCTAAAATAATACCCATTTTAATTCCATGCCCATCTGAAAAAGCTTTTGAAGTAAAGCTTAAGATAAACACGAATAAACCTATTAGTAATTTTTTCATATTTTCCCTTTAATTGTTAACAATTTATATAATCAAAATTAAATCCTATTAAATTATTATTTCAATGAGAAAATTATCTCAATTTTTGAACAAATACTTATAATTTTAACAATTATCTATTTGGAGTGTCTGTCGCAATCATTTGACCTCTGACTTTTTCTCTAAAGTAAATATACACTCCAGCAGAAATAATAATAGCTGCCCCAAGAAATGTTCTTGGCTGAGGTATTGTTTCAAATAATATATATCCCGCAATCATAGCAAAAATTATATATGAGTACTCAAACAAAGATACAATTGACGGTGAAGCAATACTATAAGCTGAAAAGACACAAAAGAAAGATATAGAAGCAACAACTCCCATTACAAAGACATATGGCCATGAAGCTGAAGGGTTAGTAAACCATTCTCTAACAATAAATTGTAAAGTAGGATCAGAAAAATTATTAAATTTTCCATCTCCACTAACTAGATAAATAATTAAACTTACAATAACCGCAAAAATATAAAGCAAAGTCATTTGAGTATAAATATTATCTTTATCAGAAGTATATTTTGTAATTGTCATCGAGCAAGCATAACAAAGTGCACATCCGACAGGTGCTAATTTGAAAAAATTAAATTCCTCAAGTGTTGGATTAAGTACAATTAATACTCCTATAAAACCTACAACAATTGCACTCCATCTCCTAATTCCAATTTGTTCTTTTAAGAAAAATTTAGCAAACATAGACATAAAGAAAGGACATGAGAAAAACAGAGCACTAACCATCGCTAGAGACATAAAGGTTAAAGAAATATAAAAAAAAGCAAATCCAAAAAAGAAACAAACAACCCTTACTAAAGTTAAAAAAGGATAATGTGTTTTAAGAGTAATTTTTTTTTTTGTTATTAAAAAAAAAGATATAAGAATAGTCGCTTGTATTAAAGTTCTTCCCAAATATAATTCAAATAATGCAATATCTTCAAAAATAAATTTTATTAATGAATCTTGAATGGAAAAAAAGGCCATTCCAGTCATAATAAAAAAAATACCCTTTGTATTATCATTTGTTTGCATATCGCACCTATATCAAAAAAACTTTAACCTTCATAATTAATAAGATACTCTAAAAAGTATTTATGGAAGATTTTAAACCAATTTCTGGTAGCTGTATTTGTGGAGAAATTGAATATACTATTAAATCTAAGCCTTTATTTACACATGCTTGTCATTGTAAAGATTGCAAGAGATTAACCGGATCATCTTTCGTTGTTAATACAAGTATTTTTGAAAATTCATTAGATATCAAAGGTGAGCTTTTAGAAAAGAAGTTAATTGCAGGCAGTGGAAAAAGCTGCAAGGTTTACTTTTGCAAAAAATGTGGTGTTTACATTTATTCTGACTATGAATTCGCTGTTAAAAGGATAAGTATAAGAACAAATACTTTATCTAATCCAGAGCTTTTTCCACCTCAAGCACACATATTTGTTAAAAGTAAAGATCCATGGATAAATATTGTAAACAAAGATATTTGCTATGATGAAATGTATGATCCTAAAATTGCTTGGCCTAAAGAAAGTTTAGATAGATATAAAGAATATCTCGAGTCTAATTAAGGATAAAGTCAGCTGCTCTTTCGCCTATCATTAAAGTTGGTGCATTTAAATTACCACTTGTAATCTCTGGCATAACAGAAGCATCTGCAACTCTTAAATTTTCTAAACCATGAACTTTCAATTTTTCGTCAACTACTGCCATTTTGTCCACTCCCATTTTTAATGTACAGGATGGATGATAAGCTGTTTCGGCTTTTGATCTAATATACTCGGTTATTTGTTCATCATCAGTTGCACTTTCACCTGGACCTATTTCTTTTCCAGCGTAAGGTTTCATTGAATCTTGACTTAAAATCTTTCTAGCTACACGAACACACTTAATTGTTTCTTTTAAATCATATTCATCTTTTAAATAATTAAATTGAATTTTTGGGTAATCGTATGGATTTGAGCTATTTAATTTAATATGTCCTCTACTTTTAGGTTGGTTCAAGCTTGCATGTAATTGATAACCATGTCTGTCAGGATCAACTAATCCATGATCGATTACGAATGCTGGAAAAAAATGAAATTGAATATTCGGATAGCTTTTGTCTTCTGAAGATTTGCAGAAACCACCTGCTTCTAAAAATGAAGTAGAACATGGACCACTTTTTGAAAGAAACCATTGAATACCAATTTTAAGCATATTTATTTTGTTAACATAAGAATAGAGCGTATCTTTAGTTTTACATTCTTGCTGAATGTAGGTTTCTAAATGGTCTTGTAAATTTTGACCTACTCCCTCTAAAGAATGTACAACATTAATTCCTTTATCTTTTAAATCTTTTTCAGGTCCTACACCAGATAACATTAATAGTTGTGGTGAATTTATTGAACCTCCACTTAAAATAACTTCTTTGTTAGCATAAACCTTTGTGACTTTATTTTTGATATTTACCTCTATTCCAACTGCTTTTTTTCCTTCAAAAATAATCCTTTCAGCAAAAGAATTGGTAAAGACTTTTAAATTTTTTCTTTTTTTTGCAGGTTCTAGATAATATTTAGAAGCGCTAGCTCTTTGACCTTTATGAATTGTAATATCATACATTCCAAATCCTTCTTGATCTTCTCCGTTCATGTCATTATTTTGTTTATACCCCGCTTCAACAGAAGCGTTAATAAAAGCGCCAAACAAAGGATTTTTATTTTTGGATTGATTTACTGGCAAAATTCCCTTTCCACCTCTGAATTCATTCTCTCCTTCAGACCATGTCTCAATTTTTTTAAAAAACGGTAAAACATTTTCATAAGACCATGATTTCAAGCCAAATGAGGCCCATCTCTCATAGTCGTTTTTGTTTCCTCGAACATAAACCATTCCGTTATGTGCAGAACAACCACCTACCATTTTTCCTCTTGGGCAAAATAATCTTCTATTATTTAAATTAGGCTCTGGTTCTGAATAATATTTATAATTATATTTGGGATCGTGCATTGCATATAGAATTGCCAAAGGCATATTAACTTTCCAAATATCACTAGATCCACCTGCCTCAAACAAGGCAACATTAAATTTCCCATTTTCACTTAATCTATTTGCAAGAACACATCCTGCTGTACCAGCTCCAACAATTATGTAGTCAAAATTCATTTACTTTTTAAGTTTATCTGCAAGTACTAATTTATCTGATTTAAAACTATTTTTATTTTCGTTAATAAAATCATCCATAATTTTTATTTTATCTTCTTCAAATTCTGTAACTTTTCTTTTTTCAAGATCAATATAAAGAGATATACTTTCTGTAGTTGCAGCAAGTTTTCCTGTTTTTTTTTCGATCATCTCACATTTTAAATGTAATCTTTTCTTATCATGATCAAAGAATGTGCAATAAACATCAACTTCTTCATTTTCTTTAACTTCATTGTCGTAAGTTGTTCTTGTTTCAACCACCATTGTACTTCTTTTATTTATTTGTGCTTTAGCTCCGCCCATATCAAATTTATTAAGCATTGTTTCCCATGCTTCATCAAAAATTAAAACATAATAAGCCATGTTCATATGCTCATTATAATCTGTCCAATCTTTTATTATTTTTCTCGAAGCTAAATGAAATGCCATTTTATTAGCTTTTGTTTATTTTATCTGCTACTAACAATTTTCTTTGCATCTCTCTTAAAACAGGTCTTTCTATCAATTTACCATCTATTACAACTAAACCTGTATTTGCTTTTTTAAATTGATCCATAATTTTTTTTGCTTTACTTATTTCTTCTACAGACGGAGTAAAAATCTCATTTAAAATACTTATTTGTTTAGGATGAATCGATCCTTTTCCAGTGAAACCTAAATTTTTGACAAACTGTGCTTCTTTTTTCATTCCTTCCATATCTTCTAAATTTAAATAAGGAACATCAATAACATCAACTCCTTTACTTGCGCCAGCATGAACTAACCTTGATCTTGCATAAACTAAATTCTCTAATTTGTTTTCCACTCTCAATTCTGCTGCCATATCCTCTCCACCAAAATATAAAGCAACTATTCTATCGCTAGAATGTGCAATATCATAAATACTTTCAAGAGCTTGATTAGTTTCCATTATAACATGAAGATCAGTATCTAAACCACAATCAGTAAGCATGTCATCAATAAATGTAATTTCGTCAGGTGTTTTAACTTTAGGCAACATGATAGCTTTAACCTTTAGTTTATTTGATGCAATAGCTTCTAAGTCTAAAAGACCATTTTTAGTTCTTTGACAATTTAATCTAACAACTAATTCAACATCATTTTTTACTTCTAGTGACTTTAATGCTTCAATAGTATTTTTCCTTGCCTCGTCTTTATCTTTCATGGCAATTCCATCTTCTAATTCTATACAAACCATATCAGCTCCTGAAGCCAAGGCTTTTGGAAACATCTCTGGTTGAAGACCTGGTGTAAATATAAAGCTACGTCTAACCCTTAGTTTATTTAAGTCCATTTAATTTTTATTTCTTATAATTGTTAATGATATGATATTATATTTTACTAGAAATAAAAATGAACAATAAGGTCTTCATCTCATGTGCAGTTACAGGATCTGGTGATACAGCTAGTAAACATCCTGATTTACCTAAAACTCCAGAGCAAATTGCAAAAGCAGCAATAGAGTCTGCTAAAGCTGGTGCTGCAATTGCCCATATCCATGTCAGAGAGGAAGATGGAACTCCAAGTAGAAGACTCGAGCTTTATAAAGAAGTGGTTGACAGAGTAAGATCATCTGAAACTGATGTAATTCTTAATCTCACGACAGGCATGGGTGGTGATTTAGATATCGGCCAAGGCAAGAACCCTTTAGACTTTGGTCCAATGACAGACATGGCAAATGTAATGGAAAGAATTGCTAATGCAGAACAATTTCTTCCAGAAATATGCACACTTGATTGTGGAACCTTAAATTTTGGAGATAGTTCAGTTATCACAGTCAACACACCTAACGATTTAAGAAAAGCTGCAAAAAAACTTCAAGAAATAAAAGTTAAACCTGAAATAGAGGCTTTTGATTTAGGAAATATGTGGTTTGGTGCTCAATTATATAAAGAGGGATTATTAAGTGATCCACCTCTTTTTCAAATGTGTTTAGGAATTCCATGGGGAGCACCGGCAACACCATTAGCTATGCAAGCGATGAAAGATATAATGCCTAAAGAAGGTATATGGTCAGGTTTTGCAATATCTAAAAACGAAATGCCATATGTTGCTCAAACTGTAGTAATGGGAGGTAACCCAAGAGTTGGTTTAGAAGATAATTTATATTTATCCAAAGGTAAATTGGCAACAAATCCTCAATTAGTTGAGAAAGCTATAAGGATCGTTACAGATCTTGGTGTAGAGATTATGTCACCTTCAGAAACAAGAGAAAAATTAAAGCTTGTAAAACACAAGTAATGTCAAAAATTAAAACTGTAGGAATAGTTGGAACTGGTGTCATAGGGACTGGCTGGATAATAAGAAATTTAGCTCACAACAAAATTGTTCATGCATATGATCAAAACAAAAATCTCAAAAATTATGTTTTAAAAGAAATAAAAAGAACTTCAAAAAGTATAAAAAAACTTTTTGGAAAAAAAATTTTAATTAAAAATTTAAAATTCTTTAATTCTTTGGAAAAGGCTCTTTCAAATGTGGATTTTGTTCAAGAAAGTGTATTAGAGAATTATAAAGTTAAAACTGATTTAATCCAAAAAATCTCTAAATATGTAAAATCAAATGTAATTATTTCTTCAAGTTCGTCAGGACTTTTACCCTCTAAAATTTTTTCTAAGAGTAAAAATCCTCAAAGAGGCATAATTGGACATCCATTTAACCCAGCGTATTTATTGCCAGCAGTTGAAATAGTTCCTGGAAAAAAAACTACAAGAAAGTTTCTTTTAGAAGCAAACAAATATTACAAATCAATCTCAATGAGGCCAATCATGCTTAAAAAAGAATTACCAGGTTATTTATCGGATAGACTTCAAGAGGCATTGTGGAGAGAGGGTTTACATATTATTAATGAAAATTATGCAACAACACAGGAATTAGATCGTGCAATAGAAGATGGACCAGGTCTTAGATACTCAATAATGGGTACCTTTTTAACCTTTCATCTTGCTGGAGGTGATGCAGGAATGAAACATATGTTAAAGCAATTTGGTCCGGCCTTAAAATTACCTTGGACAAAATTAAAAGCTCCAAAGTTAACAAATAAATTATCTTCTAAACTTATATCAGGTACAAAAAAACAAGCTAAAGGTAAATCAATTAATATGCTTTCAAATATTAGGGACCAATATTTAGTTGATGTATTAAAAATTAGAAAAAAATATGAGAATAAAATTAGAAATTGATGAAAGAAAAAATTTTTATAAATAAAACTGGTGGATGTATCTGTGGAAATATAACTTTTAAAGTTAAGCTTGATGAAGTCCCTTTAGTTTTCAATTGTCATTGTATTGATTGTAGAAAAAAAATAGGAGGTATAATGACAATTATACTGCTTAGAGATGGAGCAATAGATATAGATAAGTCTAAATTAAAAATTTATGAACATGAAGGTGGCAGTGGTAATAAAATTAAAAAACATTTTTGTGGGAAATGTGCTGCTCCTATTTTAACTTATGTAGAAAAGTATAAAAAATACTATTTATATGCAGGTTTACTAGACGATATTAGTTTTTTAAATAAAGCAGAGAACATACACTATAAAGAGTCTCATTTTCCATTTATGGAAATAAGCGAAAAAAATATTAAAGTTTAAATACTAATGCATTCTTAAAGTATTGCCGTCTACAGCAATTACTTGTCCTGATATCCTTGGTGCATCATTCGAAATTAAAAAGCTACAGATTCTTCCAATATCCTCTTCATAGACCCATGTATTCATAGAAGTCATTGAAACAAATTCTTTTTCTATTAATTTTTTTGAAATATTTAAAAACTTCGATTTATCCCTTATTACTCTACCCATTCTATCTCCCTTTATTGTTCCAGGACAAATAGCGTTTACTCTAATTTTAAATTTTCCTAGTTCCATTGCCAGTGTTTTGGTTATACCAACAACTGCCCACTTACTTGCACAGTAAGGGGATCTTAATGGAAATCCAAATATACCTGCGGTTGATGATAAATTTATTATAGCTCCACCTTTATTTTTTTTTAACATTGGAATTGAATATTTTGAAAAATAAAAATGGCTAATAACGTTTACCTTTAATGTATTTTCCCAATCCTTACTTTTTAATTTTTCAAGTGTCCCAGTTGGCCCAGCAATTCCAACGTTATTTATAAGAGCATCAATTTTTTTTGTTTTTTTTAATATTTTGCTAAAAAAATTTTTTACTTGGTTTTCATCAGAGGCATCGCACTGAAATACAAATAATTTTTTATTATTGAGCTTGTGCGTCTTACATTTATTCAGAAATTTTGGATTGATATCACAAAGATATACTATTGCACCTTTATCTAAAAATATTTTTGCTGAACTCCATCCAATACCCGAACCTCCTGCAGATATGATTATTTTTTTATTTTTTAAGGTTATGCTCATTTTTAATTTTAAAAGATAATTCAAACTAACAAATCTTCCAACTATTAATATGTCAACTAATAATTGAATTGAGCATTAAATTATTTTATATTGATTTTGATTATGCACTCAATTTCAAAAATCTCAAAAAACGGGACTTATCTTCAAGTAATTTGGGATGACGGAAAAGAGAGTAAATTTAATTATATGTGGCTGAGAGATAATTGCCCTACAGCACACGATAAAGATTCTAGGCATCGAATGTTTAATATTTTAGATGTATCAGAAAATATAAACCCAAAAAAATATAATCTTAATAGCGATGGTAAATTAGAAATAGAGTGGAGTGAGGGAAATCATGTAAGCCATTATGATATTAGTTGGCTTAGAGAAAATTGTTACACAATTAAAAATAACGAAGAATACAAATCACCTTATCAATTATGGGATGGAAGTTTAGAAAAAAATATTCATAGTATATATATAGATCACAATGAAATTATATCTTCTGAAGAGGGATTAGTTAAATGGTTAGAGCTTCTTCATCATAAAGGAATAGCAATAGTTTATAATGCTCCAGTAGAAAAAAATTCAGCGTTCCCTGTTTTAAACAGAATTAGTCACACAAGAGAGACATTTTTTAAAACACCTTTTGAAGTTATAAATATACCAAAACCTAATAACTCAGCTTATACAGCTCATGCACTTCAAAATCATATGGATTTACCATGGTTTGAAAATCCTCCTGGGTATCAATTTTTACATTGTTTAGTTAATTCAGCAAAAGGTGGTGACTCATCAGCAGTAGACGCATTCGCTGTTGCAGAATATTTAAAGAAAAACGATAAAGATACTTTTGATACGCTAACAACAATACCTTTAAAGTTTAGAGACAAAGATTACACTCAAGAAGCTCACAGAAGCTTTTATGGCACTGCAATTAGTCTAACAAAAGATGGTGATTATAATGATGTTAGATTTAGTACTGCAACCATGGATGCATTAGATTGTCACCCAGAACAAATGGATAAAGTTTATAAATCTCATCATAAATTTGGAAAACTTTTACACGATGACAAATTTCAAATAAAATTTAGTCTAAGACCAGGAGATATATATACATTCAATAATAGAAGAGTGCTTCATGGAAGAACTGAATTTGATCCAAATTCTGGACACAGACACCTACAAGGTTATTACATGGATAGAGATGAAGTTGTGGGTAGATTGAATTATCTTAAGAAATAAAAAAAAAGGGCTTTGAAAATCAAAGCCCTTTTTATCTAATTTATTTTAAAGTTATTATGGAAGCCAACTTTTCCATTTATCTGGATTATTGTCTAACCACTCATTAACAACTTCTTTTACATCTCTTTTCTTAATATCAACTTCAACTAACATTTTAGCTTGGTCAATATTTTGTAAAGACATTTTTTCAAAGAACTTCTTAGCATCAGCATGTTCTGCACTAGCAAAAGTAGCTGGGTTTCCGTAGTTCATCGTGTAATCTTTAGCCCAACCAGTTGCTGGCCATGCAGCAGTTCCACAATCTTTCCAGTTATTTGCTTCAGTGAAGCTGTCACAAGTTTTGTGTTCTGGAAGTTGTACACCAACCATATCATACTCACCAAAGAACCAATGTGGTGACCATAGATAAAGTAGGAATGGCTCTTTTCGCATGTAAGCAGCTTTTGCTTCTGCGATAGCAGCAGCTTCTGTTCCAAGTTCATCAGCCTGGAAGTCTATTCCTAAAAGATCAAGTCTTTTTTGGTCATGACAGTTCCAACCTGCAACAGGACACCCAATAAGTCTACCTCTCTTACCACTTTCAATTGTTGCAAATTTTGCTTTGTGTTTATTTAAGTCTTTCCAAGTTTTAATACCTAGTTCTTCAGCAGCATATCTCGGTATCCAGTAGTCTGACATACCAATTATTCCTGCTGTTCCAAGTAAGTCTACACTTCCATCACCACTGTATGTCCCGACGACTTTACCTTCGTATATTAAGTCCTCTTTTAACATAACAGTGTCAGCTTCAGCGTAACTTGGCCAACTTTCGCAAGCGAAGTCTAACTCACCTGCAGCGATTGCTTCCCACAAACCAGTTCCTGAAGGAAATACAGTTTGTTTAATTTTGTATCCCATTTCTCTTTCAAGAATTGCTACGGCAACTTCGCACGTAATTATCCCACCAGTCCAATCTGCTATAGCTGCATGAAGTCTTTTGGCTGCATTAGCTTGACCAAAGCTTCCAATTAACAGAGCTACAGAAAGAATTAGTGCTGATATCTTTTTTGATAACTTCATTTATTTCCTCTCTTTTTAATTAATTAAAAACACATTTTAGATCAAAATGTATTGGTATGTAAACCACGCAAATAGCACTATTTGTCTTAGCTTATTAAGCCTAAAGCTTCTCTTTGTTTCTTTGTCCACGCAAGTGTAATTCTATCAATAATAATAGCTAGTAATACGATTCCAATTCCAGCTGCCAATCCTCTTCCAGTATCTGATCTCGCAAGACCATTAAATACTTCTAAACCTAAACCCTTACCACCAATAAGTGGTGTAACTATTTGCATAGCAAAAGCCATAATTACAGTCTGATTAAATCCAATAACTAAACTTGGAATAGCTAATGGGAACTTAACTTTATTTAATGTTTGAATAAGTGTTCCACCAAATGATCTCGATACTTCAGAGTAAGTGCCAGAAACCTGTGTTAAACCTAGTGACGTTAATCGAATTATTGGTGGAATTGAATATATTACAGTTGCAAGAACAGCTGACACTGTTCCACCACCAAAAAACATTAGAACAGGAATTAAATAACAGAAATAAGGAAGTGTTTGCATTGCATCCAACACAACGTTTTGAATATTTCTAAATCTTTCATTGTAAGATGCAATTATTCCAAGAGGAACTCCTATAACAAAACACAGCACTACAGATACAAGTACTGAAGATAAAGTTATCATTGATTGTGTCCATATTCCACATGCACCAATGAATAGAAGAAGTACTGCGGTAATTATTGCAAATCTTATTCCAACAGTTACATAACCTAAAGCCGAAAATACTGCTAATGTATACCACCAAGGTATTTGAGTTAGAAAAACATCTAAAGGTCTTAACAAATTTAAATAAACAAATGCTCTTAAACCTTTTGCAAAAGAAATAAATCCTGGATTTACAGTCAGGCTTTCTACTGCATTTGTAATTGGTTGTCTTATTGATAATTTCCATTCTTTTGGAAATGTTCCTATTTCTAAAAAGTAATGATCTATAAATGCAATTAGAAATAAAACTAAAAAATAAGGAATAACATAATATCTTTTGCTAATAAATTCACCGATGTTTTCAGCTGTAGATTTATTAAAAATTGAAACTAAAACTCTAAATACTATTGCTATAGCAGATGTAACTGTTTGACATATGATTTTTAAAATCTTATTTCCAAAACTTAACGGCATTTCTAAAATTTTTGCGATTTGATATTTTTCCCAACTTTGTGGAAGTAAATAAAATCTTTGAACATCTGAAGGAAGTCTTTCTACATCTTTACTAAACGCTAAACTAAATCTATCAAACATTATCGCCATAAATAAAATACATAGCCCACCTTCCATTGCCCAACCAACATCCAATCTTCTTATTGCTTGCCAAACTTGGCCACCAATACCTTCGGCACCTATAAAACATGCAAGAACCACTAATGCCAATGCCATCATTATTACTTGGTTAATACCCATCATTATACTTGGTAAAGATAATGGAATTTTAATTTTAAATAACAATTGAAGTTTACTTGAACCAAAGGAAGTTGCAGACTCAATAGTTTGAGCTGGCACTTGTCTTATACCAGTGTTTGTCAATCTTATTATTGGAGGCATTGCATATATCATGGTAGCCAATATTGCTGGCGCGCCTCCTATCCCAAAAAAAAATAATGCTGGGAACAAATATACAAATGCTGGCATTACTTGCATAGTATCTAATACTGGCTTCATGAAATTTTCAAATCTATTACTCTGTGAACACAAGACACCCAGTATAAATCCAAAAAATACACATAATAAAACTGACAGACCCATCAATGCTACTGTTTGTAAGGATGGTTCCCACATTCCTGTAGCTCCCCAAAAATAAACTACAAAAGAAGAGTAAATTCCCAATCGCAAACCGCCCGCAATTATGCAAGGTATTACAATTATTGCTGCTATTAAAATCCAAGGAGACTCTAGCAAAAAGTCTTCTAAAAAATAGTAAGTTTCTTTTATGTAGCTTGCTATAATTTTAGTGACCCATCTGTAATTTTTTTTTAAATAATCTTCTCCATCGTTCACCCAAGCTGTAAATGTAAATTTATCGGTGACTTCTTTAGGAAATTTTGAAGGCCCTTCATTTTGAGTAGATAGCCAGAGTGCTACCAAAAAAACAACTCCAATAATTACATAAGTTATTATGTTTTTCGATTGATTTGATTTATTTATTAAATCAGTTCTAGTAGCCATGTTAGCAAATTAAAATAAATAATTTTACATTTAAAGTAAAATATTGTCTATTTTTGGGGTAATATTATTTATTAAAAATGTCTGTAGAACAAAAAATCACCTGTACAAATATATGGAAGTTATTTGGACCAGACGAAAAGAGAATTATAAAAAACCTTGATAAAAATTTAAGTATTAAGGAAGTTCAAGAAAAGACAGGACACGTTGTTGCTGTAAAAGATGTCAGTTTCTCAATTCAAAAAGGTGAAACATTTGTAGTAATGGGATTATCTGGTAGTGGAAAATCAACACTAGTTAGATGTATTTCGCGATTGATTGAACCAACAGCTGGCATAGTGAAAATGGATGATGTTGAAGTTACAAAAATGAGTGCAAGTGAATTATTAGAATTAAGAAGAAATAAAATGAGCATGGTTTTCCAACATTTTGGTTTATTTCCTCATAGAACAGTCCTAGAAAATATTGGTTATGGATTAGAAGTAAGGGGAACAAAAAAAGATATAAGAACAGAAAAGTCAATGGAAGTTTTAAAAATGGTTGGCTTAGATGGTTGGCATAATAATTATCCAAGAGAATTATCTGGAGGTATGCAGCAAAGGGTAGGACTTGCAAGAGCACTAGCTGTGGATCCTGAAATATTAATTTTTGATGAACCTTTTTCAGCATTGGATCCTTTGATTAGAAGAGAGATGCAAGATGAGCTTTTAAAGATCCAAGAAAAGCTTCAAAAAACTATGGTATTTATAACTCACGACTTTTTAGAGGCAATTAAAATGGGAGACCACATAGCAATTATGAAAGATGGAGAAGTTTCTCAAGTAGGTACACCTGAAGAAATTGTATCTAATCCGAAAGATCAATATGTTAAAGATTTTTGTGAAGATGTTCCTAAATATAAAGTATTAAGTGCAGGCAAAGTCATGAGAACTGAGTGCTGCAATGAAACAAAAAATTTATTTGAGAATGGAAAAGATAATATTTTAGATAATTCTAAAATTGAAAACTTAATAGATAGGCTAATTGATAATGATAAAACTTATCCAGTAGTTTGTAATGAAAGTGGAAAGCTATTAGGTGAGATAGATAGAGTAATAGTAATGAAATCTATGAGATCAAATCAATAAATTTGCTTATTACCTTCTATTGATTTCTTTTTAATATTATCTCTCCATATAATAATCATACCAGCAAAAATAATTACTATTACTCCAGGAAATAGTTGGCTCCATGGAGCTTCATTAAAGAAAATCCAACCAAGAATAAAAGATGACGGTATACCAAGATACTCAAATGAAGCTATTTTACTTGCTGAAATTAAACGGTAAGAATAAATAAACAATATTGCTGCTGTACCACCCAAAACTCCAGTCATTGTCATCAAAATAAAATCTTTAAAATTTTTAATTTCAACATGTCCTGTAGTTACAAAAAATAAAAGTAAACCACCAATGACATTAAATATTAATGTGTATAACTGAATTTTTGCAGTTGAATGATTGCCTTGAATGAATTTTAAAATTATGACAGTGAAAGCCCATGCTATAGCGGTTAGAATTGGAAAAATTGAGTACAAACTAAAAATTTCACTTGTTGGTTTCATTATCATAACCACACCAACAAAACCAATTATAACTGCTGACCATCTGTAAATACCAATTTTTTCACTCAATAAAATTATTGATAGTATTACTATGAAGAAAGGTGACGAAAAGGTTAGCGTCATTGCTGTTGCAAATTCCAGATTTACTACTGAGATAAAAATGAATACATTCATAGAAAGAAAACATATTCCTCTCAAGCAACTCAATATCAAAAACTTATTTCCTAAGTTTTTGAATATTGTTGAAAATTCATTTGTGAATAAGATCAATAATAATAAAGGTATAATTGCTGCTACATTTCTAAATAAAGTTAATTGAATTATTGAGTATTCATCACCTAAAAATTTAATAATAACCATGTAGAGATCTATACATAAAATTGCTAAGAGCATTGTAGCAATTGCTAAATATGTTTTTTTTAGATCTGTTTTTTCAGATGAAATTTTCATTTAATAATGTTGAAATTAGTATAAGTTTTTAAAATATTATGCAAAATTTTAAGCTTAATGAAGAATTTTTATTAAATAATCAGGATTGGACATTCCCAACTTTTACAGCTTATGGACCTGGAAGATTTAAAGAAATTGGAAAGTTTTGTAAAAATTTTAAAATAAATAATGCATTAATCGTTACTGATAGTGGTAGTGTAAATTTACCATTTATAAGTGATTTACAAAATTTACTTAATGACTCAAAAATCAAATCAGATATTTATTCAAATATATCGCCAAATCCTAGAGATGATGAAATAGATTCTGGATGTAAAAAATTTCGTGAAGGCAATCATGATGCAATAATTGCAATAGGCGGTGGAAGTGCAATGGATGGAGGAAAAGCAATTTCTCTTACAGTTGATAGCGGTGTGCCTTTATGGGATTTTGAATTTGAAAAAGAGCCGCCAAAACTAACTATGGAAAATCCTTTTCCAAAAATAATTACTATTCCAACTACAGCAGGAACAGGTGCTGAAACAGAAGTCACTGCCATGGTCACTCATCTTGAAAAAGGAATGAAATTTTGTTTATGGCATCCAGATGCCCGACCATGTTTAGCTTTAGTAGATCCAGAGCTAACTTTAAAATTACCAGCAAATCTTACTGCTTGGACCGGTATAGATGCAATGATACATGCAATTGAAGGTTATAGTGTTCCTATGTTTCATCCACTTTGTGATGGTTCTGCATTAGAAAGTTTAAATTTAATTTCAAAATCACTTTATGCAGCTGTCGAAGAACCTGATAATCTTTTAGCGAGAGGAGGAATGATTATTGGATCTTATTTGGGTGGAATAGCTTTCTTAAAAGGCTTAGGTTTAGTTCATGCAATTTCGCACATGGTTGGTGCTGAATATAATACACATCATGGATTGACTAATGCAATTATACTTCCTGCTGTCATGAAATATAATTTACCTGGATTAGAAGAAAAAGTAAAAAGAATGTCAGAGGCTATGCAATTTGAAAAACATTCAATTGAAAGTTTTCAAGACAATTTAAATATAATTCTAGATAGATTAAAAATCCCTAAAGGATTAAATGAATTAGGAGTGCCAGAAGATTGCCAAGAGAGAATAGCAAAGAAATCAATGTTAGACCAAGCTTATGGACAAAATCCTAAAAAGGCATCATTAGATGAGGTCAAGGCTTTAGTTTTAGAGAGTATTAGACAAGCAAGATAGGTTTAATTAAGTGCTTGAGAATTTTTCTGTCCATCAAATAATTTCAAAAATAAAAAAAAGAGAAATTAAAATAGTAGAGGTACTAAATTTCTATTTAGATAGAATAAAAAAATTCAATCCAAAATTAAATGCTATTATTTCACATATAGATGAAACAAAAATTACTGAAGAAGCAAAATTAAAAGATGAAAATTTTAATAGTGATAATGATAAAGATGATATTTATGGTCTTCCAATTGCTGTTAAAGAATTATTTGATATTAAAAATGAGGTAACTTGTTATGGATATAAAGAGTTATTAAAAAATATCCCAAAACAGAACTCTTTATTAGTAGATAATTATAAAAAAAACGCAATTTTAATTGGTAAAACAAATCTCTCTGAATTTGCTGTTGGTTGTCATACTACTAACAGAGTTTATGGAGCCACCTCCAATGTTTATGATTATAGTAAGTCAGCGGGAGGGTCTTCTGGTGGTGCAGCAGCAGCTGTTGCAGCAAATTTAATTCCATTTGC
>CABYQM010000002.1 GCA_902521075.1 uncultured Pelagibacteraceae bacterium
GTTTTGATTAGATCTTTTGAATTTCTGTAAATTATAAATATCTACACCAGATTTAGAATAATCTTTTTCACTTGAAGCCTTAATAACTATCCTTTTACCATCTATTTTATCCACAACTCCATCTCTTCTCGCAACAATTGTAACCCCTGAGTCTAATGCAACATCACTTTCTATTCCGGTTCCTACAAGTGGTGCTTCTGGTTTTAATAATGGAACTGCCTGTCTCATCATATTTGAACCCATTAATGCCCTATTAGCGTCATCGTTTTCTAAAAAAGGTATTAGAGAAGCAGCTACTGATACAAGTTGCTTTGGAGAAACATCGATATAATCGATATTCTCCGGTTTAGCTAAAATAAAATTTAGATTCTGTCTGCATGAAACTAATTCTTCAGTAAACTTACCGTTTTTGTCAATTAGAGAGTTCGCTTGTGCAATGGTAAATTTAGTCTCTTCCATAGCTGATAAATACACAATGTTATTTTGTACGACACCATCTTTAACTTTTTTATATGGACTTTCTATAAAACCATATTTGTTAATCTTTGAATATGTGGAGAGACTATTTATTAATCCAATATTTGGTCCTTCGGGAGTTTCTATTGGACAAATCCTTCCATAATGAGTGGGATGAACGTCTCTTACTTCGAAACCAGCTCTCTCTCTTGTTAGTCCCCCCGGCCCTAAAGCTGATACTCTTCTTTTATGAGTAATCTCTGAAAGTGGATTAGTTTGATCCATAAATTGAGATAACTGAGAAGTTGCAAAAAAATCTTTCAAAGAAATTGTCAAAGGTTTAGCGTTTATTAAATCTTGTGGCATTGCTGACTCAACATCCAAAGTTGTCATTTTTTCTTTAATTGCCCTTTCCATTCTGTAAACACCGATCCTAGCTTGATTTTCGACCAATTCACCTACAGATCTTACTCTTCTATTTCCTAGGTGATCAATATCATCAACTTCATCTTTACCATCTCTCAAATCTAACATTTTTTGTATGATTGCAAGTATGTCGTCATTTCTTAAAATTGTAATTTTATCAGAGCAAGTAAGTTCCAATCTTGAGTTCATTTTTACTCTACCCACATCAGATAAATCATATCTGTCGGAACTAAAAAATAAGTTGTTAAATATTTGTGTGGCTATTTCAATTGTTGGTGGTTCCCCTGGTCTTAATACCTTATAAATTTCAGTAATTGCATCATTTTTATTTTCATTTTTATCATTGAAAATACTTAATAATAGATATGGACCTTTATTTATTGAGTTAGTTCGAGAGATGTCTAAAGATTTAATATCGGCTTCAATAATTTTACTAATTATAGTTTCATTTATTTCTGTTCCAATTTTAAATACTTCTTCGCCAACTGTAATATCTCTATGTAAAAATTTACCATACAAAGACTCACTAGAAACAAAAATTTCTTTTAGACCATCGTTTGAGAGTTTTTTTGCAGTTAAAAAATTAATTTTTTCACCTAATTTTACCACTACCTTATTATTTTTTGCATCAATTACTTCCTCAGAAAAATTTTTGGCTTTATAATTTTCTGGATCAAATTTCGTTTTCCACTTATTTAAATTTTTATCATAATTTAATGTTTCCTTTTGATAAAATTCATCAACAATATCATTTTTTGAAAATCCTAAAGCTTGTAATAAAGTAGAAACTAATATTTTCTTTTTTCTATCAATTCTAAAATATAACAAATCCTTAACATCAAATTCAAAGTCAAGCCAAGATCCACGATTAGGAATTACTCTACAATTAAATAATAGTTTACCACTTGCATGTGATTTACCTTTATCGTGATCAAAGAATACACCTGGACTTCTATGCATTTGATTAACAACAACTCTTTGAACTCCATTGGTTATGAAAGTTCCACTATTAGTCATCATTGGAACTTCTCCCATATAAACTTCTTGTTCTTTTGCAGATAAAATATCCTTTGTGTTATTTTCTTGATCAATCTCATAGACAACTAGTCTAAGAGTACATTTTAGAGCCGCTGAATATGTTAAGCCTCTAGCTATACATTCCTCAACATCAAACTTTGGTTTCTCTAACTTATATGAAACATATTCTAAAGTTGCTTTATCATTTAAGTCTTCAATTGGAAAAATGCTTTTAAAAACTCTATCAAAACCTTTAACAAGATGTTGCTCAACATCTTGTTTGAATTCTGTAAGTTCTTTATAAGAATTTTTCTGTACCTCTATAAGGTTTGGTATAGATAAAGTTTCCTTAAGTTTTCCGAAGCTTTTCCTTATATTCTTCTTTTCTGTAAAAGATAATTGCATCTCAACTACTGATTAGAAATATAACCAGTAAATAATCCTATCTAATTTATTTTAGTTCTACTTTTGCGCCAGCTGCTTCGAGTTTTTGCTTAATCTCTTCTGCTTCTTTTTTGTTAACACCTGTTTTGACTTCTTTTGGTGCACCTTCAACTAAATCTTTTGCTTCTTTAAGTCCTAAAGCAGTAATAGCTCTAACTTCTTTTATAACATTGATTTTTTTATCTCCAGCCGCAGTAAGCATAATTGTAAATTCATCTTTTTCTTCTGCTGGTGCAGCTCCACCTGCTACTGCCGCTGCTGGTGCTACAGCTGCTGCTGCAGTCACTCCCCATTTTTCTTCAAGTTGTTTAGAAAGTTCAGCTGCTTCTACAACAGTTAAACTTGATAAGTCATCTATAATTTTATTTAAGTCAGCCATAATAAATCTTGTCCCTGGTTATTTTTTTGATTTTTCGAGCGCTAAAATAGCGATTTTTGACGCCGGCGCAAGTAAAATACTTGCTATTTTTTGTGCTGGAGACCTTAATATTCCTACTATTTTAGCCCTAGCTTCATCCAACGAAGGTAAAGTCGCAACATTTTTGACACCAGCAACGTCTAAAATGTCGGAACCCATGATTCCACCTAGAATCTTTAAATTTTCATTTTCTTTTGAGAAATTTGTTAATATTTTTGCAGAAGTTATTGCGTCTTCTGACAAAGCTACGGCAGTAGGACCTGAAAATAAATCTGAAAGATCTTTGCATCTTGTTTTTTCTAGAGCTAATTTTGTAATTCTATTATTTGTAATTTTAAATTTGATACCATGTTCTCTCATTTTAGCTCTTAAGTCATCAAGTTGATTCATCGTTAAACCTTGATAGTGAGTGACTATTACAGCTTCAGATTTTTCGAACTGATTTGTCATATCAGATATATACTGTTTCTTTTGTTCTTTGTTCATCATAATTAAATACTCTTACCTAATTTAATTTTGTAAGAAACGCCCATTGTTGACGTTATAAAAGCTTGTTTAATTAAATCACCTTTAATAGTGTTATTTGATTTTTCCTTTTCTAATGCATCCATTACTGCATTAAAATTCAATATTAATTTATCATCAGAAAAAGATTTGTTTCCAATACTTAAGCCTATATTTCCATCTTTATCATTCCTAACTTCAACTTGCCCAGATTTTGCATCGGTTATAGCTTTTTTTACATCATTAGTTACAGATCCTAATTTTGGATTTGGCATTAGTCCTTTTGGACCAAGAACTTTTCCTAATTTTGAAAGTTTAATCATCATTCCCGGGGTACAAATTAATTTTTCAAAGTTTATATTTCCTGCTTTTATTTCCTCTATTAGCTCATCACCACCAACAACTTCTGCGCCAGCATCTTTTGCTTCTTGAGATTTATTATCTTCACAAACAACTCCTATTTTGACTTTTTTTGAACTTCCACCAGGTAAATTAATTACTGTCCTAATATTGATCTCATTTTTCTTTTGCTTATTATTAATTTGTAAGTTGAGGTCTAAGGACTCATCAAATTTTGTTGTGCAATTTTGCTTTAAAATAGGTATTAATTTATCAACAGACTCGGATTGCAAATCTCTAGTTTTTTTTGGTAATTTTTTATATCTTTTTGATGACATTATTCTACTACCTCTATACCCATAGATCTTGCAGATCCGGCAATAATTTTTGCAGCTTCATCAACGTCATGCGCATTAAGATCTGCCATCTTTTTTTCAGCTATTTCTTTTAATTGTTTTTTTGATATTTTTGCAACTATATTTCTTCCAGGCTCTTTCGAACCACTCTTTAATTTTACTGCCTCTTTAATAAAATGTGATGCAGGTGGTGATTTAATTATAAAATCAAACTTTTTATCCTTATAAACTGTAATAATTACTGGTACAGGTTTACCTGCAAATGATTTTGTTTTTTCATTAAAAGCTTTACAAAAGTCCATAATATTTATTCCTCTTTGACCTAAAGCCGGACCGACAGGTGGTGCTGGATTAGCCTGACCACCATTTATTTGTAGTTTTATGTATCCACTTATTTCTTTTTTTGCCATTAACTTGCCTTCTCTACTTGACTATATTCTAAATCAACAGGTGTTGGTCTTCCAAATATTGATACGGATACTTTCAATCTCAATTTTTCTTCATCAATATCTTCAACTAAACCGCTGAATGAAGCAAAAGGTCCATCTATAACTTGAACTTTTTCACCAACGTTGTATTCAACACCCGATTTTGGTTGTACTACACCATCTTTAATTTGGCCAAGTATTTTTTCAATTTCTTTTTCAGATACGGGTATTGGTGTGCCTTTTGTTCCTAAAAAACCGCTTACTTTTTTTAAATTTTTAATCATGTGATAAATCGTATTATCCATTTCGCTCTTCAACAAAACATATCCAGGAAAGTATTTTTTCTTTCTTTGAACTCTTTTTCCTCTTTTAACTTCAGTAATATCATGAGTAGGAACAATAATTTCCTCAATTTTATCTGATAGATTAGCTTTTGTTGCTTCTTCCTTTATTTCTTGGGCAACTTTATTTTCAAAACTGGAGTGAGATTGCACAATATACCAATTTTTCATTATAGATTTACCTTTAAAACTAACTCTAAAAAAAATTGAAGAACTTGATCTAAAAGAAGAAAAAATAAAGCCGCAACAATAGCCATTGCAACAACCATTAATGATCCTTGGATAACCTCTTTACCAGTTGGCCAAGTGACCTTAAAAGCTTCTTGCTTTACATCTTGTATAAATTTTAATGGGTTCTTCATAATAAATTTATATTTGGCAGGAGCGGAGGGAATCGAACCCCCAACCTCCGGTTTTGGAGACCGGCGCTCTACCAATTGAGCTACACTCCTATGGAGTTTACTCTATAATCTTAGTTACTACTCCAGCTCCTACTGTTCTACCACCTTCTCTAATGGCGAAGTTTAGCTTTTCAGCCATCGCAATAGGTGTAATTAATTTTACTGTAAATTTAGCATCATCGCCTGGCATAACCATTTCAGTGCCTGCTGGTAATTCTACTTCACCAGTTACATCAGTTGTTCTGAAGTAAAACTGTGGTCTATATTTTGTGAAAAAAGGTGTGTGTCTTCCACCTTCTTCTTTTTTCAATACATATGCTTGGGCTTCAAATTTAGTGTGTGGAGTTATTGAACCAGGCTTACATAATACTTGACCTCTTTCTACATCAGTTCTTTCAACACCTCTTAAAAGTGCACCAATATTATCTCCTGCTTCACCAGAGTCTAAAAGTTTTCTAAACATTTCCACTCCAGTACAGACTGTTTTTTTTGTTTCTCTTATTCCAACAATTTCTATTTCATCACCAGTTTTAATTACACCGGACTCTACTCTACCTGTAACAACTGTACCTCTTCCTGAAATTGAGAATACGTCTTCAACAGGCATCAAGAAATCTTTATCTTTTGGTCTATCTGGTTGTGGGATAAATTCATCTACAGATTTCATTAGCTCCATAATAGAATTTTTTCCAATCTCATCATCTCTACCCTCAACAGCAGCTAATGCTGAACCTTTGATAATTGGAGTTTTATCACCTGGAAATTTATATGATGTTAATAAATCTTTTATTTCTTCTTCAACAAGTTCAATCATTTCTTTATCATCAACTTGATCAACTTTATTCAAGTAAACAACTATAGCTGGGACACCAACCTGTCTTGCTAAAAGAATATGCTCTCTAGTTTGCGGCATTGGACCATCTGCAGCATTTACAACTAAAATTGCTCCATCCATTTGTGCAGCACCTGTAATCATATTTTTTACATAATCCGCGTGGCCTGGACAGTCTACGTGTGCATAGTGTCTTTTCTCAGTTTCATATTCGACGTGAGCAGTTGAAATTGTGATACCTCTTTCTTTTTCCTCAGGAGCTTTATCAATTTGATCATAAGCAGTAAATTGCGCACCGCCAGACTCTGCTAATACTTTTGTGATCGCAGCAGTTAATGTTGTCTTACCATGATCGACATGACCTATAGTTCCAATATTACAGTGCGGTTTATTTCTTACGAACTTTTCTTTTGACATTACTTGTTTACCTCTTTTATTTTTTTTCTTAATTTAATTTTTTGGAGCGGGTAAAGGGAATCGAACCCTTACATCCAGCTTGGAAGGCTAGCGTTCTACCATTGAACTACACCCGCAACACCCAAGTCACTCCATGTTATAAAAAAAATTATTGAATGGTGGAGGGGGAAGGATTCGAACCTTCGAAGACCGAAGTCAACGGGTTTACAGCCCGCCCCATTTGACCGCTTTGGTACCCCTCCTTAATATAATTTTAGGGGGAAGCACCCCATGTTCAATAAAGCTTTAAACAACATGCGTTTTATATATTTTTATTGTACAAATGCAATACGTGAAATATATGAAAATAGCTTAAAAAATAGTGTAAATTCAACATTTATCATGAACAAGTCATCTTTTTTTGTAGTCGGAAAACATGCTGTTATAGAAGCATTAAAAAATCCTGAAAGAAAAGTTTTAAAAATTTTTCTAACTGAAGAAAGTAAAAAAAATATACATAGAGTTAGCACAAGAAAAAATCTCCTTAAAGATTTAAAAATTTATTATAAGACACGAAAAGAACTTGATAAATATTGTTCAAAAGACGGAATAACTCATCAAGGATATGTTGCCGAAATAGAGCATTTTGAAAAAAAAAATTTAAAAGAATTTATCAAATTAAAGAAAGATTTAACTTTCGCATGTTTAGATGAGGTAACAGATCCTAGAAATATAGGCTCTATAATTAGAAGTGCTGCGTCATTTGATATAGATGGAATAATAATTAAAGAGAGGCATTTTCCATCAGAGAGTAAAATGATGTATAAATCTGCAAGTGGTTGCATGGAACACATAAATATATTCGAAGTATCAAATATAAATACTACTCTTAAATTCCTAAGGGAAAAAAATTTTTGGATTTATGGTTTTGAAGCAAACAGTGAGAAAAAGTTTAACGAAATTAAATGGAACGGAAACAATATTTTATTATTTGGTTCTGAAGGATTTGGTATGCGAGAGCATACAAAAAAATATACAGATTTTTCAGTAAAAATAGATATAAATAAAAATATTGAGAGTTTAAATATATCAAATAGTGCTGCAATAGTTTTTCATCATATAAATCAATATAAAAATAAAACTTGATAATATTAAAAATCGTAATACAAAACTCAAGATGCCCTTGTAGCTCAGCTGGTAGAGCAATTGATTTGTAATCAATAGGTCCGCGGTTCGAGTCCGTGCGGGGGCACCATTAATTTATTTCATTTCTTAATTGTTCAATTTTAATTTTTTTCTGAAGACTTCTATTCTTATCAAATATTAAATTAAATTTAATTTTTTTGTTAGTTTTAATAGATATTGATTTTGCATTTCTTACCTCAATATTATCAGCAACAGCACTTATTGGTCTCTTTACATAATTTAAATTTTTAATTGTGATTTTAGATTTATCACTTACTATTTTTCCCTTCCACCTTCTTGGTCTAAAAGCACTTATTGGAGATATTGATAACTTATTAGAATCTATACTGAGAATAGGGCCATGAACAGAAAGATTGTAAGCTGTACTACCAGCAGGTGTTGATACCAATACACCATCAGAAATTAAATGTTTAATAATTTGTTTTTTACCGTTTAAAATAGTTAAAGATGCTGTTTGTCTACTTTGTCTAAGAACTGAGATTTCGTTAATTGCAATACATTTTTTTACAATGTTTGATTTATTTTTTACACTCATCTCTAATGGATATATTGAGACCAATCTTCCTTTAATTAATTTTTTATAGTTTGTTTTTTCAGAATATTTATTCATAAGGAAACCATAGTTTCCTGAATTTATCCCATAAAATGGTTTTTTGTATTTATTATATTTTTTTAACGTTTCGAGCATAAAACCATCACCACCTATTACAATTATTAAATTAGATTTTGACAAAGAATGTTTCTTTATTCTACTTAAAACTGCATTTTTAATTTTAAATGATCTGGAGTTTTTGTCTGAAACTATAAAAGGTTTAACCATTAGTGGTGCCCTCGGCCAGACTCGAACTGGCACTCCCAAAAGGGCAAGGATTTTAAGTCCTTTGTGTCTACCAATTTCACCACGAGGGCATTTATAAAGATCATCGTTATATATATTAAAATTTATATCTCAACTATATTAAATTGTATTGATATTCTCTAGCTTCAATTATTTCTTTTTGTAAATTTAGCTCAACATCATCCAATCTAATAAATTGATCTTTCATTATATCATTTTTTAAGACTGCATTATCAGTATAACCCATAGGTAAAATTCTTTCTTGTTTGGATTTTTTAGATGAAATCAACCTTCCCCTTGCACAATAACCCCCTTCTCCGTCAAGTTTTTGTCCAGCTTTTAAATCTTTTTTTGTGACACTAGCTATCTCAGCATTAAAATTTTTTGTATGACCTGTTGCCTTATTATCAAGCACTATGGAATAAATTGATTGAGCTAATTCTAATCCAATATAATGATAAGGTCTCCAAATGGCTGAATAACTTCCCGAAGTGTCAGTAACCATTCCATAGTCTTTAAAACAGTTTTTTACATATTCATTTTGAGCTTTTATAACAACATATACTCCCCATCTAAGATCATTAGGGATATCTTTTTTATCTAAATCAATGCTTGAGATCACCTCTACCTGACCAGTGTGATCTAATAAACCGCCTTCTGATTTTGGAATTAATTTTTTAGCAATATCGTAAACTCCTATAGGAGGATAAGTTAATCCATTATCTGGACATTTTAGGTCTGTTGCATTGCTAACAGCACACATTTCTATTGATGATTTATCCCCACATAAAAAACTATTAAACATTTTAGGATTCATCCCAGATTCATTTTCAGCTCTTTCTTTAGTTAAACCATAATGTCCCCAAACAGTTTCTGGTGTCGAATATTCAAATGATGGATGATATTTAGTTCCTTTACCTGCACATATAACTTCAAAACCATTTAATTTTGCCCATTCAATTTGTTCTAATATTAATGATGGCTGATCACCATAAGCCATTGAACAGATCACATTATTTTTCTTTGCTAGATCAGACAAATACTTTCCGCATAAAACATCTGCTTCAACATTAACCATTATTACATGCTTTTTGTTTTCTATAATTTTCTTTGCATGTAAAGTGCCTGCTATAGGGTTGCCTGTAGCCTCAATAAATACATCAATTTCTCTGTTAAAAACTTCTTCTAAATTGTCTGTAAAATTAATTTTGTCTATAGTTTCACTAGATAATCCACTATTTAAACAATTTTTTTTTGCTCTCTCAATATCAAGCTCTATGATTGAATCTAAAATGATTTTGTTTAATTGATTGTATTGAGCAAGAAACATTGAAACAAATTTCCCACAGCCAACAAAAGCAACTCTAATTGGTTTTTTTAAATTTTGAAGTTTAGTATATAAATACATAAATCTATTTTAGTAATAAAAAAATAATAAACCAATAAGATAATAATCCTGAAACAATAGTGGCGATAACACTCCTTGAATAAAATCCAACAACTAAAGCAACTATTGAACCATAAATTTTTGGATCTGTGATTTCTACAAATAAACCAAAATCATTAAAAAAAACACCAGGAAATATTATTGCTGGAAATACAGCTGCTGGAACATAGTTAAGAACTTCTTTAACTTTTGTTCCAAGCATTTCTCTATCAATTAAAGCGACCATGGCCATCCTTGAAAAATAAGTAACAATTCCAGAAATAATAATTGATAACCAGGTCATTTTTTCAGTCTCAGCATTATAAAAGCTGCAATTAAAGCAACAATTGGAGATAATATTATGTAAGATTTGAATGGGGCATTAAATAATATTAGTGAAGCAAATCCAGATACCAACATCACAAAAACATGATCTAATTTTCTTAAGTCATTTACAATAATCGCTAAAAAAGTGAGAGGGATCGCAAATTTTAAACCCAATTCTTCAGGAATAAATGAGCCCAATATAATTCCACTAATTGTGGATAACTGCCAACAAAACCAAAGTGTTACTCCTGTACCAAGAACATAATAATGTGGATTAGATAAATTTTTATTCTGTCTTAAATACTTATTAGATTCTGCAAAGCCTTGGTCCACAATAAAATAAGATATAATTAATTTTTTAATAAAGCTCAGTTTTTCTAAATACTCAGATAAAACTGCTCCATATAATAAATGTCTTGAGTTTATTACTCCAACTGATGTAATGGCTACTAATGATGAAGCTCCACCTGACAAAAGTTGCATAAATATTATCTGCGAAGCACCTCCAAAAATAATCAAGGAAGTTGCATAAACTAAAATTGGATTAAAACCTAATTCAATACCAATAGCTCCAGTTATAATTCCAAAAGGAATTACTGATAACATATGAGGTAAAACAGCAACTATACCTTTAAAAAATATTTTTGATTTTGAAAGCATTAATTAAAAATTCACTAAAGCTTTTTTGAGATATTTTTGGTCTAACTTACAATCTTTATAACCTTGTTTAACTACATTTAGATACCTTTCAGTTGGATATCTAAAAATTGTTTTTTTAGGCATGATATAAGTCATCACAGTATTGTTGTAATATTTAAAATACATTTTTTTATAGAGAATTGGATAATCTTCATAAATATCAAGTTTTTTTTCATCACTTTTTGATATCTCGTACAATCCACCGGGCACAATTGAATTATTTTTCTTTTCTATATCTGCGGCACGATATTTGCTTCTGAAATTAAGTGTATATCCTTTTAAATTTATCTTTTTAATAAATTTGGAATCTTTACATCTTCTTTTCATTTGAAAATGATTTAGATTACTTCCATAAGCAAAATAAAGCATAATTATCTCTCAACAATTTCAATTTCTTTATCTTTAACAAATTTAAGTATTTCTGAATTACATTTATCAATTTTTGTTTTATCTACTGATCTGACAACAATTGATACCCCTAATTTTCCAGCTTTAAAAAAAGGATAACTTCCAATTTCAACTTCAGAATTATTATTTTGGACCTCTGTTAAAGATTTAGCTATTTCACTCTCAACAGTTCTTAAATTAATTGTTTCACTTAAAATTGGCTCCCCACCAACCAAAAGATTATTTAAACTTCCAAGCATTGCTTTCATAATAGATGGAACGCCTGGAAGACAAAATACGTTTTCAACATAAAAACCTGGAGCCCCGCTAGATGGATTTAAAATTAAATTAGCACTAACAGGCATTTTAGCCATCTTTTGTCTACCTTCATTAAATTCACCTGGCTTATAATAATTTTCTAATATTGAAAAAGCCTCTTTATGGAAACCATATTCAATATTAAATGCTTTAGAAACAGATTCTGCTGTAATATCATCGTGAGTTGGTCCTATTCCACCTGTAGTAAAAATATAAGAGTATTTTTCTCTTAATTCATTAATTGTATTTATAATAATACTTTCATCATCGGGAATTACACGAACTTCTGCAACAGGTATGCCTAATGAATTTAACCAAATCGCTAGTGTGCTTGTATTAACGTCTTGAGTTCTCCCCGATAGAACTTCATTACCGATAATTAAAATACCAGCATTTATGTCTTTTTTATTTTGCATATGTAAATATAAGTAAATTTATATGAAATTTACAAATAGCCTTATTAAAGGAAAATTATTAAAAAGATATAAAAGATTTTTCGCCGATATAGAAGTAAATAACAAGATTATAACAGCACATTGTCCTAACACTGGATCTATGCAAGGTCTATTGGATGAGGGTAATGAGGTATTAGTCACAGAGCATAATGATCCAAAGAGAAAATTGAAATTCACTTTAGAAATTATTAAAGCAAAAAAAAGATATGTTGGGGTAAACACTCATAGAGCTAACAAAATCGTTAACCATGGATTAGAAAATAAATTAATATCAGAATTCAAAACTATCAAAAATATTAAACCAGAATTTAAATTTAGTGATGATACGAGATTTGATTTTTTATGTGACGACAATTTAATAGAAGTAAAGAATGTTACATTGTTTAGAGAAAATGATATTGCAGAATTTCCTGATGCAGTAACATCAAGAGGAACAAAACACCTAAATATGTTAATTAAATCAATTAAAAAAGGATATAAACCGTATGTCTTATTTTTAACGCAAATTCAAAATATAAATAATTTTAGAATTGCAAAAGATATTGACCACATTTATTTTGAAAATTACAAAAAAGCAAAAAAAAATGGAGTAAAATTCCTCTCTTATAGATGCAAACTGAGTTCTAAAGAGATTAAAATTGAAAAAAAAATTAATATTTTAGATGACTGATTATAAAGAAAAATTTGAAAAGATGAGAGTTGCAGGAAAGCTAGCATCTAAAACTTTAGACATGCTAACAGATTATATTAAACCTGGAGTATCAACAGATAAGATTGATAAATTAGGTTATGAATTTATAAGAGATAATGGCGGCTACTCTGCTCCATTATTTTATCGAGGATTTAAAAAATCACTCTGTACATCATTAAACCATGTAGTTTGTCATGGGATACCTTCTGATAGAATTTTAGAGGACGGTGATGCAGTTAATATTGATGTGACAGCTATCGTTGAAAATTATTATGGTGATACAAGTAGAATGTATGAAATTGGAAATGTACCAGTAAAGGCAAAAAATCTAATTGAAGCAACCTATAACTCATTAATGAAAGCAATATCAATTTTACAACCAGGTAAAAAACTTGGTGATATAGGATTTGAAATACAATCTTATGTTGAAAGCAAAGGTTATTCAGTTGTAAGAGATTTTTGTGGTCACGGAATAAGTAATGTTTTTCATGAAACTCCCAATATCCTTCATTATGGATCTAAAAATACTGGTAAAGAACTATTGCCTGGTATGACGTTTACTATTGAACCAATGATAAATTATGGAAAATATGAAACAAAAGTTTTAAATGATGGATGGACTGCAGTAACTAAAGATAAATCATTATCAGCTCAATTTGAGCATACTGTTGGTATCACAGAAGATTCATATGAAATTTTCACAGAATCTGTTAAAGGTTATACGAGGCCCCCATATAATTAATGATATCAAGATATTCTAGAAAAGAACTTGTCAGTATTTGGTCTGAAGAAAATAAATATAAAATTTGGCTAGATGTAGAAATCGCTGCAGCTGAGGCTATGGAAAAATATAAAATTATTCCTAAAGGAGTTGCATCATTAGTTAAAAAAAAAGGCAAAATCAAAGTTAAAAGAATTCATGATATAGAAGCAAAAGTTAAGCATGATGTAATTGCTTTTTTAACATCAATTACAGAACAAGCCGGTCTTAAAGCAAGATACCTACACCAAGGTATGACTTCATCTGATGTTTTAGATACAACTTTAAATATTCAATTAGTTCAATCAGGAAACATCTTATTAAAAGACATTGATAAAATTTTATCTGTTCTAAAAAAACAAGCAAAAAAATATAAATTAACCCCATGTATTGGAAGAAGTCATGGAATTCATGCGGAACCAATCACATTTGGATTAAAATTAGCATCATTTTATGAAGAATTTAAAAGAAACAAATTAAGATTAAAAGATGCAATAGAAAATGTATCAACATGTGCAATTTCAGGAGCAGTAGGAACATTTGCTAATATAAATCCTAAAATTGAAACTTATGTTGCAAAAAAATTAAAATTAAAAGCTGAGCCTATTTCAACTCAAATTATACCAAGAGATAGACATGCACATTATTTTGCAGTTCTTGGGATTATTGCTGGATCTGTCGAAAGAGTTGCAACAGAAATAAGGCATTTACAAAGATCTGAAGTTTATGAATTACAGGAATACTTTTCAAAAGATCAAAAAGGTTCTTCTGCTATGCCTCATAAAAAAAATCCAATATTAAGTGAAAATCTCACAGGACTTGCAAGAATGGTAAGAAGCTATGTAATTCCAGCTTTAGAAAATATTTCTTTGTGGCATGAAAGAGATATTTCTCATTCTAGCGTTGAAAGAAATATTGGTCCAGACGCAAACATAACTTTAGATTTTGCTTTAGTTAGGTTGTCAGGAATTTTAGAGAAAATGATTGTTTATCCAAAAACAATGATAAAGAATTTAAACTTAACAAGAGGTCTTGTTTTTTCTCAAGAGGTAATGTTAGAACTTACTAAATCAGGCTTTGCTAGAGAGAAAGCGTATAGATTAGTTCAGTCTCATGCAAAAGCTAGTTTTGCAAAGAATACAAACTTATTAACACTTTTAAAAAATGATAAATCGATCACTGGTAAAATAAGTGAAAAAAGATTAGATAAAATCTTTACATATGACAAACACTTAAAAAATGTAAATTATATATTTAAAAGAGTATTTAAATAATGAAAAAAGGAAAAAAATTATACGAAGGTAAAGCAAAAATAATTTTTGCAAGTAACGATAAAAAATATGTTATCCAACATTTTAAAGATGATGCAACTGCATTTAATAATCAAAAAAAAGCAGTTATGGATGGAAAAGGAATTTTAAATAATAGAATATCTGAACATATATTAACTCAATTAAACCATGTTGGTATCAAAAATCATTTAGTAAAACGTCTAAATATGAGAGAACAACTGGTACAGCATGTTGAAATTATACCTATTGAATTTATTGTAAGAAATATTGCAACTGGTTCATTAACTAAAAGATTGGGTATTGAAGATGGGACAGTTTTAGACAATCCATTAATAGAGTATTGCTTAAAAGATGATGATTTAGGAGATCCCTTAGTAAGCACCGAACACATATTAGCTTTTAAATGGATGGAAAAAGATGAATTAAAAATAATTAATAAAGAATTAAATAGAATTAACGATTTTCTTCAAGGCATGTTTAGAGGTGTCGGAATTAAACTTGTAGATTTTAAAGTAGAATTTGGAAGATTTGAAAAAAATGGAAAAAAAGAAATCATACTTGCGGATGAAATAAGTCCGGATACCTGCAGACTATGGGATGTAAACAGTGATAAAAAATTAGATAAAGATAGATTTAGAAAAGGTCTTGGTAATCTAATTGAGGCTTATCAAGAAGTTGCAAGAAGATTAGATATACTTCATGAACAATCAAATATAAGACCATTAAAATACACCAAACCACAAGCAGTAAAGATTAAAAAGAAGTAATGAAAATTAAAGTAATTGTAACTCTTAAAAATGGAGTTTTAGATCCTCAGGGAAAGGCTATTCAACAAACACTTAATGGAATGAACTTTGGAAATGTAGAAGATGTAAGACAAGGTAAATATTTTGAAATTGAAGTTAAAGAAAAAGATGAAAAAAAAGCAAAGTCTTTAGTAGATGATATGTGTAAAAAGCTATTGGCTAATCTTGTTATTGAGGATTACAAAATAGTTTAATAAATGAGATCATCAGTTATTATTTTTCCAGGATCAAATTGTGATAGAGACATGGATGTAGCTCTAAAAAAATTTGGTTTTAAAAATCAAATGGTTTGGCACAATGATCAATCTATTCCAAAATCAGATTTAATAGTACTACCTGGTGGCTTTTCTTATGGTGATTACTTAAGGTGTGGAAGCATAGCCTCTAAATCAAAAATTATAAAATCAGTGATTGATTTTGCGAATTCAGGAGGTTTGGTATTAGGTATTTGTAATGGGTTTCAAATCTTAACTGAAACTGGCCTACTAAATGGAATTTTACAACAAAATAAGTTTCTAAATTTTATATGCAGCAATGTTTTTGTAAAAGTTAAAGATAAAGAAAATAAATATTTCAAAAATTTAAAAAAAAATCTTTTAGAACTTCATATTGCCCACAATGAAGGAAATTACTTTTGTAGTGATGATGAATTAAAATCATTAGAGGATAATAGTCAAATAGCTGTAACGTATTGTGGAGCAGATGGCACAGAAAATGAAACAACGAATCCTAACGGAGCAATAAAAAATATAGCTGGAATATTTAATAAAAATAAAAATGTATTGGGAATGATGCCTCATCCTGAAAGAATGATAGACAAATATTTATCAGGTGAAGATGGTTCATTATTTTTCAAAAATATTTTAGATAATTTTAAATAATGGAAGTCACAGAAGCAGTTGCAATAGATCACGGATTAAAAAAAGAAGAGTTTTCAAAAATATGTGAACTTCTGAAGAGAACACCTAATTTAACTGAGCTTGCAATATTTTCTGCAATGTGGAACGAACATTGCTCCTATAAGTCTTCTAGAAAACATTTAAAAAAAATGCACACTAAAGGAAAACAGGTCATTCAAGGACCAGGAGAAAATGCCGGTGTTATTGATATTGGAGATGACGATGCAATTGTATTTAAAATTGAAAGTCACAATCACCCTTCGTTTATTGAACCTTATCAAGGAGCAGCGACTGGAGTTGGTGGAATTATGAGGGATGTATTTACAATGGGAGCAAGACCAATAGCAAATCTTAATTCAATTCATTTTGGTTCACCACAACATAAAAAGACAAGAAACCTATTAAGAGGAGTTGTTAAAGGGATAGGCGGATATGGAAATTGTATTGGTGTTCCAACCATTGCTGGTCAAACAACTTTCGATGAATCTTACAATGGAAATATATTAGTAAATGCCATGACTCTTGGTTTAGTAAATAAAAATAAGATTTTTTACTCAAAAGCAGCTGGTTTAGATAAACCAGTAATATATGTGGGTTCTAAAACTGGAAGAGATGGAATTCATGGTGCAAGTATGGCTTCAGCAACCTTCGATGACAAAATTGAAGAAAAAAAACCAACAGTTCAAGTTGGAGATCCATTTACAGAAAAACTATTACTTGAAGCATGCTTAGAATTAATGGCTGACAATTCAATAATTGCAATTCAAGATATGGGTGCAGCAGGATTAACTTCATCAAGTGTTGAAATGGCATCAAAAGGAAATCTTGGAATTGAATTAAATCTTAGCGAGGTCCCTTGTAGGGAAGAAAAAATGACGCCATACGAAATAATGCTGTCTGAAAGTCAAGAGAGAATGCTTATTGTTCTTGAAAAAGGAAAAGAAGAACATGCGAAGAAAATATTTGATAAATGGAACCTAGATTTTGCAGTTATAGGTAAAACAACTAATTCAAAAAAAATAGAATTAATATTTGATAATAAAAAAGTTGCCGAAATACCAATTGATCTTCTTGCTGAAAATGCTCCAATTTATGATCGTCCTTGGAAAAAAACTAAATTACCTCAAAAATTAAAATTTGATAAAGATGAATTTAAATCTCTAAAATTATCAGATTGTCTAAAGAAGATTTTAAGTAATTCAAACATTTCAGACAAAAGATGGATATGGGATCAATATGATCACACTGTGATGGGTGATACAATCCAAAAACCTGGTGGTGATGCTGGTGTCGTAAGAGTTCATGGGACTAATAAAGCAGTAGCAGCATCAGTAGATTCTTCTGCATTATATTGTTTCTCGCATCCATTAACTGGAGGAAAACAAATAGTTTGTGAGAGCTATAGAAATCTTATTTCGGTAGGAGCTAAACCTATTGCTATTACAAATTGTTTAAACTTTGGAAACCCAGAAAAAGAAAAAAATATGGGTGAATTCGTAGAATGTGTTGAAGGAATTACAGAAGCAAGTAAGTATCTAGATTTTCCAGTCGTATCTGGAAATGTATCATTTTATAACGAAACAAAAGATAAAGGCATAAAGCCTACGCCAACAATTGGAGGTGTTGGGCTAATCTCTGATTATCAACAAATGCTTACCATGGATTTTAAAACTGAAGGAAACTTAGTTTATGTAATTGGTAAAACCGATGGGTATTTAGATCAAAGTATTTTTGCAAGAGAGCTTTTAAATGAAAAAAAAGGTCCTCCACCAACAGTTAATTTATTTAATGAAAAAAACATTGGTGAGACTGTATTAGATTTAGCTAGAAAAAATCTTATTGTGAGCTGCCACGATGTATCATTAGGCGGAATTTTAATCGCAGTATCAAAAATGTGTATTAAAGGAAAAAAGGGAATAAAAATTAATACACTTAAGGGTTTAACAAATAAATATGAATATTTTTTTGGTGAAGATCAGGCTCGATATATTGTTGAAATACCTAAAGCTAGTTTGAAGAAAGTAAATGATATTTTAAATAAATATTCTGTACATTTCGATGAATTAGGGACAGTTAATGGACAATCTATCGAATATAAAGATGACATCAATTTGCCTATTGAAGAATTGGCAGATGCACATAAATATTGGTTAAAAAAGTATATGGATAGCTAATGGCAATGGATTTAAAAGAAATTGAGAGTTTAATTAAAGAGGGGTTGCCTGACGCCAAAGTTGAAATTCAAGATTTGGCAGGTGATGGCAATCACTATTCTGCTACAGTGACATCATCTGAATTTTCAGGTAAAAGTAAAATAGAACAACACAAAATGGTATATAATTCTTTAAAAGGTAAAATGGGAAATGAGCTTCACGCTTTAGCAATTAAAACAAAGGAAATTTAAATGGAACAAGAAACAAATGATTTAATAAAAAGTGAAATTGAAAATAACGATGTGTGTCTTTTTATGAAAGGTACACCTGATGCACCCCAGTGTGGATTTTCAATGGCTACATCAAACATTTTAAAAGTTCTTGAAGTAAATTTTAAAGGTGTAAATGTTTTAGCAGATCAAAAGCTAAGAGAAGGTATAAAAGTGTTTAGTGACTGGCCAACCATTCCTCAATTATATGTTAAAAACGAGTTTATTGGTGGATGTGATATCGTAAAAGAAATGTACGAGAGTGGAGAACTCGCTAAACTTTTTGAGTCTAAAGGAATAAATTTTAAAGCTAAGAATTAATTATCTAGAGTAATATTCAATTACTAAATTTGGCTCCATCACAACTGGGTATGGAACTTCTTCAAAAGATGGAACTCTAACGAACTTAACTTTTTTATTCTTTTCATCTAATTGTAGATATTCTGGAACTTCTCTTTCTTTGTTAGCAAGAGCAATATCGATTAAAGCGAGTTGTTTAGATTTATCTCTAATTTCAATCGTATCTTCTTCTTTAACCTGATAACTTGCTATATTAACTTTTTTCCCATTTACTTTAACATGACCGTGGTTAATCAATTGTCTTGATGAAAAAATAGTGTTTGATAACTTTGATCTGTAAATTACAGCATCTAATCTTCTCTCTAATAATCCAATTAAGTTTTCAGCAGTATCACCCTTTTTCATGATTGCTTTCTTATAAACATTTCTAAATTGTCTCTCATTCATATTACCGTAATATGATTTTAATTTTTGTTTTGCCTGAAGTTGAATTCCATAGTCTGAAGGTTTTCCAGCTTTTGTTTGTCCATGTTGTCCTGGAGGATAGGCTCTTGTATTAAAAGGACTTTTGGGTCTTCCCCACAAGTTCACTTTTAATCTTCTATCTACTTTATGTTTAGAGTTTAATCTTTTTGTCATTAGTATGAGGTCTTATAAGCCTAAGTTATGTTTTGTCAATCAACCTTTTCCTTACTTAAACCAGCAAATACACTTGATAAAATACGAGTTTCTTTTTCTGAAAGATTGAGTTTAAAGAAAATACTTCTTAAATTTTCCATCATGATTGGTTTTTTTTCAGGTGGGTGAAAAAAATTCTTATTTTCTAAATTATTAATGCACAAATTTAACATTCTTTGAATGTCATTCTTATTTGCACTTTTAATTTTTTTTGACTTTTCAAAGGAAAACTTTTTATTTGAAATTAGTCCACTTACTATTTGAGCTACTATAATTAGACTATGAGACAAATTTAAAGATCTAAAATTCCTATTACTTGGAATTTGTAAAGTATAATCAGCATAACTAACTTCATTATTTGATAATCCAGATGCTTCTGATCCAAAAAGAAAACCAACCTTTTTTTTGTAATTAATCTTATTTAGATCAGTTATTGATATATGTTTAATATTTTTATTTCTAAATCTTGCAGATGTTGCAACTAATATATCCAAATTACTTAATGATGTTTCTAAATTTTCATATACTTTTGCCTTTTTAACAATATCCTTTGCCCCTACAGATGTTGCAATAATTTTATCATTTGGAAATGAGGGTTTTGGATTAACAATTGATAGATTATTAAAATTAAAGTTTTTTAAAGCTCTAGCACAGGCTCCTATATTTTCTGATAGTTGAGGTTTGTGTAAAATAAAAGTTATATTTCTTAATGACATCAAGTACTAGCAGGAGCATTATCCTTGAAAAGCTTATAATCCAAACTATCAACAAGAGCTTTAAAAGATGCATCAATAATATTTGGAGAAACTCCTATTGTGAACCAATTACCATGTTTCGAATCTGCACTTTCTATAGAAACTCTAGTAACGGCTCCAGTTCCTGTATTTAAAATTCTAACTTTGTAATCAACTAGCTTTAAATCTTTTAAATATTCTGAATATTTTTCAAGTTTATTTACATTTTTTCTTATCGCATTATCTAATGCATTAACGGGTCCATTGCCCTCGCCTTCACATAATATTTCATGACCATCTACTTCAAGTTTTGCCTTTGCAAATGATACAACTTCACCAGTTGAATCTTTCTTAACAGAAACATCATACTCATTAATTGAAATATATCTTGGTATTTCTCCCATCAACCTTCTAGCCAATAGTTCAAAAGATGCATCAGCACCATCGTAACTATATCCAATGAACTCTCTATCTTTTACTTCATGAAGAAGTTTTTTAATTTTTGGATCGTCTTTTTTAATATTAATGCCAATTGCATTTAATCTAGACATTATATTAGATTGTCCAGATTGATCAGAAACAACAATATTCCTAGCATTACCTACTTCATCTGGATTAATATGTTCATAAGTTTTCGGATCTTTTTGAACAGCTGATACATGCATTCCACCTTTGTGTGAAAATGCAGATGCACCCACATAAGGTAAATGTTTATTTGGTTTTCTATTCAGTATTTCATCTAATAATCTTGAACATTGAGTTAAATTTTTAATGTTTTCAGGTTTAATATTAATTTCATATTTGTCTGAAAAATCTTTTTTTAAAAAAAAAGTTGGTATCAAAGACATTAAATTTGCATTACCACATCTTTCTCCAAGTCCATTTATTGTGCCCTGAACCTGTCTAACTCCTGCTAGTACAGCTACTAAACTATTGGCAACTGCATTTTCAGTATCATTGTGGGCATGAATTCCAAGGTTTTTACCAGGTATATGCTTTGTTACTTTTTCAACAATTTTAGAAATTTCGTGTGGTAATGTTCCCCCATTGGTATCACATAAAACAATCCATCTTGCACCATTATCGTATGCAGCTTTTAAACATGATATTGCATATTCAGGATTAGATTTATAACCATCAAAAAAATGTTCAGCATCAAACATAAATTCTTTACCAGAATTAACTATATGCTTTGCACTCTCGCTTATATTTTCTAAATTTTGATCGTTTGAAATGCCTAAAGCCACATCCACATGAAAATCCCAACTTTTGCCAAATAAACAAACTGATGAACTCTTTGAATTAATCAAAGATGATAACATAGGGTCATTTTTTGCACTATGCTCTGATTTTTTGGTCATACCAAAAGCTGTAAGGTTTGCATTTTTAAAGTTTTGATCCTTATTAAAAAATTCTGTATCAGTTAGATTTGCTCCTGGCCAACCACCCTCTATATAATCAACTCCTAGGTTATCTAAAGATTTAGCAATTTTTTCTTTTTCATTTAATGAAAAGTCAACGCCTTGGGTTTGTGCCCCATCTCTAAGAGTTGTGTCAAAAATATAGATTTTTTCTTTACTCATTTTAATTTCCACGAGGTTGTACCATCTTTATCTTCAATTAAAATACCCTTATCTAAAAGATCTTTCCTAATTTTATCAGCTAATTGATAATTTTTTTCATCTCTTGCTTTATTTCTCTCAGCTATTTTTGAATTAATTTCATCCTCTGAAAGAGAAATTGTATTTTTTTTTGTTTGTAGCCACTCTTCTGAAGTATCAGTTAATAGACCTATAAAATTGCAAGCTTTTACAAAAGTTGCTTTATCTTCGTTCGTTCCAGTTGAAGCTTTACTATATAAAGAATGTAAATTAGCAATATAGCCAGGGGTATTTAAATCATCATATAAAGGAGTTAATAATTCATCTGGTAATATTGTGCTTTTATCAACATCGGAATAAAGTGAATACCATTTACTTAAAGTCTTTTCACTTTCTGATATTAATTTTTCATTCCAATCTAATCCTTGTCTATAGTGAGAACTAATTAATGCTAATCTTAAAACTTGGCCATTATATTTATTTTTAAAATCTTTTATTTTTAAAATATTTCCCTGAGATTTTGCCATTTTTTCATTAGAGAGAGTTATAAATCCATTATGAACCCAATAATTTGCAAATGAATTTGTTTCATTTGCACATCTTGATTGAGCAATCTCGTTTTCATGATGAGGAAAAATCAAGTCTCTACCACCCCCATGAATATCAAATTCTTCACCCAAATATCTTTTAGACATAACCGAACATTCTAAGTGCCAACCTGGTCTGCCTTTGCCCCAGGGAGATTCCCATGAAGGCTCATTATCTGTTGATGGTTTCCATAATACAAAATCTTCAGGATTTTTTTTTATTTCTGAAACCTCTACTCGTGAACCAGCTATTAATTCATCTAACTTTTTATTAGATAGTTTTCCATAATCACTAAATTTTTTAACTTCAAAATAAACATGCTTATCCTTTGAATATGCAAACCCTTTTTTCTCTAGTTCTATGATCATTTCAATCATTTGTTTTATATTTTCTGTTGCCTTTGGTTCGCTGTTTGGTGTTTCACATTTTAAGTAATTACAATCCTTATGAAAATTTTCAGTAATTTTTGAAGTTAAGTCGTTTATAGAAATATTTTGATCATTAGATGCTTTGATTATTTTGTCATCTATGTCTGTTATATTTCTAATATATTTTACAGATGTTGATCCATATCTATTTTTTAAAATTTTATACAGAATATCAAAAACGACTAATGGTCTAGCATTACCAATATGTGGATCATCATAAACTGTAGGACCACAAACATACATGCCTATGGATTTTTCATTTTTGGGAGTAAATTTTTCTTTCTTACCACCTAGACTATTAGTTAAAAATATATCTTTAGCCATACAACTAGGAATATACTTAAATTATAGATTTGTGAATCTATTTGATTAATTAGGAATTTTGCATACTGGAATTGGTTCCATTTTATGCAAATTTGCACTTCGAATTGAATTATATTTATCTCTATTTACAGAATTTTCATTATCCATTGCTTCTTCTAATTCTTTATATGACAAACCTAGCTGGCCTTCATCAGTACGACCATCATCCCACAATCCGTCTGTAGGAGGAGCATCAATAATTTCTTTTAAAATTCCAAGTTCTTTACCAAGTTCCCATACCTCAGTTTTATTGCAATCTGCTATGGGAGAAATATCTACCCCACCATCACCATATTTTGTATAAAAACCAACTCCAAAATCTTCTACTTTATTTCCTGTTCCTACAACAATTCCACTATTTGCAGCAGCTACCTGATAAAGTGTTGTCATTCTTAATCTTGCTCTAGAATTCGCCATCCCATGTTCACTACCAAAATTATTTAGTGTTCCTTCAAATGATTTGAATAAATTATCTAATTCTAATGTGTGTCCCTCTACATTGCTAAAATTCTTCTTTAACCATTCTTGATGTGCCAAACTTAGATCATGTTGTGCAGATTTTTGTTTAATAGGCATTGATAAAACAATTGTTTTTAAACCAGTCATTGCACTTAATGTACTTGAGACAGAAGAATCTATTCCACCAGAAATACCAATCACTAAAGATTGAGCTTTTTTTGGCATGGAATTCACATAATCTAAAATCCAGTTTTTAATGTGATTTACTTTATCTTTGGGTGTCATAATTTAAATATAAGAAAAAAAATTTATTTTTAAACTGTTAAGATGCCGCTTTAATTGCAGATTTAGAATACAAACTATTCTTTTTTATCTCATCTGAAATTAAAAACGCTAATTCTATAGCTTGATCAGAGTTCAATCTTGGATCGCAGTGAGTATGATATCTGCTTGATAAATCTGCATCGGATATTTTTTTTGCTCCACCTGTACACTCTGTCACATCTTGGCCTGTCATTTCAACGTGAAGACCACCAGCATAAGAACCTTCTGCTTGGTGAACTGCAAATACATTTTTAACTTCGCTTACAACATCATTAAAAGGTCTCGTTTTAAAACCAGTAGTTGATTTAATTGTATTTCCATGCATTGGATCACACGACCATACAACATTTAATCCTTCTTTTTTTATCCCTCTAATTAATTTTGGTAAGAATTTTTCAACATTCTGATGACCAAATCTTGAAATTAGAGTAATTTTTCCTTTTTCGTTTTTAGGATTAATTACCTCACATATTTTTGCAATCTCATCAGGTTTAGAAGTTGGACCACACTTGATACCAATTGGATTTTCTATTCCTTTACAAAACTCTACATGTCCTCCATCTAACTGTCTTGTTCTATCCCCTATCCAAACAAAGTGAGCTGAAGTATCGTGATATTCACCTGTAGTTGAGTCTACTCTTGTCATACTTTCCTCAAAAGGTAAGTGTAAAGCTTCATGAGAAGTCCAAAAGTTAACTGTGTATAATCTATTATTAAAATCAGATGTAATTCCGCAAGCATCCATAAACGCTAATGCATCTGCTATTTTATCTTCTAACTCTTTAAACTTCTTAGCTTGAGGACTTTTCTTAATATAATCTAAATTCCATAAATGAACCTTGTTTAGGTCAGCAAAACCACCTTTTGAAAATGCTCTTAAAAGGTTTAAAGTTGAAGCAGATTGAGAATAAGCCTTAAACATTCTTTTTGGATCAGGTCTTCTAGATTTCTCATTAAAATCTATTGCATTTATATTATCTCCCAAATAACTTGGTAATTCCTTATCACCTTGTTTTTCAGTTGGTGCACTTCTTGGTTTTGAAAATTGTCCAGCAATTCTTCCAAGTTTTACAATTGGTAAAGATGCTGAGTATGTCATTACTAATGCCATTTGAAGAATAACCTTAAAAGTATCTCTTATATTATCAGGATGAAATTCTGCAAAACTTTCTGCACAATCACCACCTTGTAATAGAAATGCTTTTCCATCATTGACCATTGCCAACTGATCTTTCAAATGTCTTGTTTCTCCTGCAAAAACTAGTGGAGGAAAGGTTTTCAATTTATTTAAAACCATCTCTAATTCCTTTTCATCTTCATATTGAGGAATATGTTTGACGGGGTATTTTCTCCAACTATTTATTTTCCAATTTTTCATTTCAACTCACAATTGTTTTAACAGACTTTATTATTTATTCAACAGTTACAGATTTAGCTAAGTTTCTTGGTTTATCTATATCGTATCCTTTATCTAATGCAGAGTAATAAGCTAACTTTTGCAAAGGTATAGTGGTCAAAAAAGGAATGAGTTCATCTGATATATGATCAACTTCTATTTGCTCCCAAATATTTTCTGAATAAATTTCATCAGTACTTTTATTTGTTATTAGTAAAACTTTTGCGCCTCTAGATATAACTTCTTGCATATTTGAAATAGTTTTTTTGTAATGCTCATCTCTTGGAGCAATTACCACTACAGGCATACCTTCTTCTATTAGTGCAAGAGGTCCATGTTTCATTTCACCTGCTGGATAACCTTCGGCATGAACATAAGCAAGCTCTTTTAGTTTTAAAGCGCCTTCAAGTGCAATTGGATATGAATAACCTCTACCCAAAAACATTGATCCTTTAGAATTAGCAAAATCTTTTCCAAGTGTTTGAATTTTATCTTCAATATTTAGTGTATTTTTTGCTGATTTAGATAAAGATAACAAATCTTTTATCTTCTTTTGATAATCCTTTTTATTAATTGATTTTTGTTCATAAGAAAGTTTAGTACACAATAAATAAAGAACTAACATTTGTCCTAAAAAAGCCTTTGTCGATGCAACGCCGACTTCTGGGCCACAATGAATAGGTAAAACTAGATCTGCATCTCTTGCAATTGAACTTTCAACAACATTTACTACTGCACAAGTTTTAACATTATTCTTTTTGCACAAATCTAATGCTGCAAATGTATCTGCAGTTTCTCCTGATTGTGAAACAAACACATAAAGACAATCTTTTTTAAATTTAATTTTTCGGTATCTAAACTCAGAAGCTATATCAACACCAACATCTAAACTTGTATTTTGTTCAAACCAATACTTGGCAACAAGACATGAGTGATATGCTGTTCCACATCCAATTAAAATTACTGATGAAATTTCATTGATTTTCCAAGGAAAATTGTAAATATTTATTTCTTTGTTATGTTTATCGATGTACTCATTAACACAATTTTTTAGAGTAATTGGCTGCTCGTCTATTTCTTTGGCCATATAATATTTGTAATCTCCTTTTTCATAATTTTGATCATCTTTAGAAAGATTTAAGATTTTTTTGTTTACTTTGGTTCCATCAGCATCAAAAAATTCTACTTGATCTTTTTTTAATATGCAAAATTCTCCATCATTTAAATATGAAATTTTATTAGTCATTGACTTTAATGCATAAGAATCTGAACCAAGGTAGTGTTCGTTTGGACCATAACCAACTGCAAGAGGAGAGCCTCTTCTTGCCCCGACTATTAAGTCTGGTTGGTCTTTGAATATTATTCCTAGTGCAAAACTACCGTGTAATTTTTTTAAAACTTTTATAATTGTATTTTTAAGGTTATTTTTTTTTAAATAATCAGTTACCAAATGTACAATTACTTCTGTATCTGTTTGGGATTTAAACTTGTAACCTTTATTTTCTAATAACTTTTTTAGAATAGTTGAATTTTCAATTATACCATTGTGAACGACAGATACATCTTCTGATGAATGAGGATGTGCATTAATAGAGCTAGGTTTTCCATGTGTGGCCCACCTAACGTGTCCGATACCAATAGAACCAGATATTTTAGTCTGTAAAATGTTTTTCTCTAAAGCGTCTACTCTACCCTCACACTTTACCTCATTTATGTTTCCATTTGAAAGGGTTGCTAAACCTGCAGAGTCATAGCCTCTATACTCAAGTTTTTTTAATGAACTTATAATTCTAGGAGTAACCTCTTTAGAGCTTGTGATTCCAACTATTCCGCACATTGCCTATTATCTCCTTTTATAATTTTTTTTTTCTTTTTGCTTTGGTCTTGTTAGTGCTAGAGAACCTTTAGTTACGTTTTTTGTAATTACTGAGCCTGCACCAATGACACTTTTTTCATTTAAAGTAACTGGTGCTACTAAAGATGTATTTGAACCTACAAATACTTTATCCTTAATGTTTGTTTTACTTTTTTTTCTTCCATCATAGTTACAAGTTATTGTTCCAGCTCCAATATTAACGTCCTTCCCCACTACTGCATCTCCAATATATGATAAATGATTAACTTTAGAATTTTTATTTATTGTACTTTTTTTTACTTCGACAAAATTTCCTATCTTTGATCCAGATTTAATTTTTGTTCCAGGTCTTAAACGAGCATATGGACCAACACTCACGTTACTGTCTATTTTAACACCCTCAAGATGAGAGAAAGACAGAATTTTAACATTGTTTCCTATTTGAACTTTATCAGCAAAGACAACATAAGGTTCTATCTCTACATTCTTTCCAATTTTTGTATCTTTGGAAAAAAAAACTGTCTCAGGCCCCTTCATTTTGACACCTTTTTTTAAAAATTTATCTCTAAGTTTATTTTGTAAATTTTGACTATTCATTAGATAGTTGTATATAACTGGGTATTAAATTAATTAATTCACAATTTATTTCTTATTAATACTTTTTAAATGACACAAAAATTCACAGTTGTTTTTGATTTAGATGGCACGTTGGTAGACACAGCACCTGATCTAATGCTTGCTCATAACCATGTTATGAAGAAATTTGGATACCCCACAAAATCTCTTGATGAACTTAAAAATACTGTTGGTCAAGGAGCTGGGGCAATGATTGGTAGATCTATATGGAGCCAGGCCAAAAAAGAATTAACTTCGATTAATGAGAAAATTAAAAATGAAATGACAGATGAATTTATTTCTTATTATGGAAATAATATTTTAAATGAAAGTACTCTGATGCCTGGTGTAAAAGATTTTTTAAATTGGTGTAAAAAAGAAAATATATCAATGGCTGTATGTACGAATAAAACAGAACATCTTGCAGTAGATCTTCTAAAAAAAATTGGGATATATGATTATTTCGAGTATGTTGCTGGTTATAATACTTTTGATTATTGTAAACCTGATCCGAGACATATAACAACAATCATAGAAATTTTAGATGGTAGTAAAAATAAATCAATTATGATCGGTGATAGTGAGTCGGATGCAAATGCCGCTAAAGCGGCAGAAATTCCAATGATTTTATTGGAGGATGGATATACTGAAAAAAGTATTAATGAAATTTATCATAATCACTTGATAAAAGACTTTGTAGGTATTGAAAAAATTGTATCCCAATATCTTTAATATTGATTAATTTATTTTAACTATTAAAACAAAATCACAAATTAGGAGTTATTTTGTTATTACATACAATTAAAGTATATCCATCAAAAATAAATCTTCCAAAGAAGAAACAGCTTGCTTGGAAAATAGCAGAGATAGCTAGTGATAATGCCAAATTAAATAAAAATTCAATAGAAATGGTTATTAATAGGATTATTGATAATGCTTCTGTTGCTATAGCTTCGTTAAATAGAAGACCTGTAATATCAGCAAGAGAAATGGCAAAAAAACATGTTAGAAAAAATGGAGCTAATCTTTTTGGCATAAATTCAAAACTTAAATTTGATTGTGAATGGGCTGCGTGGGCAAATGGAACTGCTGTTAGAGAATTAGATTTTCATGATACATTTCTAGCGGCTGATTACAGCCATCCTGGTGATAATATTCCTGCTCTTTTAGCAGTGGCACAACAATTAAAAAAAAATGGAAATGATTTATTAAGAGGAATTATAACTGCTTATGAAGTTCAAGTTAATCTTGTAAAAGCTATTTGTCTTCATAAACACAAAGTTGATCATATCGCTCACTTGGGACCAAGTGTTGCTGCTGGTATTGGATCTATGTTAAAATTAAATACAGAAACTATTTATCAAGCTGTTCAACAAGCATTACATGTGAGTGTTTCAACGAGACAATCAAGAAAAGGTGAGATTTCAAGTTGGAAAGCGTATGCTCCAGCTCATGCAGGAAAATTAGCAATTGAAGCTGTTGATAGAACTATGCGAGGTGAAGGAGCTCCAAGTCCTATTTATGAAGGTGAAGATAGTGTGATAGCAAGAATATTAGATGGAAAAAATGCTAAGTATTTTGTTCCTTTGCCCAAAAAAAATGAAGAAAAAAAAGCCATTCTCGAAACATATACAAAAGAATATTCTGCAGAATATCAAGCTCAAGCATTAATTGATATTGCAAAAGCTCTTAATAAAAAAATTGATAATTTAAATACAATTAAAAAAATAGATATATATACAAGCCATCATACTCATTATGTAATAGGAACTGGAGCTAATGATCCACAAAAAATGGATCCAAATGCTAGTCGAGAAACTTTAGATCACTCAATAATGTATATCTTTGCAGTAGCTTTAGAAGATGCAGATTGGCATCATGTAAAGTCTTATACTAAAAAGAGAGCTAACAAAAAAAGCACAATTAAAATATGGAGATCTATTAAAACGCATGAGGACAAAAAATGGACTAAGAAATATCATGATCCTGATCCAAAAAAGAAATCTTTTGGTGCAAGGGTTGTTGTAACTTTAAATAATGGGAAAAAAATTATTAAGGAGTTAGAAAGAGCAGATGCACATCCTTTCGGCAATAGACCTTTTGAAAGAATAGATTATATAAATAAATTTAAAATTTTAACAGAAAATATAATTTCAAAAAAAGAAAGTGATAGATTTTTAAAAGATGTTCAAAATTTAAAAAAATTAAAAAATAATCAATTAACAAAACTAAATATTGAAGTAAATAAAAGATATTTAAAATCAAATAATAAAAAAGGAATATTTTAGTGCACTTTGTTGAAAAAAAACCTGAAGAGAAAAGAATTGATTTAGATAATAAACTTAAATCTAATAAAATTTTAAGAATACCTGGTGCATATAATCCATTAACAGCAAAAGTTATTGAAGAAATTGGATATGATGGAGTTTATGTATCTGGAGGTGTTATGTCTAATGATTTGGGATATCCTGATATTGGATTAACAACTCTTAATGATGTCAGTAACAGATCAAAGCAAATTGCACGTGTTACAAATCTTCCAACAGTTGTTGATGTCGATACAGGTTTTAAATCTTGTAAAGAAACTGTTCAACAATTTGAAAATTTTGGTATTTCAGCAATTCATTTAGAAGATCAGATAGAACAGAAAAGATGTGGTCATCTAGACAATAAAGAATTGATATCAAAAGAGGATATGGCAAAAAAAATCAGAGAATGTGTAGAAGCAAGATCAGACAAACAATTTAAAATCATTGCACGTTCTGATGCTAAAAGTGTAGAAGGAATTGATAAAATGATTGATCGTTGTAAGTCTTATATTGATGCGGGTGCAGAAATTGTTTTTCCAGAGGCATTAAAAGATGAGTCTGAGTTTGAAAAAGTTAGAAAATCACTAGATTGTTATCTTTTAGCTAATATGACTGAATTTGGTAAATCGAAGTTGCTAGATTTTAAACAATTGGAAGATCTTGGTTACAATATTGTAATTTATCCAGTAACTACGCAAAGATTAGCAATGAAAAGTGTTGAGGATGGACTGCGTGCCATTTTTAAGGATGGACATCAAAATAATATTATAGATAAAATGCAAACCAGGAAGAGGTTATATGATCTAGTAGAGTATGAAAAATACAACTCTTTAGACGAAAAGATATATAATTTTAGTACAGAAGGACATGAATAATGAGTGAAGAGGTAAAAAAAGGTTTATTAGGAATTGTTGTTGATGAAACAGAAGTTTCTAAAGTTATGCCTGAGATCAACTCATTAACTTATAGAGGTTATGCTGTTCAAGATCTGTGTGAATTTTGTAGATTTGAAGAAGCAGCATATCTTATTTTAAAGGGTGATTTACCAAATAGTATTGAGCTAAGACAATTTGAGAAAATTGAACGAGGACATAGAGATTTATCGAAAAATCTTTACGAAATAATCAAACACATGCCAAAAAAGTCACATCCTATGGATGTTGCTAGAACTGCGGTTAGTGTAATGGGATTAGAAGATAAAGAAACTACAGATAATTCTCAGGAAGCAAATACAAGAAAAGCTTTAAGAATTTTAGCTAAAACTCCAACTGCTTTAGCAGCGTTTTATAGAATTCGAAAAGGTAAGAAGATTATTAAACCTAAAAAAGAATTAACTTTTGCGGAAAACTTTTTCTACATGTGTTTTGGAAAGGTTCCTCAAAAAGAAATCGTAAAAGCATTTGATGTGTCTTTAATTTTATATGCAGAACATAGTTTTAATGTTTCAACTTTTACCGCTAGAACAATAACAAGTAGTTTATCTGACATTCATGGAGCTATCACTGGTGCAATTGCTAGTTTAAAAGGACCATTACATGGTGGAGCTAATGAAGAAGTTATGCATATGATGAATAAAATCAAAAAACCTGAGAATGCATTAAAATGGATCAATAATGCATTAAAGAAAAAAGAGGTTGTGATGGGTTTTGGACACAGAGTCTATAAAAGTGGAGACTCTAGAGTTCCAACAATGAAAGAGTATTTTAAAAAAGTTGCTAAAATTAAAAAAGATAAAAAGTTTTTAAAGATTTACGATATTGTTGAAAAAGTGATGATTAGTAAAAAGAATATTCATCCAAACGTAGATTACCCAACGGGACCCACTTATCATTTAATGGGTTTTGATACAGATTTCTTTACACCTATATTTGTAATTTCAAGGATTACTGGTTGGTCAGCTCATATAATGGAACAACATTCATCTAATAAATTAATAAGACCACTAGCTAAATACAAAGGCAGTAAATATCGAAAAGTTATGCTTTTAAATCAGAGATAGCTACATTTAGATATTTAAATATTTTTAGCCACTATCTGTTGTTTCTTAAATTCTCCTAAAAGTTGTATAAGAAAAACATGATTCGTAAACATAAAGTATTAGTTATTTTTATGATAATATTTTTATTATCAGGATGTTCTAACAAATCTTTCACGAATATATCAAGTGATTTACGTAAAGTAGATGTATTAAATAAAAACAACGAAACTGTTAAAACTTATTATCAAGCTTTCAATAAGAAAGTTTATGATTGGCTAAATGTAACTTGTGATTTTACAAAAAAAAAATTCAAAAAAATTGAAGATTGCAAGCTAACACAATTATCAAAATCATTTATAAAAAATCAGGAAAATGAAAATTCTCCAGAAAAATCTGATGTAAATAAAATTTTAAATAAAAACACTGCTTCAAATGGGAGAAATTCAAACTCAAATAATAATAATCAGGTACCCTCAAATAATACGCCCGATCTTCCTAGCAATAATCCAGTTGTAAATCCTAATCCTTCACCTAATGCCAATGATCCTTGGCATAATTAGCTGAATATAAAGGAAGTAAATACAGAAAAGTAATGCTTTTGAACCAAAGATAGGTCTAATTTACTCATTTAAAAATATTTAATCATCGCCATATATATCATATGGAAAATTTAAATAGACATCATAAACCCCAAGACTTAAGTGATAGGATTGCTTTTGGCTTCACAAAATTTTTAAGATTTTTAGCTGACACTTTTTTTAAAAAAAAATATGGGCATAGAGCAGTTGTTTTAGAAACTGTAGCAGCTGTTCCTGGTATGGTAGCTGGAATGTTGCTTCATCTAAAATCTTTAAGAAAAATGCAAGATGATAAAGGTTGGATCAAAATTCTATTAGATGAAGCTGCAAATGAAAGAATGCATTTAATGACTTTTATTAAAATTGCAAAACCTACGTTTATAGAAAGATTAATTATAATGATTGCACAATTTATATTTATTTTGATGTATCTATTTATATATTTAATTTCACAAAAGACGGCTCATAGAATTGTTGGATATTTTGAAGAAGAAGCAGTCATAAGTTACACTGAGTACCTAAATGAAATAGAAGAGGGTAAAATTGAAAATATTAAGGCTCCAGAGATAGCAATAAATTATTGGAATCTTCCATTAAATTCTAGATTGAAAGATGTTGTAAAGGTTATTAGAGATGATGAAGCTGGGCATAGAGATGTGAATCATAGTTTTGCTGACATTTTAAATACAAAGAAGAACAAAGTTTCTAATGAAGAAGCAAATTATGAAGATAAAGAAAAAATTTAATTATTTAAATTTAATTAGTTAATCATCTTTACTTATAAAATATATTCTATTTAGATTGTTTTTGTTTATACAAAGAAATGCCTTTTTCAATTTTGTTTTTGTAAGACATTTTAAAGCTCTCTAATTGCCAACCTGAAAGTCTGTTTTCGATTTCTTTTAGATTGTTATTTTTCCAATCATCTGTTGTTTCAGGATCTTTCCAAATTTTCTTTTCTTCATCAGATCTACCACATCCATAGCATAGGCCTGATACTGGATCAGTTTTACAAATACTTATACAGGGACTTACTATCACTTAATCCTAGGAGAAAGCGTCTATCCAGTTACCTTGTGTAGATGCTTTTGAATATTCAGTGGCTCTACCTTCAAAGAAGTTCATATGCTCTACTGCATTTAACATTGTATCTAACCATGTTAATGGATTTTTCTGAACATCATATATTGGCTCAAGACCTAACTGAGTTAATCTTCTATTACCAATGAACCTAATGTAATCTTTAACTTCTTGAGCAGTTAAACCTTGCATTGGACCCATTTCAAAAGCTAGATCAATAAATGCATCCTCATGTTCAATTATAGTTCTGCAAGCTTCATAAAGTTCTTTTTTAAGTTTTGGAGTCCAAATCTCAGGATTTTCTTTAATGAACTCTTTAAAAATTCTAATCATAGAATTACAATGAAGAGTTTCATCTCTTACTGACCAAGTAACTATTTGACCCATTCCTTTAAGTTTGTTGTGTCTTGGGAAGTTTAATAAAATTGCAAAACTTGCAAACAATTGAAGACCTTCTGTAAAGGCACTAAATACTGCAACAGTTTTTGCAATGTCTTCTTTTGAGTTTACATTAAAGTTTTGCATGTAATCATATTTATCTTTCATCTCTTTGTATTTCATGAATGCAGAATATTCAGACTCTGGCATTCCAATAGTGTCTAATAAATGTGAATAAGCTGCTACATGCACCGTCTCCATAGAAGCAAATGCTGTCATCATCATTAAAACTTCTGTAGGTTTAAATACAGTTGTGTAATGTCTTAAATAACAGTTATTAACTTCAACATCTGCTTGAGTAAAAAATCTAAAAATTTGAGTTAATAAATTTTTCTCTGACTCTGAAAGATTTTTTTGCCAATCTCTGACATCATCGCCGAGTGGAACTTCCTCTGGTAACCAATGAATTCTTTGTTGAGTTAACCAAGCATCATAACACCATGGGTATCTAAATGGTTTATAAACTGGGTTCTCAACTAATAGACCCATTTTTTTTGGTTCTACAATTTTTTGTTTTGTATCTTTTAGACTTTCTACTGACATGATAAACACTCCTCATATTCTGGTTGTTGATTTTCTTGTTTCTTAGATTTGTAAACGTTTGCAGTTACATCTGTAGAATTTGCATCGTTTACGTTTTCCGCTCTTTGTATTGATTTAGATCTGCAGTAATAAAGGCTCTTCAGTCCTTTTTTCCAAGCTTGGAAATGGATTTGGTGTAAGTCCCTTTTATGAATATCTGCAGGTATAAATATATTTATTGATTGTGCTTGTGAAATATGAGGAGTTCTATCTGCACCTAACTCCACGATCCATTTCTGGTCTAGTTCAAAAGCTGTTTTAAATACGTCTTTTTCTTGTTGTGTTAAAAAATCAAGATGAGAAACTGAGCCTTGATTAGTTGTTATACTTGACCATGTTTCATCATCATTTTTACCGTGCTTCTCTAATAATTTACTTAGATATTTATTTCTAACATTAAATGATCCAGACAAAGTTTTATGTGTATAACTATTTGCTGCAATTGGCTCTACACCTGGAGATGTTCCACCACAAATAATTGAAATTGAAGCAGTAGGAGCTATTGCAGTCTTGTTTGAAAATCTCTCATTAATACCATAATCAGCGGCATCTGGACATGCACCTCTTTCGTCAGCCAAATCTTTTGAAGCTTGGTCAACCTGTTTTTGGATGCTTTCAAATATTTTTTTATTCCAAACTTTACTCATAACTGACTCAAAAGGAATCATTTTTTGCTGAAAGAATGAATGAAGTCCCATAACACCTAGACCAACACTTCTTTCTTTTAAAGCTGAGTAAACTGCATCACTAAATGACTCAGGTGCTTTTTCAGTAAAGTCCGTTAATACATTATCTAAAAATCTCATTACGTCTGGAACAAAGTTTTCATCGTCTTTCCATTCATCATAAGTTTCTAAATTTAAAGATGATAAACAACATACTGCCGTTCTATCTCTACCCTCTTTATCAATTCCTGTTGGTAAAGTTATTTCACTACACAAGTTAGATGTCTTAACAGTTAAACCAGCAAGCTTATGATGTTGAGGTATCATTCTATTAACTGTATCAATGAAAACAATATAAGGTTCTCCAGTTTCAATTCTTGCAGTTAATAATCTAATCCATAAATTTCTTGCAGAAACAGTAGCTTGTACTGATTGATCTTTTGGACTTTTTAATGCCCATTGTTCATCTAGCTCTACGGCTCTCATAAATGCATCTGAAACTAAAACACCGTGGTGTAAATTCAATGATCTCCTATTTGGATCACCACCTGTTGGTCTTCTCATTTCAATAAATTCTTCTATCTCTGGATGATCAATTGGAAGATAACAAGCTGCTGATCCTCTTCTTAAAGAACCTTGACTGATCGCCATTGTCAAAGAGTCCATAACTTTTATAAAAGGAATAATGCCTGAAGTTTTTCCAACTCTTCCAATTTTTTCTCCAATGGATCTTAAGTTGCCCCAATAACTTCCAATACCTCCACCTTTGGCAGCCAACCAAACATTTTCACTCCATAGATCTAATATTCCAGTTAAACTATCCCCTGCTTCATTTAAGAAACAAGAAATTGGTAAACCTCTTTTTGTCCCACCATTTGATAAAACTGGTGTTGCTGGCATGAACCATAAGTTACTTATGTAGTTGTAAAGTCTTTGCGCGTGTAAGTTGTCATCTGCATAATGACTAGCAACTCTTGCGAATAAATCTTGGAAAGACTCGTTTTCTCCAAGGTATCTGTCGCTTAGTGTTGCTCTTCCAAAATCTGTTAAATTATTATCTCTAGATCTATCTATTTTAATAGTTATCCCTTTAGAATTTTGAAACAACTCTGTGTTGTTATTTAGTGAAAATAAGTCTGGTCTTTTGTCATTATTGCTGATTTTTTCCGCTGGTTTATAATCAGAGACAGCCTTCCTGATTGCCTGAGACAATATTTTGTTCATTAAACTCCCTTTTTATCTTTATACTAAAAAATCTAGTAAATAACTAGATATAGTGTGTAGATTTACCTGATATACTATATAAATTGTAAATCAATAGAACATTTATAGAACTTATTAAATATTTATCAATAAAAATTTTAAAAAAATGTACATATATCCACATGAATAATTCGGGAAAAATTGATCCTTACGGCTTTCGGGAATATGACGCACGATGGGTATACGAAAAAGACATAGATGACGATGGAATCGTTCAACTTGGTAAAGGTCTTGGAACTCAAATAATTAATCATACAAAGAAAAACAATCCTAGAATTATAGTTGGCCAAGATTACAGGTCTTACAGTGAACATATCAAAGAAAAATTAAAAGAGGGTTTGGTTTCAACTGGGTGCAAAATTGAGGATATAGGATTATCTTTATCCCCAATGGTTTACTTCGCACAATTTAATTTAAATTCAGATGCAATAGCTATGGTTACAGCTAGTCATAATGAAAATGGTTGGACGGGTGTAAAAATGGGTATCAAAAAAGGACTTACTCATACACCTGAAGAAATGAAAGAACTAAAAGATATTACTCTTAATCAAAAATTTATTAATGGTAAAGGAAATATGAAAAAAATTGATGGTTTCCAAGATATTTATAAAAATGATTTGATAACAAAAAACCTGTTAAATAAAAAAATTAAAGCAGTTGTTGCATGTGGTAACGGAACAGCTGGAATATTCGCACCTGAAATTTTAAGAGGTATTGGGTGTGAAGTTATTGAGCTTGATTGCAACCTTGATTGGACTTTTCCAAAATATAATCCAAATCCTGAAGATTTAGAAATGTTACATGCAATTTCATCAGCTGTTAAAGAAAATAATGCTGATATTGGATTTGGTTTTGATGGAGATGGGGATAGAGTTGGGGTTATAGATGATAAAGGTAATGAAATCTTTTCAGATAAGATTGGGCTTTTAATAGCTAGAAATCTTTCGAAAGATCATAAAAATAGTAAATTTGTTGTTGATGTAAAATCGACAGGACTTTATTCAAATGACAGAATATTAAATGAGAATAAATGTGAAACAATTTATTGGAAAACTGGTCATTCTCATATCAAAAGAAAAGTAAATACCGATGACGCTTTAGCAGGATTTGAAAAAAGTGGTCATTTCTTTTTTAATAAACCTTTGGGATATGGCTATGATGATGGAATTAATTCAGCAATACAGGTCTGTAAGTTACTCGATAAAAATAACAAAAAAATGAGTGAAATACTTGCAGAATTACCAACAACATATCAAAGCCCGACTATGGCTCCTTATTGTAAAGATAGTGAAAAATATGATGTAGTTGAGAATTTAGTTAAAGAAATAACAAATATTAAAGAAAATAAAACTAAAGTAGATGATCAAGAAATTAGAGAAATATTAACTGTTAATGGAGTAAGATTTTCTTTTGACGATGGGTCTTGGGGATTAATAAGAGCATCTTCTAATAAACCCTCTTTAGTTGTAGTTACTGAAAGCCCAACTTCCGAAGATAGAAAAAAGAAGATTTTTGACTTTATTGATAATCTCCTTCAACAAACTGGTAAGGTTGGGGATTATGATCAAAAAATTTAAAATTCAACTATAAAGAGTTAAGAAAAAATTAGAGAATCGATTATTATGTAACTGAGGTGGCGGAGGGAGACTGAAACCACCTCGTCTCCTAGGTCACTAAAAATCTATATAAAAATAAAGTACCAATAACATATAAAAAAACACCGAATAATCTCTGTGTTTTAACTCTATCTAGGTCTTGAACTGTTTTTGCTCCGATTCTTGCCATGAATGTTGTTATTGGAACAAATATTATAAACGCAGGTATATTAATAAACCCTATACTTAGTGGGATATCAGCTTTTAACATCAAACCAGATGTAAAAAATCCAATTGATCCAAATAAAGCAATTATAAATCCAATAGCTGCAGAACTTCCTATTGCTAAGTTAATAGGATAACCAAAGTATCTTAATATAGGAACATTCATCATAGCTCCTGTTATGCCCATAGGAGCAGAAATTAATCCTGATAAAAATCCAAATATTATTCTTGGGAAAATATTAAATTTTTTCTTAATTTTTTTTTTCTTTTCACTTTGTAACAACAGGTAAGCTCCAAAAAAGAAAACAACTGCAGAAAAAAAGAATAATAATGTTTTAGTATTCATCAATGCTGCCATCAATGTTCCAGAGAAAACTCCAATTATTACAAATGTTCCATAATTTTTAATAATATTAAAATCAACAGCATTATATTTTCTATGAGTTAATACTGAAGCTGTAGCAGTTAAAATTGTTATTGAGAAAGCCGTTCCTACAGATAAATGCATTAAATAATCTTTATCCACATTAAATGCTTCAAATACAAAAAATAAAAATGGTACAGATATCAAACCCCCACCAATTCCAAAAAATCCCGCAAAGAAACCAACTGGAACAGCGGCTGCCATCATTAAAAAAATAAAATAAATATTATTAATCTCTAAAAGAGTATTATTCAATTTGACCTGCCGATATACTTTGTGGATTAAATTTTACTTTATCCATTATGTGATCAATTTTCTTAACATCGGCATCTCTTACACACATATTTTCACTTAGATATCTTTTCCAAAAACTTGAACCTGTTTGTCCATGAAATAAACCAAGAGTATGTCTCATGATTTGATTTAATCTTGTACCCTTTTTAATTTCTTCTTTTACATACTCAATTAATTTCTCAACAACTTCGTGTCTTGTCAAAACTTCACTATTGTTAAAAATTTTATTTTCAATATCTGCTAACATGTAAGGGGAATGATAAATTGACCTTCCAATCATAACACCATCTACATTATCCAAATGTTCTTTGATTTGATCAGTAGACGTTATGCCTCCATTAATTATTATTTCTAAATCTTGAAAATCTTTTTTTAATCTATTTACGTATTCATATTTCAAAGGTGGAATATTTAAATTTTGTTTAGGAGTAAATTTTCCCAACATTGCCTTTCTGGCATGGATTATAAAAGTTTTAACACCTGTTTCTTTTAAAATATTTATAAAATTATATAAATTTTCATATTGATCCACATTATTATATCCAATTCTAGTTTTGACTGTTACAGGAAGGGAAGTTTTTGAAATCATTTCACTTAGACAATCAGCTACAAGATTGGGTTCTTGAATTAAACAAGCACCAAATCTATTTTTTTGAACTTTTTTACTTGGACAGCCTAAATTTAAATTTATTTCATCATAACCAAATTCTTCACCTAAATATGCTGCATTTCCTAATAATTTTGGAGAAGAACCACCAAGTTGCAGAGCAACAGGTTTTTCCCTCATATCAAATTCTAATAGTTTCTTTTTATCTCCTCTATCAATAGCTTCTGAGACAATCATTTCAGTATAGAGAAGAACGTTTTTACTGATTAGTCTTAAGAAAAATCTTTCATGTTTGTCTGTGCAGTCCATCATAGGAGCAACAGAAACAGTTCTATTTAATCTAGACATATTTTTTAAGTTTGCTTGATATATTAATTTTTTTTTCGTTTACATACTCTTGATGATTTTGCTCAATTTTTCCAAGTTCATACTTGTAATTAACCATTATTCCAAATGATCTTTTAAAACCAACATCAGAGACATTGGCATTAATAACGATATCATCAATTTCAGCTCCATTTTTTAAATGAAACCTACAAACATCATTAATGGGAAAACCTAGATCATTTTTTTGTACAGCTAAGTAATTTAAAGCAAGTTTTGTAAGTAAATCTTTATTATCAATAAATTTTCTATCTCCAATTTTAAGATCTAATGATTTTAAAAACTCAACTTTTACAAAATTATCTTTTTGAACTATTTCACTAATTTTCTCATTTTCTGAAGATTTTACCCAATCTGCAAAACCTTGCATCGGTGATAAAGTTCCAAAATTTTTTACATCAGGTAACTCTTCTTGTAATTCGTATACCACCCTCTTGATTAAGAAGTTACCAAGCGTAACTCTTGAAAGACCCTCTTGGCAGTTGCTAATTGAATAAAATGTAGCTGTATCATAATTTTCGTTTTTTCCATCATTTGGTCTTGTCAATTCTTGAATAGATTTTGCCAAACCTTTCGTTAGTGCAATCTCAACAAAAATTATTGGTTCATCTTCTAATGCTGGATGAAAATAAGCAAAAAATCTTCTGTTTTCTCCTAATCTAATTTTCAATTCATTCATATCTTTCATTGAATGAACTTTTTCATATTTTAATAATTTTTCTAATATTGCAGCTTTTGTATCCCAAGTTATTTTTCTTAATTTTAAAAATCCAGGATTGAACCAATTTTTAAATATATCTATCAAATCATAATCTAATTCTTTTAATTCAGGATTTTTAATTAAAAACATTTGTAGATCTTCTCTTAAAGAAACAATCTCTGCCGTTCCATTTGGAGCCATATTTAATCTAACAAACAATTCTTTTCTAGTTCCTGATGTAATTCTTGATAAATTTAAAATTGATCTACTATTTTTATTTTCTGTATAATCTTTAATGGCATTGTCAATATTTGCTGTATCAGGTTTATATTTTTCATTTACCTGAAGTAAGAATTTTAATTTATCTTCATGAGATAAATTATGATATCTGAAAAGAATATCCCTTGCTAATGTGATTCCAAATGCTGCTCCTTTAGATGATAACAGATCATCACATAGCTCAATTAAATCTCTTTTTTTAGAGAATTTTTTTAATGATTTTTTCTCTAAAATTTTTTGACCAGCATCAGCAATCGTCTCGAATATTCTTTTTATATTTAACATGGTGTTTTTTATATATTAAAAACCTAAACTTTTACCCATTATTTTGTCAGGTAACCAAGTCACAATCTCAGGAAAAATACACAAAATAAGTATAGCTAAAGCCATAATTATCATAAATGGTATAGATCCCTTTAAAATTTCTGACAAACTTACATCAGGTGTAATACCCTTAATTATATAAAGGTTTAATCCAACGGGTGGGGTAATGAGACCAATTTCCATGTTAATTGTAAATACAATTGCAAACCAGTACGGATCAAATCCCAGTTGAGTTATAACTGGCAATAATATTGCTGAAGTCATAACAATAACAGCTACTGGAGGTAAAAAGAAACCTGCAATCAACAGAAATATATTTATTAAAATAAATACTACCCATTTATTAGAGCTCATCTCCACCATGCTTTGAGCTAAGGATTGAGTTACATAAAGTTGTGATAATGTGAAAGCAAAAAGATAAGAGGCTGCAATGATAAACATTATCATCACACTTTCTTTCATGGAAACTTTAACAATGTTCCATATTTTTTTTGGCTGATAAATTTTGTAGACAACAGCAATCAAAACAAATACTAAAAAAGCTCCAACTCCTGAAGCTTCTGATGGAGTAGCAACACCACCATATAAAACATATAAAACACCAGCAATGATTGCTAAGAAAGGAAGTATCCTTGGCAGAACTTCAATTTTTTCTTTGAAAGTTGGAGGTGTTCTATTCTTTAGAGCTTTAGCAGAGTCTTTATCAATAAAGTAACTGTGTATCAGTGCCCAGATAGCGAACATACCTGCAAGCATAAATCCTGGTATCAATCCGCTTAAAAATAATCTTCCAATAGATGTTCCAGTTGCAATTCCATAAACAATTAAAACAATACTTGGAGGAATTAATACTCCTAAAGTTCCGCCGGCTGCTATGGTTCCTGTTGCAATTTGATCTGAGTATCCTCTTTTTCTCATTTCAGGAATTCCCATAGTGCCAATTGCAGCACAGGTTGCAGGACTTGATCCACTTAATGCAGCAAAAATTGAGCAAGCTCCTATATTAGAAATAACCAAACCTCCAGGTACCCTCCATAACCATCTGTCCAATCCTGTATATAAATCTTTTCCTGCTGGGGAATTAGCAACTGCCATCCCCATTAATATAAACATTGGTATTGAAAGTAGGACAAACGAATTTAATCCCGCATAGAAAGTTTCAGCAAAAACATCTAGCATTTGGAAACCTTCGAAGGCAACTAAAAGAGCTATTGATACAAAGCTTAAACCAAAAGCAATTGGTATTCCTGAAAATAAAACTATCAAAGTAAAAACAGCAACGATTATTGCAATTATTAATGGATCCATTAGTTAGTATCCTTTTCGTCTGTAAGCTTAATAATTTCTGCTATATATTGCAAAATCATTAATGCAGCACCTATCATCATTGAAGAATATGGAACCCACAATGGAGGATCCCAAACCGTTCCTGTTGAGTAATTTTTAGTAAACGCTTCCTCAACCATTAAAAAACCAAAATAGAATAAAATTAAGAAGAATAATAAACTGACTAATGAGGTAAAAATTTTAAGTCTTAATATATTTTTTTTTGATAAGAAATCATAAATCCACTCCATACTCACATGAGCTTTCTCACTTAAAACATATGCACTTCCAATAAATGTTGAAGCAACTAGAAGCATTGTAACTAGCTCAGTTTGCCATGTTATTGCTCTTTGAAAAAAGTATCTTTCAAAAACTAATTCTACAATTACAAGAATTGATAACAGTAAAGCTAGAACTGCAAAAGCCCCACAAGCTCTTGCAACATAATCACAGAATTTTAAGTATTTTTCTTTCATAAAAAAACCCCTACTTACAGAGAATAAATAGGGGTTCTTTATATATTATTTTATTTAACTGCTAAAGCCATTTCCATTAGCTTATCGCCACCTGGAACTTTTTCAGCAAAAGCTTTATGAGATGATTTTATTGCAATATCAACCCATGCAGCATGATCATCAGCATCCATATACACTAATTTAACACCTGCAGCTTTGTATGCTTCCTCAAACTTTTTATCTAAGTTTTCTACTTGAGCTGTCATATATTTCTCAGCAACTTTTCCTGCTTTCATCAAAGCCACTTGTTGGCTAGAATTTAAAGCATTGTAGCTTTTCTTAGACATTAAAATTGGCTCATACATAAACCATAAACCAAATTTTCCTGGAGGAGTAGCACATTTTACTTGTTCATATATTTTGTAACTCACAAAACTTCCTGAACTAGTATTTGCACCTGTTAATACACCAGTTTGTAATCCAGTATAAATTTCAGATGATGGCATACTTTGAATACCTGCACCAGCAGCTTCTAACATTTGGTTGAAAGCTTTTCCTGCAGCTCTCATCACTTGTCCTTTAGCATCACTTGGATTTTTGATACATTTAGTTTTTGATGCAAAACCACCACCTAACCATGCATCAGATAGAACTACAACACCAGCATCACTGATTATTTTTTTAATCTCAGTCATCATTGGACCTTTATTAAATCTCAATGCATGCTCATGATTTTTTACAGTTCCTGGCATTAATGTAGCATCAAACTCAGGATGGAATTTTGATGCATAAGCTAATGGGAAAGCAGAAATATCTAATTGACCTGTAGTCATAGGTTTCCACTGTTCTTTTGGCTTATAAAGTGACTTAGCTGGATAAATTCTAATTTCTAAATCAACGTTTGCTTTTTTTACTTCATCAGCAATAATTTGAACCATTTCATGACGTGGGTCAAAAGAGCCATCAGCTCTTGGTGTACCTGGCCATTGGTGACTTGCTTTTAATGTAACTGCGTATGCAGATCCTACTATTGAAAAAGCTATAATTATTGAAGACAAATATAATGTTATTTTTCTTAACATAGTTTTCCCCTTTTTATTTATAATGATGATATTAAATTGAACTTGAGCAGAAGAGTCAATATAAGGAAATGACGTACTTATTATGGATGGTCCTTTAAAAAATTTATTAGTTGTTGATCTTACTAGGGTTTTAGTAGGTCCATATTGTACAATGATTTTATCTGATCTCGGTGCACGTGTAATTAAAGTAGAAGCACCAGAAATTGGTGATGATTCAAGAAAGTTTGGACCTTTTGTAAAAGACTATTCAGCATATTTTATGTCACTTAATAGAGGAAAAGAAAGTATTGCTCTTAATTTAAAAAATGAGGATGATAAAAAAATCTTTGATAAAATTTTAGCAAAAGCAGATATTTTAGTAGAAAATTTTAAACCAGGTACTTTAGAAAAATGGGGATATGGTTGGAAAGATGTAAGCAAAAAATATCCAAAATTAATATATGCATCTGCATCTGGTTTTGGTCAAACTGGACCTTTAAAAGAATTACCGGCTTATGACATGGTCGTTCAGGGAATGGGTGGACTGATGAGTGTTACAGGTCATCCAAATAGTGAACCAACAAGAGTTGGAACATCAATTGGTGATATTACAGCAGGCCTTTTTACTGCAATCGGAATTAATGCAGCTTTGTATGATAGACAAAAAACAGGTAAAGGAATGTTTATAGATGTTTCAATGTTAGACTGCCAGATTGCGATTTTAGAAAATGCAATTGCAAGATATTTATCTAAAAATGAAATTCCTAAACCGATGGGATCTAGACATCCATCAATCGCTCCTTTTGAGGCATTTAAAACAAAAGATAGTTATATAATCATTGCTGCAGGTAACGATAAATTATATGAAAAACTTTGTGAAGTATTAGGAATACCTGAAATGGTCAGTGATACAAGATTTAATACCAATTCACTCAGATGTGAAAATATGAATGAACTAAAGTCAATCTTTGAAGATAAACTTTCTTCAAAAAATACTTCTGAATGGGTAAGTGAAATGGAAAAATTAAAGATACCTTGTGGACCGATATTTAATATTAAAGAAGCGGTTGAAAATCCTCAAGTCGAAGCAAGAAACATGATTGTTAAAGCCTATCATAAAGTAGTTGGTGATTTTAGATTAGCAGGCAATCCTATAAAAATGTCTTCATACGAAGATAAAAGTACTAGAGGGGACATTCCTGATCTTGATGAACACAGGGAACAAATATTAAAAGAGTTTTCTTAATTAAGAATTATTTTCTTCGTCACTTACGTTATCAGAGACTTGTTCTTCTGCTTCTGAAACCTGATCTAGAGAAACATCATGACTTTCTTCAGCATCACTTGGAGCTTCTAAATTAACATCCGGTTGAGCAGTTGGTGATAGTTCAGCAAGATCTTCTTTTGAAACTTGAATTTTTTCTGGAATTTTTCTAGCTCTTTTCGATGGAAGAATTGGTACACCGCTTTTTGAAATTTCACCTTTATATTGATTCTCAAAATCATCTCCAATATCTTCATCTTCTTCAGCAGTATCATCTATTTGTTCTACATGTTTTCTAAGTTTGTAAACTGCAGCTTCTGTTAAATCTGGAACTTTAATTGTTTCTTCAGCTATTTCTCTTAAAGCAATAACTGTGTGCTTATCATTATCTCTATCTAATGTAGGTTCAATTCCCGCATTAAGTTGAGTGGCTCTTTCTTTAGCAACCAAAACTAATTCATAAGGGCTATCTACTTTATCTATACAGTCTTCAACGGTAACTCTTGCCATGGGCGATTAAATATACTCCAAGATCAATAAAATCAAGTATTTTTACAATAAAATTGGATTTAATTTTTTTCTAACTAAAAAAAGAAGGATAAAAGAAATAAGTATATAAAGTGCAGATATTATAGCAATATTCTCAATTGAAAATCCAATATCAATTAAAATTCCAAAAAGAGCTGTTCCAAAAGCTGTTGAAAAAACCATAAGTGCAGTGGTCAAAGCTTTAATAGATCCAATATGCTTTACACCATAAACCTCGGCCCAAGTAGAAGATCCCAAAACGTTTGCCAATCCATTTGATATTCCAATTAAACCTAAAAATATAAATGCAGTAAATTGTGCATCAAAATAAATAATTACAAAAGTCGAAAGAAATAAAGGAATATTCATAAAAATTAAAAGTCTTCGACTTGTGAATTTATCAATTAAAAAACCTGATATTAAAAGTGTAATCACTGAAAATACCGAATAAGACATAAAAGACTGCGCAATTACAAATGGTCCCCAGTTTTTTGATTCAGTAATAAATGACTGATAAACAAATACACCAGTTGCAATCCAAGGCATGGCTAGCATATTCATGCTTACTATATAAAATTTATAATCTTTTATTACTTCAATTCTTTTCCATTGCTTAATATTTTCCTCTTTAAATTCTTCACCTTCAGTGCTTTCTCTCGTATCAAGTTTAACAGTTCGAACTAAAAAAAATGATGCAATCGGCAAAAATACTAAAATTAATAAAGCAATTACTGACCAAATATTTTGCCAAGTTGTTAATGACAACAAAAATACCATTAAAACAGGTAAAATAAATTCAGCACTAGATAACCCAAACCAACAAATACTTAATGCCCTACCCCTAGATTTTGTAAAATATCTTGAAACAGTTGTTGTTGCAGTATGAGACATCATTCCCTGTCCTGAAAATCTCATTAAGAAAATTGCTATGAATAAAAAAACTATAGATGAAATTTTTGAAAAGAAAAAACAAGAAAATGATAAAAGTAATGTTACATAGATTGCAAATCGGAAAATATTTATATCATCAATTTTCTTTCCAACCCAAATAAGTAATAAACTACTGCACAATGTTGCTGATGCATATATTGAGCCAAATTGTCCATGAGTTATCGAGAGAGTCTCTCTTATACTTGTATTGAATATTCCAAGAAAAAAACTCTGTCCAAAGCTTGAAAAAAATGTAAATATAAATCCAAATACAATTACTTTTAAACTTAAATTTTTAAACATAAAAAAATATGACTTCTAAAGTTGCTTTCATAGGTCTTGGTGTAATGGGTTATCCAATGGCAGGATATATATCAAAAGCAGGACATAATGTAACTGTTTTTAACAGAACAAAATCAAAAGCAGAAAAATGGATTGGTGAATACAAAGGTAATATGGCTGATACACCATCTGATGCTGCTAAAGATGCTGATTTTATTTTTACTTGTGTTGGGAATGATGACGATTTAAGACAAGTCTCTTTAGGTGATAATGGGTTATTTCATAATGCTAAACAGGGATGCGTATATATAGATAATTCAACAGTGTCTGCTGAAATTTCTAGAGAACTTTATAAAGCCGCAAAAGATAAAGGATTTGGTTTTTTAGATGCTCCTATATCTGGAGGACAATCAGGTGCCGAGGGTGGGATATTAACTGTCATGGTTGGTGGCGATGAAAATGATTTTAAAAAAGCAGAGCCAATAATTGATTGTTATAGTAAAAAAGTAACTTTAATCGGACCATCAGGTAGTGGACAATTAACTAAGATGGTTAATCAAATGTGTATTGGTGGTTTAGTTCAAGGTTTATCTGAAGCAGTAAATTTTGGAATTAATGCAGGTTTAGATATGGATAAAGTTATGGAAACTATTTCAAAAGGTGCAGCTCAGTCATGGCAAATGGAAAATAGATATAAAACTATGGTGGCAGATAAATTTGATTATGGGTTTGCTGTGGATTGGATGAGAAAAGATTTAAAAATTTGTATTGAAGAAGCAAAAAGAAATGGTTCACCCGTACCAGTAACTGAAATTGTTGACGGTTATTATGCTGAAGTTCAAAAAATGGGTGGAAACCGTTGGGATAGCTCAAGTTTAATAGCTAGATTAAAAAAGAAAAAGTAATTGTGTCTACCACTGTTCCCTACTACGAGGATTTTTCCGAAATAAAAAAGAAAATTTGGCTAATGTTAACTGATGCTGTTACTAATAGATCGTCTTCTTTTAGAATACCTGTATTTTCATGTGGAAATGAAGACAATATTGAAAGTAGAATTGTTGTTCTTAGAAAATCAGATGAACAAAATAATATAGTACAATTCCACAGTGATATTAGATCTGATAAAATTAAAATATTAGAAAAAAACCCAAATTCATCGATGTTATTTTACGATAAAGATGAAAAAATACAGGTTAGATTAAAAGTTGAAGCAATTATAAATCACAATAATGATATAACAAAACAATCTTGGGAGAAAACTCAACATATTAGTCGAAAATGTTACTTAGTAGATAATGGACCAGGTACAGAGTCTGATATTCCAACATCTGGTTTAAAACCTGAGTTAGATAATTTTGATTACACAAAAGAACAAAGCGAAGAAGGATATAAAAACTTTACTGTTATACAGTGTAAAATTAAATCTATTGAGTGGTTATATTTAGCTGCAAAAGGTCATAGAAGAGCTAGATTTGACATTGATAATAGTAAAGATACTTGGTTGGTACCTTAATGAAAAAATATGAAGCTATGGTTTTGTCATGTATGGATCCAAGGTTTCAGCCAAAAGTTTTTAATTATTTAAAAAAAAAGAAATTAACTGGAAAATATAGCTCATTTACTATAGCTGGAGCAGCCATTGGTGTAACTTCTAAAAAATTTAAAAAATGGCAATCAACATTTTTGGATAATTTATCAACTTCAATAAAGTTGCATAATATAAGTAAATTAATAGTAATTAATCACGAAGATTGTGGTGCAGCTAAAATAGTAAATGGAAAGAAAATATTTAATTCAACTATTGAAAAGAAAATTCACAAGGATTCTTTTAAAAAAATTAAGTTAACTTTAAGTAAAAAATTCCCTAAATTAAAATTATCTTTTAAAATATTAACATTAAGAGATTAGATTATTTAATGACCTTTTGGATCTCTATTATACTCTCTATTAGCTTGTTCGTTATTAAATAATTTCATAACCCCAGTGCCGTTTCTGTCCCAATAAGTAAACTTACATCCAGATCCACCACTCCTGTAGTTCCACTTACCTTTTTTAAGATCGCTCAATTGTTTTTCTCTAAGTTTAACAAGTTTTTTATGATTATATTTTCCCCATTCATTTAGACATATTAGCTTAAAAGGATCGTAAGGATCTTTTGATGTTGGAGTTAAATAAACAGTATCCTCTCCTTTTGGACAACCTTCAACATCATGAACATAAGCTTTTCCAAAAAACATATGTTTTGCATCAGTATCTTGGCCGCTTGAAAAATGAGCTTTTTTATTCATACCTGGGACACAAGCAAAACCTCCCCCCATCGCATGATGCACTTCATGAAGAGCTGTTTTAACCATATTATTTATATTTTTATTATGTTTATTTTTAAGAAACATTGATGCCATTCCAACACCACCTTCTCCACCATCAACACTCGTTACATCAGCAAAGGTAAAATAAACTTTTTTTGGATTATTAAATCCATTTAACCAGAGGTAAGCACGATAATTGTTATTTATATGTTTATGAAGTTCTTTTCTTTTTTTATCTAACCTTATAAAGGTAACATCTAATTTTCCATCTTTTCGATAATCGTATTTATATTTTTTTACACCTGAAGATCCTTTTGTTTTTTTACTAAACTTTTCAACAAGAGCGTTCATTTTGTTAGCGTATTCTTCAATTTTACCATTTATATCTAGCTCACGATCTTTATCACTGGCTGTCAGCATGTATATGAAATGAATTTGATAATCATCAGTTACATCTGGTTGATCCTCAAAAAATCTTCCCGGTTTTTCATCTGATGCAAATAATGATGAACTAAATAAAGTAATTAATAATGCTAATAAAATTTTTTTCATAACCCTCTTATTATTATATTGGTCCCTTCAGAATTATCGAGTCTAATCTGTTTGATAGGTTTATATTCCTCTGAATTATACCACTCTAGCGCTCTCTCATAACTTGGAAATTTTAAAACTATTATTCTTGGAAATTTAGTTTCACCATCAAATATTTGATATTCACCATTTCTAACTAAAAATTCTCCATCAAATTTTTTTACAATTGGATTAACTTTTTCAATGTACTCCTTATAATTTTCTGGATTAGTTACTCTTAATTGTGCAATTACATACCCTGCTGGCATATTAAAAAACTGTTTTTACGTATCTTTTCCAATTATCTTGGTAATGTTTTGCGTTCTCAGTAATTTTACCTATCTCATCATCAGTAAGTTTTCTTACCACTCTTCCTGGTGCTCCAACTACTAATGAGTTATCTGGTATTTCTTTGTTTTCAGTTATTAATGCTTTTGCACCTATGATGCAGTTTTTGCCAATTTTCGCATTATTTAAAATTACAGCTCCAATACCTATTAAACTATTATCGCCAATCGTACATCCATGAAGCATAACGATATGACCGATAGTGACGTCCTTCCCAATTCTTAATGGACAACCTGGGTCAGTATGCAAAACGCTCCCATCTTGAACATTAGAACCTTCTCCAACATGAATGTTTTCATTATCTCCTCTAATTACAGCATTAAACCAAACACTGGAGTTTTTTTCTAATGTGACATCTCCAATAATAGTTGCATTTGGCGCTACCCAATTTTCGCCAGAGTTTTTTGGTTTTTTATCTTCCAAATCGTAAAACATAATTTATATATTATTACATTATGCCTATTAAAACACCAGTATGTGATTTCGGAAAAAAAGCAGAAAACTTTGAATTAAAATCTACAGAGAACAAATTAATATCTTTAAATGATATCAAAGGTGAAAATGGTACTTTGATAATGTTTATTTGTAATCACTGTCCATATGTAAAAGCAATTATTAGAGATGTGGTGGAGGACTGTACTAAGCTTAATGATTTAGGAATAAATTCAGTTGCAATATGCTCTAATGATCCAATTAATTATCCAGAGGACTCATTTGAAAATATGATTGAATTTGCAATTAAACATAAATTTAATTTTCCTTATCTAATTGATGAAACCCAAGACATTGCAAGAAAATATGATGCTGTGTGTACTCCAGATTTTTTTGGTTATGATAAAGATTTTGGTCTTCAATATAGAGGAAGAATTAGAGAATTAAGAGAATTAAAACCTGTGAGATCTGGAGATAGTGATTTATTTATTGCTATGAAACAAGTTTCAGAAACAGGTAAAGGTCCTGAAGAACAATTCCCAAGTATGGGTTGCGGTATTAAGTGGTCATCTAATTAATGTATTTAATAATAACTAGAACTTTTCCACCCGACGTTGGTGGTATGCAAAATCTAATGTGGGGATTAGCAAGATCTTTATCAAAGTTAGATATGGTTAAAGTTTTTGCAGATTACCACGAAGATCATAAAAAATTTGATGAGAAAGTTTCATTTACAATTGAAAGAGTTAGTGGAGTTAAATTATTAAGAAAATACAGAAAATCTCTACTAATAAATGAATATTTAAATGAAAATAAAAATGTAAATTGCATTATTGCAGATCACTGGAAAAGTTTAGAGCTTATAAAATCCTCAAAAAAGAAAATATGTTTAATTCATTCTAAAGAAATTAATCACCCTAAAGGATCTAGACTAAACAAAAAAGTTTTAGAAGTTTTAAATAATGTTGATCATGTGGTAGCAAACTCAAATTTTACGAAAAATTTAGCAGTTAATCTAGGAGTTGATGAAAAAAAACTAATAGTCATAAATCCAGGTGTAGATCCTGTTGAAGAAATTCCAAAAGATGACCTTAAACAAGCAGAAGAAATGCTAAAAGGAAAAAAACAAAGGTTAATTACTGTTTCTAGATTTGACAAAAGAAAAAATCACGAAAAAGTTATAATGGCTATTAGGAATTTAAAAGAGAAATATCCTGATATTACTTACACTTGTATAGGATACGGAGATGAAGAAGAAAATTTGAAAAAATTAGTAATAGAGCTAAAGCTAGATAAGTATGTAGTTTTTTTAAGTGATATTTCTAATGAATTAAAAAATGCATTAATTGCAAAATCAAATATTTTTATAATGCCATCAATAATTCACAAAACTTCAGTTGAGGGCTTTGGGATTTCTTTTATTGAGGCTGCACAATATGGGATTCCATCTATAGGTGGTAAAGATGGTGGTGCTTCTGATGCAATTGTTCATAATAAAACGGGATTAATTTGCGATGGCAATAATCTAGACGAAATTTATTCAAGTATAGATAATTTATTTGTAGGTAATAAATATATTGAGTTTGGAAAAGAGTGCAAAACTCATTCAGAAAATTTTCTTTGGGATAAGATAATTGAAAACTATAAACGAATCTTATAAAATTATCATATGATTGAAAAATTTAATGGAATAGTTTATTTAATTATTTTTATTGTTCATTTTTTGGTTTATGCAGTTTATGCTTTTAGAACCGTTGTTGGGACTAAAGCATTTATGGATCAATATAAAATAGATCATAGTGCTGCGGTAATGGTAAGATTTTTTGGAGCAGCATTTATAGGCTCTATATTAATGGCCATATACATAATGTTTGTTAGAGATGGTGGGGTAAATGGAACTTGGGGTTTCTTTAATTTAATATTTGTTCAAAACCTAATGTATTTTGTAGTTGGTGTTTATACAATATACATTAATAAATTAGGTCATAATGAGAAAACAAATAGCGAAGGTGTAGTAGCTTCTGCGGCTCTAACAATTTTAAGTGCTGTACTAATTTATGGTCTTTCAGACAAAATTTATATTAGTTAAGTTTTTTTTCTAAATGTTGAAAATATCTGCCAAAAGACAATCACAACAGTTATAATTAAGATAATCAATGTTATAGGTCTGTCCCACAAGAAATTAGGTGAACCATCACTTATTAATAGTGATCTTCTCAATGTTTCCTCCATTAGTCCCCCGAGAACAAAAGCCAATATTAAAGGTGGCATAGGAAAATCATAGAGCCTTAAAAAAGTTGCAACCACTGCAATACCTATCATTAAGAAAATATCAAAATTATTAAATGACATTAAATAAATTCCTGTCACTGAGAAAAATAAAATTAATGGAATTAAGTAATTTCTAGGTACCGCTAAAATTCTAGCGATATAGGGAATTAATGGCAAATTTAAAATTAAAAGTACAACCATACCAATGTACATTGACATAATAACCGACCAAAAAATTTCAGGGTTTGTTTGATAAAGTCTTGGTCCAGGCTGAATACCAAATCCTAAAAGAGCTCCGAGCATTACAGCAGTTGTTCCACTTCCAGGAATTCCTAATGTTAGTAACGGAACAAAAGAACCAGAGCAAGCCGCATTATTTGCTGTCTCTGGTGCTGATAAACCATGAACGCTACCTTTTCCAAACTTTTGTTTTTCTTCTTCGTTTACATAATTTCTTTCCATTCCATATGCTAAGAAAGATGCAATTGTTGCGCCTGCACCAGGTAAAACACCAATTAAGAAACCAAGTATTGAGGACCTAGGTATTGTTTTAGCCATTTTAATCGTTTCTTCTTTATTTACTTTAATTGAACCTAATTCTGTTAATGAGATTTGTTTTGCAGCTCTGTTTGGATCCTTTCCTCTAAAAATAATTGTTAGAGCTTCACTCATTGCAAATGTAGCCATGACAATTAATACAAAGCTTATTCCATCAGTTAAATTCATATTGTTAAATGTGAACCTTGTAATATCTGACAATGAGTCCTGACCAACTGTTGCTAGCATTAATCCTAAAACTACCATCATCATTGCTTTTAAAAACTGTCCTTTAGATGAGAATGCAGAAATTGCAGTTAAACCTAAAATCATTAGTGCAAAATAATCAGGTGATCTAAAAGCTAAACTTACTTTTGACAAACTAGGGGCTGCAACTAATAAAAATATTGCAGAAATTGTTCCACCTGCAAATGAACTATAAGCAGCGATTGCCAAAGCTTTACCAGCTTTACCTTGTTGCGCCATTGGATAGCCGTCAAATGCAGTAGCAACAGTTCCTGGTATTCCAGGTGCATTTAACAAAATTGAGGATGTAGATCCTCCAAATACTGCACCGTAGTAAACACCTGCCATCAAAATCAAACCCGTAGATGGATCAAAGCCATAAGTAATTGGTATCATTAATGCAATTGCAGTCATTGGACCAAGTCCTGGTAACATTCCAATTATTGTTCCTGCAAAACATCCAACCATCACCATTAAAATATTCGTTAATGATAGCGCAGTTGATAAACCAATTAGTATTCCTTCGATCATCCCATAACTCCAATATATTTTAAAAACGGATCACGTAGGTAAATGTTTAATAAACCATGTAACAAATACATAAATGCAGCAACAAATGGGAAAGATAAAATAAACATTAACCCCCATCTTCTTTCACCTAAGAAATAGTAAGATGCAAAAAGAAATAAAGAAGTTGATATAAAATATCCAATTTTCAAAATTACAGCTGCATATATTAGAGAGATAATTATTAGATAAATTATACTTTTATAATCTAAGTGTTTGTGATTTACCTCTGTAGTAACTTTCTCAGGTAAAACTATTTTTAAACTCGATAAAATTATTCCTGCCCAACCTAAATATATTGGAAAAGTCCTAGCATTGAATGGTGCACTCTCATCGAATGCAAATACTTGAATGTTGTAAGCCGTGTATAAATAAAATACTGATAAAACTAAAAAAAGCAGTGAGATAAATTTTGTAGGACTTATTCTCACTGCTTTACATTCTTTAATAATCTATAAAAATTATATTACTCCAAGTTTTTTCATCAGAGCTGTCATTTCAACTGTTTGTTTTTCCAAGAACGCATCAAATTTAGAACCTGGGTTATAAATATTTACCCATGCATTTCTTTTTCTAACAGCTTCCCACTCTGGTGTCTTTTGAACATCACCAAGCATTTTAGAGATTTTGTTATAGTCACTCATACTCATGCTTTTTGGTGCAAAGAAACCTCTCCAGTTAACAAACTGAACATCATATCCTTGCTCTTTTAGTGTTGGAGCTTCTGGTGCATCACCTACTCTTTCAGGAGCTGTGATACCAATTATTCTCACTTGATCTCTAGCACCCATTACTTCACCTAAACCCGTTGAAAGTATTTGAGTTTCTCCAGATAAAAGTCCAGCAAGCGCTTTTCCACCAGCATCATATGGAACATAAATCACATCGTTTGGATTTGCTCCAGCTGCTTGGAAAGCTAACGCACCAATTAAGTGGTCCATGCTTCCTCTTACAGATCCTCCAGCCATTTTAATTGACTTTGGATCTTTTTGATATTGATCAACTGCATCTTTGAAATTTTTGATAGGTGAATTTTTTGCAACAACTATTGCACCATAATCTCCAATTACACCTGCAATTGGTTTAACATCTTTATAAGATAAAGTGCCAGTACCTTTTACATAACCCTTGTGTCTTGTAATAGATCTTAACACCAATGGTGTTGACTGAACTAAAACTGTATCTTTCGGAGCGTTATTGATTAGGTAAGCCAAAGCCTTACCACCTCCACCACCTGACATGTTTTCAAATGATGCACTTTTCAAAAAACCAGCTTTTGTTAATGCTTCTCCAGTACCTCTAGCAGTTCCATCCCAACCACCACCAGCACCACCGCCAATTAAAAAATGTAATTTTTCAACTGCAAATGAACTTGTTGATGAAAATAGAAGAAAAGCAGAGAATAAAACTGAAATAAAAGTTTTAATTAGTTTCATTATTTCCTCTCTTATTATATTTATGAAAACATCATTAAACATAAGTTATAAATTTTAGTCAATGCTCAAATATAATTTTTCCAAAAATATAAAGGAATATATTTTAGCTTTAGTAGGTAGTTATAAAGCTCTATTTATAGGACTTGTTGGTGGATACTTAGGTACTTTAATTAATCTACCTTTGCCCTGGTTATTAGGATCTCTAGGTTTAAATTTATGTTTCGCATTTACAAATTTTAAAATAGTTTTTCCAACTAAATTATTAAATCCTATATTTTTAATTGTTGGTATAATTCTTGGTGGAACTTTAAATGTAACATTATTGTATAAAATTCATTTATGGGTTTTTTCGTCATTAGCGATGTTAATCTGCACAATAGTCAGCACTATTTTTGCTGGTTATTATTTTTTTAAAGTTTGTAAATTTAGTAAATTCATTTCAGTTTTAGCAGCTCTTCCGGGCGCATTTGTTCCAATATCTGCAGCATTATTAGAATTTGGTAAATCAAAAAACGATAAGGGTGTTTTGATTCCTCAAGCTACAAGAGTGATATTTATTGTAAGTTTTGTGCCTATTTTTTTTATTAATAATTTAGGCTTCTCGGAAATGACAGGTTATAACTATGAAAATATCTATAACGAAAGATATTTTTTAGAAATATTATTTCTGTTAATAATTTGTTTCATTTTTGCAAACATCTTAAAAAATTATAAAATTCCATCACCTACTTTGGTTGGTGCAATGGCTTTATCTGGTGCTTTTTATACTTTTGAAATAATTAATGCCAGATTTCCAGATGCATTTATAAATATTGCATTTATATTTCTAGGCACTGCTTTAGGTACCAGATTAAACGGATTAAAAATTAAAGAGTTATTATTTTTTATATTTCATGGAATAATAGTTAGTTCAATTTTGGTAATTGTTGCAATGATAACTGCTTATTTGCTCACTTATATAGGTTTTGAATTTATTCCAACTTTTTTAAGTTTTGCACCTGGAGGAATTCATGAAATGGTTGTTATTAGTGTTGCTTATAACATAGATCCAATATTTGTGAGCTACCATCATTTTTTAAGAATTTTTATAATAGTTTTATTTTTGCCTTTTTTATTGTCAAAATTTAGAAAAACTAATTAATAGCTTCTTGCATTCTTTGAAATACTTTATCCGCTGAAAGTTTAGACAAATCTGAAACTTGGATTGCTTTAAAATGTTCTCTTTCAATACTAACTTTTTTTGCAGTAGTATGCGATCCAAATAAAACTAATCCTTTTACATTTAAATGAGCCGCCATATGTGCTGGCCCAGTATCATTAGATATAACAAAATAACTTTCTTTTATTAATGATGAAAGTTGAGAAATGTTGAGCGCTTTATCATTATCTAAAATAATATTAGCATCAATATCATTAGCTAATTTGATTTCATTAGGGCCGGGAGCAATTAAAATTTGGATTTCATCTCCAAAAGCAGATTTAATTTTTTTTATCAATTCATTGTAATATGGCCATCTTTTTATAGTTAAATGAGATGATGAAAAGGGGAATAAAATTAAATATTTGTTTAAATTATATTTTTTTTTGATTTCTGAAATATCCTCACAGCTCCAAGTAAAGTCTGGTTTAGTTACGTGATTAGTTTTAATTCCAGAAACATTTAATTGGTGTTCAAAGCGGTTTAGTACAGTGTCTTTATCAAAATCAATCTTACTAGTTCCTTCAGGAAGTGTTGTTTCTGTTGATGACCAAATATCTGATGTTGCTTTTGGAAATAGAACATTTTTATAAAAACTAGTTCTTTTAGAATTTTGAAGGTCGTAAACTTTAATAAATTTATATTTTTTTATCTTTCTCATTAATAAATATAAATAAATTAAGTTAAACCTAGAGAGTCTTTTATCTAAAATGACATCAGTTATATATGGATTTTTTTTTAATAAATCATAATAAGGTTTGGTTGATAGTATATAAAGATCATCATTTGGATGATTATCAGATATATCTTGAATTGCACCACTTGCTTGCGCTATATCACCTAAAGATCCATGTTTTATAATAAGTATATTAGACATATTTTTAACAACTTAACATAATATCAATTTATATGAATAAAATTTTAGTAGAAGTATCAGTTGGAGAATTACTGGATAAAATTTCAATTTTAGAAATTAAATCTGAAAAAATTAAAGATCCTGAGAAACTAAACTTTATAAATGATGAATATAAAATTTTAAAAGATCAATTAAATACAAATATTAAAAATTACAGTGAAATTGAAAGTTTATATAATTCACTAAAAGAAATTAATTCAAAGCTTTGGGTAATAGAAGATGATAAAAGATTATGTGAAAAAAATTCTGATTTTGGTGAAAAATTTATTAAATTATCAAGAGATGTTCACTTCCTAAATGATGAAAGGGCAAAATTGAAATTAGAAATAAATAATAAAAGTGGTTCTAAAATTAAAGAAATTAAAGAATACACAAAATATTAACTTTATTCCCAGTCAAACCTTTGAAAAGAGTCAAATATCTTGAAAATACCTTGTGACCATTGATTACAAACTTTAGAAAACTCAGGGTCATTCATATTTAAACATTTAAGAGATGCTATTTTGATTTCATCTTTTTTTATCACAGCAAAATCTATTGGTGGACCAACAGTTAAATCGCTTTTTAATGTAGAGTCCATTGATATCAGTGCACATCTCGATGCATCTCCAATTGAAACTTTTGGTGTGATTACTCTATCTAAAATGGGTTTTCCATATTTTACTTCACCTATAACTAAATATGGTTTGCTATCTGCTGGACGAATATAATTACCTTGGGGGTAAACTAAATATAATTCCGGTGGTTGGTCTTTTATTTGACCACCTACAATAAAAGTTGAACCTAGTAAAACGCTATCAGTGTTAATTCCTTGAGGGGATGAATGTTCAATATTGAGAGATCCTATGTAGGATGCAATTTGATCAAAATCACTACAGGTATTTAAATTCATAATACCTGTTTCACTTTTTAAATCTTTTTTTATTGAATTATAAACTGCTTGAGAAGTTCCAAGATTTCCCGAAGTAACAATTACTATTGTTCTATCTCCAACATCGTGCGTTAACATTTTAGAATATATATTTACATTATCTAATCCAGCATTTGTTCTGGAGTCTGATGCAAAAACTAGTCCTGTCTCTGTTTTAATGCCAATACAATAAGTCATAATAAGTTAAATATTTAAATTATATGTGGTTACAATAAAACCCATTTATTTCATATCAGATATCGAATTTAATCATTTGCTTATTTAACTCTTATGTAAAAAAATTAAGTTAATATGACTGATTTTTGGAAAAATTATGACTCAAAGTCAACTTTTGATGGATATATCAGCAAAGAGAAGAAGTTGAGAAGTCATGCTAAGATTATTGCAGGTATACTTGAAAAATATGGAAAAAAAAAATTACAAGAGATTGAGAAAAATTGTCAAAGTACAATAAGCGCTAGAGGAATAAATTTTAGAGTTTATGCTGCAAACAATAGAGCTGAAGAGAAAAAATGGCCTTTAGACATCATTCCTAGAATTATACCAAAAAGTCAATGGTTAAAGGTTGCAAAAGGACTTGCACAAAGAGTTAAGGCACTAAATTTATTTATCGATGACGTCTACAATGCAAAAAAAATATTTAAAGATAAAGTAATACCTAAAGAATTAATTTTTAATTCTCCTTTGTATTTAAAAGAATGCGAAGGTTTCTCACCAAAACACAAAGCATGGTCTAATATATCTGGAATTGATCTTATAAAAAATATTGATGGAGATTTTTTAGTTCTGGAAGATAACCTAAGAGTTCCATCTGGAGTTTCATATATGCTAGAAAATAGAATGGTTATGAGAGATATTTTTCCAGAATTATTTACAAGATATAAGGTTTCCTCAGTTCATCAATATGCAAATAAATTATATAATTGTATGACAGAGTGTATTCCAAAGAAGACTAATAACCCACACATGGTTTTATTAACACCTGGTATTTATAATTCTGCATATTTTGAACACTCATTTCTAGCTGAACAAATGGGAATAGCATTGGTAGAGGGTAAAGATTTATTTGTTGAAAACGATCATGTTTACATGAAAACTGTTAAAGGCCCTTTGAAGGTAGATTGTATATACAGAAGAATTGACGACAATTTTATGGATCCAAAAGTTTTTTTTAAAGGATCCTTATTAGGTGTGCCTGGTGTTTTCAAATGTTGGAGAAAAGGGAATGTTGGAATAATAAATGCTTTGGGAACGGGAGTTGCAGATGATAAAGCTGTTTATTCTTATGTTAATAAAATGATAATTTACTATTTAGGAGAACAACCAATTATTGATCAAGTTGAAACTCTTCTCTGTGGAGATAAAAAAAATAGAGATCACGTTATAGATAATATCTCTAAGTATGTGGTAAAACCATCAAATGCATCAGGAGGTTATGGAATTATGATTGGCCCTAAAGCTTCTAAAGCAGAAAAAGAAGAAATGATAAAAAATATAAAAAAAAATCCCAGAAATTACATTGCACAACCATTAGAAATTCTTTCTACTGTTCCTACAATCACACCTGATAACATTGAACCAAGGCATTTAGATTTAAGACCTTTTATTTTGACAGGTAAATCAACATATGTAACAACGGGGGGATTGACTAGAGTTGCACTTAAAAAAGGTAGTACAATAGTTAATAGCTCTCAAGGTGGTGGATCTAAAGATACATTAATTGTGGATAGTAGAAATTAAATTAGACTTGGTATTATTTTTCTTAAATCCATGGAAAGCTTGGGATTAATTTTTGAATAAATTACACCCTTCCCTAATTTTTTTAATGCTAATATTTTTCCGTCTGGTGAAATAATTGCTGTATGACCAAATGTTTCTCTTTTAGGGGTATTTTTACCAGTTTGAGCTGGTGCAAAAATATAACAGAAATTTTCAATCGCTCTTGCTCTTAAAAGAGTTAACCAATGTTTTTGTCCCGTAAACTTTGTGAAAGCTGATGGAACTGCTATAAAACTTAAATTTTTTTTTGATAAATTCCTATAAAGTTCAGGAAATCTCAGATCAAAACAGATTGTAAAACCTATTTTGCCCCAAGGTAAATTAGCCGTGACCAATTTATTTCCTGCTTTAAAAGTTTTACTTTCTTTATGTTGCTCTTTATTTGGAATTTTAACATCAAACATATTAATTTTGTCGTAATATTTGACAATTTTTCCATTCGGTCCAACCAGTATCGATCTATTTCTGAGCTTATTTTTAACCTTAACACAAATTGATCCAAGTAAAATCCATTTCTTATATTTTTTTGAAACTTCTTTAATTTCTTTTAATATTGGATCTTTATTCATTTCAAATGAATATCTAAAAAGTATTTCTCTACTACTGGACATCAAGGAAGAGGTTTCGGGTGTAATAATCAAATCAGATTTGTTTTTTATAGCTTGATTTACGTATTTAATAATATCTTTAAAATTATTTTGATAATTTTCTCCACTAGATAATTGTATGCAAGCTATTTTCATGTTTGAAATCCATATTTTTTTTCTAAATATTTAATAACATTATGAATTATAAAAGTCATAAACAAGTAAATACCTCCTGCCACAATAAATACCTCGACAGGCTTAAATGTTGTTGAAATTATATATTTAGCAACACCAGTTAAGTCCATAAGTGTGACTGTGCTTGCCAAGGATGTACCTTTAAGCATTAAAATAATTTCATTACCATAAGCCGGTAAAGATTGTTTTATTGCAATAGGAATTTGTATTTTTGTAAAAATAATTTTAGAAGGTATCCCTAGGCTTCTGCCAGCTTCTAAATATCCTGGCTTTATAGTTTGAAATGCTGATCTCAATATTTCTGATGTATAAGCCCCAGTATTTAATGAAAATGCTATTATCGCGCACCAATATGGTTCTTTTAAAACTACCCACAAAAATGTTGTTCTTAAGTATTCAATTTGACCTAATCCAAAATATATTATGAAGATTTGTACCAAAAGAGGTGTTCCTCTAAAAATATATGAGTATCCGTAAGCAAATTTATTAATCAACTTATTATTATTCATTCTCAGGATTGCAAAACCTAATCCAATAAAAAGACCAAGAATTAGAGATACAGATAATAGTTTAAGAGTAATCAAAGTTGCGTTTAACAACTTAGGAAAACTACTAATCATTAATTCAATATCCATTAATAACCTTTGCTATATTTTGTTTCTAATCTATTTAATAATTGCATACTTAAAAATGTAAGCATTAAGTATAGAACTGCTGCAAATGAGTAAAAAAATAATGGATCTCTAGTTGAGCCAGCTGCTATATAGGATTGTCTCATTATTTCAACTAAACCCGTTACAGATATAAGAGAAGTATCTTTTAATGTAATTTGCCAAACATTACTTAAGTTTGGAATTGCTAGTCTTAGCATTTGAGGCAAAATAATTTTAAAGAAGTAAATATATTTATTAAAACCTAAAACTTTTGCAGCTTCGAACTGACCTTTATCTATTGATTGTAGGGCTCCTCTAAATACTTCAGTTGAATATGCTCCCGATATTATCCCTATTGAAAATGAACCAGTTAGAAAAGCATTAATTTCGATGTAATCATTATAACCAAATATTGAAGCAACAAACATAATTGCTCCACTTCCACCAAAGAAAAATAAATAAATTACAAGAAGTTCTGGTACACCTCTAATAACTGTAGTGTACGCATTACCAATAGAATTAAGAAATTTATTATTAGATAATTTTAATGGAGTAAATAAAGCAGCAAATATAAAGCCAATTATCATTGCGGTTATAGAGACTGCAATTGTCATTAAGGTTGCAAAGAATAACTCGTCTCCCCAACCTTTATCACCAAAATATAGAAGTTCCATAATATAGGTGGCTAATTATAGCCACCCATAAATAATTTATTACATAGAAGCGTCAAAACCAAAATGTTTTATAGCAAGCTTACTGATAATGCCATCATCTCTAGCTTTATCAATTGCTGCATTAAAATCATTTAAAAGTTTAGAGTCACCTTTTCTAATACCTACGCCAACACCATTACCAAAATCTCCACCTGCAAATGTTGGTCCAGTTAATACAACTCCTTTACCAGATTTTTCTGCATAATCTGTAAAAGCAACTGCTGCAGCTAGTGCTGCATCTATTCTACCAGCAGATAAATCTAAGTTTACTTCATCTTGAGTTTTATAAGTTCTTATTTTTACATTACCCATTAAACCAGATTCTAAGAAGTTCTGGTGAATTGTTGCTGTTTGTACTCCAATTGTTTTACCTTTAAATGCTTTTGTCAAAACATCTAGTGTTGCTTGTTCATCAGCACTTACATCAGATAAATTTATAGCTGACATTGTTTTAAGGCCTTCGTTTTTTGATCCTTTCATAACAGCTAATGATGCAACTTCATCAGCATAACCTTGAGAAAAGTTTATTGTTTTCATTCTTTCACCAGTTATTGACATTCCAGCCATAATAGCATCAAATTTTCTTGAGACTAAAGCTGGTATCATTCCATCCCAATCTTGCTCAACAATAGTGCAATCATGATTCATAATTTTGCATAGTTCATTTGCTAATTCGACTTCAAAGCCAATCAAATTTCCAGCTGAATCTTTGGAATTCCAAGGCGGATATGCACCTTCAGTTCCTATTTTAATTTGATCTGCAATTGAAGAGATTGTTAGAAATGATGATATTAAAATACCAAGTCCTAATACTTTTAATTTTTTCATTTTTTTCCTCCAAAAATTTTAAATATTATTTCATAAAATTATTGTTTTAAAAAGAAAAATTAATGATTTATTGACGAGGAAAAATTCCAAGAACAATCGAAACTTGGTATATAAACTCTTGAAAGTTTTGTATTTCCAAAATTTTTGTTAAAAACATTTAACCAATTTTCAACTTGTTTTGGTTTTTTGTCTTGGCTTCCTACTTGAGCGGTAATTACACCTTTAGGTTTTAAAATTCTTTCTAAAGATGACATATTTTTTGCAGCCAAATCTATGCAAAATTGATCATCGTTAAGATCAACAAAAATTTGATCATAGGTATTATCTTTGACTGATTTAATACTTTCAAATGCATCGCCCCAAACACATTTAACTGAATTTTTTTCTGTAGCCTTTTCTCCTATCTTACTTAAATGTTTATCGCATACATCAACAACCTCAGGATCTAATTCATACCAATCTATAAATCCAAAGTTTTGTGAAATACACTCTCTTGCTACCCCACCGTCACCTCCACCAATAATTGCAGCTTTTTCTTTGTTTGAATTTAAATTAAGACCTGAATTTACAAAGGTTGAGCTATATAAATATTCATCACTTTCAGCTACTTGTATTTCATTATCAATAAATAAAGCTTTTCCAAATTGTTCTAAATCAAGTATTTCAATATATTGACCTACTTTAGATTTAAAATTTTCTAAAACTCTATTAACAACATATGATTTTTTTAAACCTGGAGAACTATAATTGTCATGATAAAGATCAATAGTATCTCTATTAAATTCTTTAATTATGATATTTGTATGTTCCATCTCATCTTTTATTATATCTAAAGAAACTTTTGGTGATACTTTTCCACATGTAAAAAAATCAAAGCTTACAATTTCTTTTTCTGGGAAAGTATGAAAACTAATGTGGCTTTCAGCAAGCAAAGCAACCAATGTAAATCCTTGTGGCTCAAATTTATATTTAGAGATTTTTAAAACTGTTACTTTTGCTGCTTTAGCAATTTTATAAACTAACTTTTCATAAAATTCAGGAGTATATTCCTTTTTAGTTCCAACTATATCCAGTGTTATATGTTCCCCAACTTTATCCATAAGAATCTAATATATATCTTTTTTAACTAACGAAATTTTTTACTTCTTTCAAACAAAAAACTATTATAATAATTTATCGAGGATAAACATTGAAAAACAATTGGTCAGAAAACGAAGCTAAAAAATATATTAAAAAGTATAAGAAATTAGGTCATTCTGAAGATATGGCTTTAAGAGTTTATACAACCAGGCTTCTAGGAAGAAATCCAGAATTGGTCTTGCATGGTGGTGGCAATACATCCGTTAAGACAAAAATCAAAGATATAGATGGTAAATATTACGATGTTCTTTGCGTAAAAGGGAGCGGATGGGATATGGCTGAAATTGAACCAGCAGGTTTGCCAGCTGTTAAATTAAATCCATTGCTTACTATGAAAAAAAAGAAAACGCTCTCTGATGATGACATGGTTGCTTTTCAAAAAAAAAATTTGATAGATACAAAATCGCCTAATCCATCAGTTGAAACTTTTTTACATGCATTTTTACCATTTAAATTTGTCGATCACACTCATTCAGATGCAATTATGAAAATTACTAATAGACCAAATGGAGAAATACTATCAAAAAAAATATTTGGTAAAAAAACTGCAATAGTACCCTATGTAATGCCAGGATTTAAATTAGCGCAAAAAATAAATGAAGTTTATTCTAAAAACCCAAATATAAACTGTTTAATTTTATTAAACCACGGTATTTTTACGTTTGCTGATAATGCAAAAGATGCTTACAGTTTAATGATTAAGTATATATCTGATGCTGAAAAAACTTTAACCAAACTAAAAAAGAAAAAAATAAAACAGATAAAGAAAACTAAATTTAATTTCTCAACTGCAGATATAGCTCCTATATTGAGAGGTCTTTTATCTGAAAAAAATGATAACAAATTTATCTTAAATTTTAAAAAAAATAATAAGTTAGATTATTTTATTAATGGTAAAGATATAAATAGGTATTCAAACGAAGGAACAGCTACACCTGATCATGTTATAAGAGTTAAACCATTTCCTTTAGTAATATCACCAAAAGCAAACTGTACTTTAGATGAATTTAAAAATTTAGCTGAAAAAAAATTCAAAGAATATCGGAAAAAATATAAAAAATATTTTGAAGCCAATAAGAAAAAAACTAAAGAAAAAAAAGTAATGCTTGATACATCTCCTAGAGTAATTCTTATTCAGAATTTTGGTTTATTTACAGTAGGAGATACCTTAAAAGCTGCAAAAATTGCAGGCGATTTAACTCAAACTAATGCGAATGTAATTTCAAGTGTTGAGGAAACATCCAGATATAAATTCTTATCAAAAAAAGACTTATTTGATGTTGAGTATTGGTCCTTGGAACAAGCAAAATTAAATAAAGCAAAAAAGGAATTGCAGGGCAACGTTGTTGTTATCACTGGTAGCACAGGCGAAATTGGTAAAGCAACCTATAAATTATTTAAAAAATTTGGAGCTGAAGTTGTTTTGCTTGATATTAATAAAAGTAAAATAAATGATTTACAAACAAAAATAAGTGATCTTTGTATCCACTGTGATGTAACTGACAAACAAAGTGTAAAAAAAGCATTTAATAAAATTTTGGAGATATATGGAGGTGTAGATATTTTAATATCTAATGCAGGCACTGCTATAGGTGGATCAATTGCAGAAGTTAATGATGAAATACTTCGAAAAAGTTTTGAAGATAATTTTTTCTCACATCAAAATTGTGCTTCAGAAGCTGTAAAAATTATGAAAAAACAAAATATAAATGGATGTTTGTTATTTAATATATCTAAGCAATCAGTTAATCCTGGTAAAAATTTTGGACCATATGGATTGCCTAAGTCTGCTCTTTTAAATTTATGTAAACAATATGCAGTTGATTATGGACACCTTGGTATTAGATCAAACGGTGTAAACGCTGATAGAATTAGAAGTGGTTTATTAAATGACAAAATGATTAAACAAAGAGCAAAAGCAAGAGAAGTAACCACTGATCAATATATGAGTGGTAATCTACTGTTAAGCGAAGTTAAAGCAGATGATGTGGCCAAAGCTTTTTATCATCTTGCGATATCAAAAAAATCAACTGGAGCAGTACTAACTGTAGACGGTGGAAATATTGCAGCTTCTTTAAGATAATTAATTAAATAACTTTTTTAAGCCCTCAGAAGAAGCATCACAAACTCCCTTTTCTGTTATTAATGCAGTAACATATTTAGCAGGTGTTACATCAAAGGCTAAATTTAATGATTTGCTCTTTTCGGGATATATTAAAACTTTATCAACTTTATTATCTTTGTTAATTCCATCCACATGGGAAAGTTCTTTTGGATCTCTTTCTTCTATTGGAATATCTTTAGAGTTTTTTAAATTCCAATCTATAGTTGAACTTGGTAAAGCAACATAAAAAGGTACCTTATTATCATGAGCTGCAAGAGCTTTTAAATACGTACCAATTTTATTGCATACATCTCCGTTAGATAATGTTCTATCTGTTCCAACAATACACATATCAACCTGTCCTCTTTGCATTAATATTCCACCTGTATTATCTGCTATAATAGTATTTGGAATTTCTTCTTCATTAAGTTCATATGATGTAAGGTTTGCTCCTTGATTTCTTGGTCTAGTTTCATCTACCCAAACATGTATTGGTATTCCTTTTTTATGTGCATGATAAATAGGAGATGTAGCTGTTCCCCAATTTATTGTGGCTAACCAACCTGCATTGCAATGTGTAAGAATATTTACGGTATCTTTCTTTTTATTATATATATCTTCAATAATATTTAATCCATTTTTACCAATACTTTCACAAAATCCCTCGTCTTCTTTACAAATTTCCTTAGCTTCATTGAGTGCAACTTTAAATAAATCTCCAGGTTCAACAAATGACAATTTGTTATTCATTCTGTGAACTGCCCATTGAAGATTTATTGCTGTTGGTCTAGATGCAACTAATTCTTCTGAACTTTTTTTAATAAAATCTAAACTGTTATTTTCTTTTATAGCTAAAACCAATCCAAATGCAGCTGTGCCTCCAATTAATGGTGCACCTCGGACTTCCATTGTTTTGATAGCATTTACAGCGTCTTTAACTGAACTTAATTCTTTTATTATAAATTTATGTGGCAGCTTTGTCTGATCTATAATTTTTACAATTTGTTTTTCTTCATCAAACCAAATTGTTTTATATTCAACGCCATTAATTTTCATTATTTTATTCTTGAAGCAATGTATTCTTTAATTGTTGGATTATAATATTGAAAACAATCAGCCTGGTTCATTTCATGACCTGGATTTTTCTGAGCTGAGATATTTTTTTGCCAATCAACTCCTTTGACAGCACAAGATTTTCCGTTAATTTTATAATCTTTTGAAATAACAATTCTTTTAACTCCTTGAACTTCTTCTAACCAGTCAGATAACAGACCTTCAAACTTATCTTTTGGATGTGTAAAAGCTAGAACAGGAACATTTTCAGAATTTTTAATATTATTAATTTGTCTTGCTCTTAATTCAGCAGGGCCCGGGTATTTTTTAGCAAATTTTGCTAATGCCTTTTCAGGACCTACTTTTTTTACTTTATAACTTTTAGAAAGCTTACCAAAGCAAGCTTGCATATATGATATTCCACCACCAACTTTTTCGGGATGAGCAGACAACAACATTAAGGTTAATAATCCTCCACAGGAATGTCCTGAAATAATAATTTGTTTTCTAGGTACTCCTATTTCTATAAATTTTTCAACTAATTCTAAATTTTTTTCAATCCTTTTGTCTAACTTATGTTTACCTACATAAGGAGTTTTAGACTTCCACCAATGTTTTTTTAATGACATATCACCTGCAAAATCATTTGAGCAGAAATTATAAACCATAATTTTTTTGCCATTAATTTCCTCATCAACTAATGAAGCTTGATTTCTTATTTGATTTACCCAAACACATTCATTCTTGTGTGCTTTATCATTTGAATTTTGACCATGATTATAAATAATTATAATTTTGTTTTTTGGATCTTTTACGTCCATACCCTCCTCTACTGAAGCTGATTTAGTAAAAAATCCACTTTTTAAAATTTTACCATTAGCGTAAGCGAAATTAGAAATAATCAAAAATAATGAAATTAAAAATAGTTTCTTCATATATTTAAAACTCTTCCTGCAATTGTTTTTAATTTGTCTTTAGTTTTTTGAGTTCTTTTTTCTGGAGCAGTAATTATTGCTACATCTAAGCAATTATTAGTTGGATCATTAGGATCTATGTGATTTTCAAAGTTCTCTATCAAATTTTTAATCATATTTTTTGCTTTCGCGGCATTATCTAAGAGTACTTTTATAACTTGTTGAACATCCACATTCTCATGATCTGGGTGCCAGCAATCATAATCTGTTACCATTGAAACTGAAGCATATCTAATTTCTGCTTCTCTTGCGAGCTTGGCTTCTGGCATATTTGTCATTCCAATAACATCTGCTTTCCATGATCTATATAGGTTTGACTCTGCTAATGTAGAAAATTGTGGACCTTCCATTACAACATAAGTTCCACCTCTTTGATAAGTTATATTTTCTTTTTTAATAGCATCTTCACAAGCATTCATCAGCCCATTTGAAGTTGGATGTGCCATTGATACATGCGCTACAATCTCATCATCAAAAAAAGTTTTGTTTCTTGCAAAAGTTCTATCAATGAACTGATCAACGATAACAAATTTACCTGGAGGTAAATCTTCTTTTAAAGATCCAACAGCTGAAACAGAGACTATGTCCGTAATACCAAGTTGTTTAAGTGCATCAATGTTTGCTCTAAAATTTATTTTTGATGGAGAAATAAAATGACCTTTTCCATGTCTTGGTAGAAAATAAATTTCTTTATTATTGTAGTTTGCCTTTAAAATTAGATCTGAAGGTTTTCCCCATGGTGTATTTAAATCTAAAGTTTCTCTATCTTTAAACTCTTCAACATCATATAGGCCACTTCCACCAATAATTGCTAATTTATTATTTGCCATAATACATTTTAGATTATAATTAAGTTTTATGGATTTAAAAGAACATATTAGATCAATTCAAGACTATCCTAAAAAGGGAATTCTATTTAGAGACATCACAACTCTTATAAAAAATGAAAAGGCATTTAAAGAATGTATCAACCAAATTGTTGAAAGATCAAAAAAATTTAATTTTGATAAAATAGCTGCAGTAGAATCTAGAGGTTTTGTATTTGCTTCTGCTATCTCATACATCTTAGATAAGCCATTTATAATGTTGAGAAAAAAAAATAAACTTCCCGCTGATGTACATTCTGTTGATTTTGAACTAGAATATGGAACAGCTACAATTGAAGTTCACAAAGATTCTTTCAATGAAAACGATAATGTATTAATTATTGATGACTTAATTGCAACTGGAGGCACTGCTGAAGCTGCAGCTAAACTAATAGAAATATCAAAAAGTAAGGTAGCGGGATTTATATTTGTAATTAATTTATTTGACCTTGGAGGTACTGATAATCTTTTAAAAAAAGGTTATAAAGTTGAAAATCTTTTAGATTTTCCTGGTCATTGATGGTAGCGGGAAGTGGGATCGAACCACTGACCTCGGGCTTATGAGTCCCGCGCTCTAACCAACTGAGCTACCCCGCCGTAAATAATTGTTGGTTTATACTACTTTTATTTTTTGATGCAAACAAGATTTCACTTACTCTTTTTCTTATCTTTTTTAATTTTTCTTTTTTCCTTCAAAGAAAGTTTGGCTTTTTTCATTACACTAGAGTCTTTAAATGATTTTCCACTATATCTTTTTGACATTTAATTTATTTGATCAAAAAACTTATCTTTTAATTGATAGGTAAAAGGATATTCTTTTCCAAGTGGTTGGAATTTAGTCTTAATTACTACCACGTTTTGCTTATCAAGTTTAAATTTCCAAGTTAATTTAATATCTCCAGAAAAAACTCTTAATTTTCCTAGATTTGTAAAACGCCATCCATCTTCTGAAATAACTTTTCCATCTTGGTATCTTTTGTAGTTCTTTTCATCAAAGATGTAAGTAACAATACCTTGATTTCTCTCATCTTCCAATGTTATTGCATAATTATTTAAAAATTCTGCTGTTTGAGATTTATTTAAACTTTTTTTAGTTATAGATTTTAAAAAATCAGTAGTTTTATCAATGGTTTCATCTATTTTATCTTTCGCCATCGATAATGATGATAGAAAAAGAAAAATAAAAAGAATGCTAAATATTTTTTTAAACATAAATTTCTAATTTAATAAATTTATAGTAAATAAAAAGGTAAATATTGAAGCAAATGTTGAAATAAATATTGCCTTGATAATATTTTCCGGACTTACATTATATGCAGAACACATAACAATTGAGGTAGCTCCACAAGGACCAACACTAACCAACAAAGCTCCAGCAAAATCGATTGGATTTGATAAGCTAAAAAATGTGTATCCTAGAATTAACAAAATCAGTGGTGAAATAATAAGTTTTAATATTGAAATAGTGATTGTTAATTTATTGAAAACTTTTTTTGAGTAAAAAGATAAAATGATACCGATTGCAAATAGACCAACTGGCATTACACATGCTGCCAGTCTTTGAAGAATATACTCAAATGGGGTTTCGTCTATATTGATCTTTGAAATTCTTATTATCAATCCAATTAAAATTGCTAATATCATTGGATTTAATATTAAATTTTTTAAAAACTGAAATAATTTAATTTTTTTTTTGACAGTAAGCTCTAAAAAGAAACTAACTATGGATAATAAAACTACACTATCCATTAAAATAATACCTGATATTTGAGTTATCGTACTTCCAGAAAAGAAAATTTCTGCAATAGGTAAAACTAATATTACGTGATTGGATAAAGCAACTGTTAAAGCCCAAATAATAGATTCTTGTATTGATCTTTTAAAAGTATTTTTAGTTAATAAAAAAGCAAATATTCCACTTGTAAACTGCATTAAAAAATATGATGAAATTTGAGACACATCTATTTCACCAACATCACTTTGTGCAACAAGTTTTATGATTAAAGCTGGTACCGCTATATAAAATGAAAATAAATTAAATATTCTAGCCTTCTGTAAATCAAATATTTTAATATATCCTAAAAGATAACCAATAAGAGTAATACCTATAAATGGAGTTAAACCTAGAAATACCTGAAACATTATTGGACAGTAATTCTATGCATAATTCTATTACCTTTAAAAGCTGTAGCTTGATGAAGCATAGATCTATTATCCCAAATGGCTAATTGGTTCTTTTCCCACTCTAAAGAATATTGAAAACTTTTTTTTAATTGGTGTTTAAATAAATAAGTTTTAAATTTTTTATCAATTTTGCTGTTATTAAAACGAATAAAGTGTCCTGGACTACAATATAAAGTATATTTACTATTTATTTTCCTTATTAATTTATGCTTTGAGATAAGTTCTTTCGTTTTTTTCCCCTTTTCTTTCTCTCTTTCCAATCTAGTTACAGAAATAGGTCCCTCTGATGAAAATATACATTTTTCATTTTTAAACTTTCTTTTGAAACTAGCTGGTAATTTTTCATAAGCTAAATATTGGGAACAGAAATCTGTGTTTGCCTGCCCTTTTTTTGGAACTAACTTAGATAGTAACATAGTAAATCTAGGTGGCTTTTTAGTATAAATTGAATCAGTATGAAATTGCTCCCCAAAACTAGGTCCTTTATCAGTAGATTTTCTTTGAACAACAGTTATTTGAGGATATTTTTTATTCAATCCTTTAAGTCTTGGATAGTTTGCAAGTTTTCCAAATTTTTTTGCAAATTTTACATAATGATCAGAGCTTAATTTTTGGTTTCTAAAATAAATCATTCCATATTTCGATAAGGCAGATTTAATTTTTTTTAATGTAGAATTATCAATTTTATTTAAATCATAGACTAATTCTGCGCCTATATTTTTTTTATTAGGAATAATTTTAAACATTTTTTAAAAAGAAACTTTTTAATTGTTTAATTGTTTCTTTGGGATTTTGCTCTGGTATAAAATGTCCAGATTTAACAGCAACTCCGACAACTTTTTTATTTGAATATTTTTGCCAAATTTTAATAGGTTTAAATTGTTTGTTTATAACTCCATTTTTTCCCCATAAAACTTGAACAGGAATATTTAATTTTTTCTTACGATCGTTCCTGTCATGATCAAGATCAATTGTAGCAGATGCTCTATAATCCTCACATGATCCATGTATTCTCTTTGGTTGCTTAAAGCACTTTAGATAACCCTCTTCAACTTTTCCAAATTTATGATTCCCAGACCATTTATCTAAGCAATACTTCATCCATTTTCTTGGATCACTCATTATCATTCTTTCTGGTAGCCACTTTGGTTGAATTAAGAAAAACCAATGGAAGTAAGCTTTTGCAAAATCTCTTGTTGTTAATTCATACATATCTAAAGTTGGACAAATATCTAAAACGCTGAGAGCAAGCACATTTTTTCTATGATCTCTTGCCAATCTATGAGCAACTCTTCCGCCCCTATCATGGCCAGCAACAAAAAATTTAGAATACCCCAATTTTACCATCATTTGCTTCATATCACTTGCCATTTCTCTTTTTGAATAATTAAAATGCTTACTATCAGATGACGGTGCCAAACTATTTCCATAACCTCTAAGGTCTGCTGCAACCACTGTAAAACTTTTAGATAACTCTGGAGCTGTTTTGTGCCACATTAAATGTGTTTGGGGGTAACCATGGAGTAATAATAAAGGTGGTCCTTCTCCTTTAACTTTACAAAAGACTTTCCCTTTTTTTACTTTTATATATCTGCTCTTAAAACCTTCAAACATTTATTTACTTTAATATATATTTTTATAATTCAATCAGTAATTTTAAAATTGTTCAAATACAACGTTAATAAGGTCAATTATTAAATTGAATTATCATTCATTGGATGTATACCTTCATTTTTGTGAGAATTGAAGAAGAGCTAAAACTAGATTATTCCGACGTACTTTTTAGACCTAAAAGAAGCACTCTTAAAAGTAGAAAAGATGTTAATTTAAAGAGAACCTATCGTTTTAAATACAGTAAAAACGAATGGTCTGGAATTCCAATAATGGCAGCTAACATGGATGGTGTGGGCGTCCTTGGTGTTGCTGAAAAATTATCTGATTATGGAATGATTACATGTTTAACAAAACAACATGATGTAAAGAAAATTAAACAATTTAAAAAAATAAAATCAATATATCCAAATGTAGCTTTAAGTATTGGAACAAAAAAAGAAGATTTTCAAAATTTAGATAAAGTTTTAAAAGAATTTAGTTTCATTAAATTTATTTGTATTGATGTTGCAAATGGTTACTCAGAGCATTTTAGTAAATTTCTAAAATCTGTTAGAGATAAATATCCAACGAAAACAATCATAGCAGGTAACGTTGTTACTGCTGATATGACTCAAGAATTAATTTTATCAGGTGCAGATATTGTTAAAGTTGGAATTGGACCAGGTAGTGTTTGTACAACACGAATACAAACTGGAGTTGGATATCCACAGTTAAGTGCAGTGATAGAATGCGCTGATGCTGCTCATGGATTAGGTGCACATATCATTGCAGATGGCGGATGTACATGTCCAGGTGATGTTGCTAAAGCATTTGGTGGAGGAGCTGATTTTGTTATGCTTGGAGGAATGTTTGCAGGTCATGATGAAGGTAAAGGAAAATTAGTAAAATCTAATGGTTCTAAATATGTCGAATTTTATGGATCGAGTTCTGAAACAGCTAACAATAAACATTACGGTGGACTATCAGACTACAGAAGTAGCGAAGGAAGAACAGTCAGAGTGAAGTACCGTGGTAAAATTAATGATACCATTTTAAATATTTTAGGTGGTGTAAGAAGTAGTTGTACATATGTTGGCGCACCCTCTTTAAAACAATTAAGTAAGTGCACAACTTTTGTCAGAGTTACTAAGCAATTTAACGATACATTCACTAAATAAATGAAAGAATATTCAATAGCTTCTATTGCTGGTGACGGCATTGGAAAAGAAGTTGTACCTGAAGCACAAAAAATATTAAAAGAAATTTCTCAACAACATCAATTTAAATTAAATATAGAAGATTATGATTTTGCATCATGTGATTATTATGAAAAGCATGGAAAAATGATGCCAGATGACTGGAAAGATAAATTAACTAAACACGATGCAATTTTCTTTGGTGCGGTTGGTATGCCAGATAAATATCCAGATCACATAACTCTTTGGGGATCGTTGTTAAAATTTAGAAGAGAGTTTGATCAATTTATTAACTTAAGACCTGTAAAACTTTTTGAAGGTGTAAATGCACCATTAGCTAATAAAAAACCGGGTGATATCGACATGATAATTGTTAGAGAAAATACTGAAGGAGAATACTCATCAGTCGGTGGAAGAATGTATCAGGGAACTGATAGAGAGGTTGTTATTCAAGAAACAGTAATGTCAAAATATGGAATAGATAGAGTTCAACAATTTGCTTTTGAATTAGCTAAGATAAGGAAGAGAAAAAAACTAACAAGTGCCACAAAATCAAATGGAATATCTATTACAATGCCTTATTGGGATGAAAGATTTAATGTAAATAAAAAAAATTATCCTGAAGTTGAAACTGATCAATACCATATCGATATATTAGCTGCTAGATTTGTGTTAAGTCCTGAACGCTTTGATGTGATAGTCGCATCGAACCTTTTTGGGGATATTCTATCTGATCTAGGACCAGCTTGTACTGGAACTATTGGAATTGCACCATCTGGAAATATTAATCCAACAAATAAATACCCATCATTATTTGAACCCGTTCATGGATCGGCACCAGATATTGCGGGACAAGGGATAGCTAATCCAGTGGGTCAAATTTGGTCAGCTGCAATGATGTTAGATTACTTGGGTGAAAAAGAAGCTTCTAATAGAATAGTAAAATCAATTGAATTAACGCTTAAAGATAAAGACAGTCGAACAAAAGATCTTCAAGGCTCTAGTAATACAGAACAGTGTTCAAAAAAAATTTTAGATAATCTTAGTTCAGTCTAAAATTTTATCAAAATTATGAATTTACTTAAAAATAAATCTATTACCAAAGTTATAATTTTATCTATATCTGGATTTTTTATTTTAGTTTGCCAAGATTCTACTGCAAAATATCTGGGAACATTAATGCCGTTAAATCAAGTGATTTGGGGCAGATTTTTTTTTCACTTTGTTATTATTTTAATTTTATTTGCAATATTAAAACCTAAATTAAATTTAAAGAGAAATTTTAATATTAATATCATTAGATCTATACTCATGGTATTTGCAACTTTTTTTTTCATTCATTCTTTACAAAAATTTGACCTTGTAGATATCTACGTAGTTTTCTTTTCAGCTCCACTAATAGTATCAATTTTAACGGCATTGTTTTTAAAAGATATTCTTTCGCCTAAAGGTATAGTTTTAATGTTGTTAAGCTTTGGGTGTATAATTTATTCAATGAGTCCAAGCATGAAAGTATTAAGTTTAGACTTAATTTTTCCTTTGGTACCTCCAGTATGTTGGGCTTTATATCAATTTTTTACAAAATTTATTTCTGGTAATAATGATCCTTTAGTGGCGTTATTTTATGCCGCTGTTGTAGGGGCAATTGTTTTCTCTATTTATGTAATGTTTGACTGGACACCAATTGAGAATAAAAGTTTATGGATTTGGCTAGTGTTTCTAGGTGTATTAGGTTTTACTAGTCATCTTTTAATTATATTTGCAATTCAGCTATCAAATTTATCTTTTGTAACTAATTTTCAATATTCACAATTAATTTGGTCGACTTTAATCAACTTTTATATTTTTGGCGTACCTTTTGATTTTAACAAAACCTTTGGAGTTATTGGAATAATTGTTTTTGGAGTTTTATTTGTTCAGGCTGAAAGTAAAAAAAAGAAAATTAGTTCTTAAAATCTTTATTGTTTAAAGGTTTTTCTAATACTTCAACTGGATGTTTTTGTTTTTCAATTTCAATATATATATTTTTGTCTTTTAATGTTTCAACTGTATTTCCAGAATTGACATATCCAAAAGAAAGATTTTTATCATAACAAAAAGAGTAATTTCCTGAAGTTGTTCTTCCAATAATTTTATCATCCATATAAATAGGTTCTTCATGTAGTAAAAGTGGCTGACCAGGTTTGCTGTCTTTAAGAGTAAACATCGTCATCCTCTTATCTAATTTTTGGTCTTTAATTTTTAATAAAGCATCTTTTCCAATAAAGTTTACATTTTTCTTATAACTAATTGCAAATTTTAAACCTGCTTGATACTGATTTTCTTCTGGTGAAATATCATGCCCCCAGTGAACAAATCCACTTTCCATTCTCATAATATCCATCGCATGCATTCCACAATGAGATAGTTCAAAGTTTTTCCCCTCTTCAATCAGAATTTGATATAAATCCTTAGCAAAACCTGAGTCAACGTAAAGCTCAAATCCTAATTCACCCACATAAGAAAGCCGTTGAGCCCAAATTTTAATGTCATTTATCATTATGAACTTTCCAGTTCCAAACTTAAATTTATCGTTACTAAAATCATCATTGCTTATTTTTGAAATCATTTCTCTACTCTTTGGACCAAATAATCCTAGACAACAAATATCTTCCGTTACATCTATAAAAGAAACATCTTCATCCAAATACTTTAAGATATGATGTTTATCATGCTCTCTTGTGGCAGCAGAGCTTACAACTCTGAAAAAGTTTTTATCCATACAAACAACAGTTAAATCTGTTTCTATTCCACCGTCCTCATTTAACATATGAGTGTATGTTGTTTTTCCAATTTCATTTTTAATATTTGCAGTACATAACTTTTGTAATTCTTGATGAGTTTTTTCACCTTTTAAATCAAATTTTGAAAATGTTGAAAAATCAAATAGACCAACATTTTTTCTTGCATTTAAAGTTTCATGCTTTGCTGATGGGTACCAATTTTGATAATTAAAACTATATTCATAATTAGGTTCTTTACCATTTAATGAATACCACATTGGTCTTTCAAAACCTCCAGCAACTCCAAAACAAGCTCCTGCTTTTTTTAATTCTTCATGATAGGGCAAAAGTTTTTGATTTCTTGATGTATTGTGCTGTTTAAATGGCCAATGCATTCCATACAGATCACCAAGCGTTTCTGTTACCCTTTCCATAATGAAATTTTTTGAAGAGTGGAATTTTTGAAACCTTTTAATATCTAATGAAAATAAATCTTCATTAATATGTCCATTCATCATCCACTCGGCAGTAACCCTACCCGCTCCTCCTGAGCTAGCAATTCCAATGCTATTAAAACCACAACATGTATATAGATTTTTAACTTCAGGGGTTTCACCTAATAAATATTGAGTATCTGGAGTAAAAGACTCTGGACCAGAGAAAAATTTTCTTATTCCTGCACTTTCTAACATTGGTAATCTATGAAATGACTTTTCTAAATACGGTTCAAAATGGTCAAAATCATCTGGTAGTTCACCAAATGAAAAATTGTCTGGAACTCTTCCTGTATCTTTAAATGCTGGTTTTGCCTTTGGTTCAAAAATACCAACAAGCATTTTTCCTGCATCTTCTTTTAAATATAAACAAGCATTATAATCTCTCAGAACTGGAAGATTTTGAGGTAAATCTTTTATTGGTTCTGTAATGATATAAAAATGCTCGTTTGGATATAAAGGTACACTTACATTTATTTCTTCGCCTAATTGTCTTGACCACATTCCTGTTGCCATAACAACATATTCACAATCGATGACACCTTTATCAGTTTCTACCCCACTAATTCTAGAATTTTTAATTAAAATTTTTTTAACAGGTGTTTTTTCAAAGATCTTTGCACCCTCCATTCTTGCAGCTTTTGCAAGCACATTGGTTACTCCAACTGGATCTGCTTGACCATCTTTCGGCATGTAAACACCACCTACAATATCTTCACTATGTAATACGGGATACAATTCCTTTAAACGTTTTTTATTAAGAACTTCTACTTCAACATTTGATAATTGAGCAGTTGTTGCTTGTCTTAGTAGTTCTTGCATTCTTTCTTTGGTGGATGCAACTGTGATTGCACCATTTTGCTTCATTCCAGTTGATAGACCTGTAGTCTTTTCTAAATCTTTATAAAGATCTAAAGAATATTTTCTTATTTTTGTAATTGTTGATGATGCACCTAATTGACCTAGAAGACCTGCTGCATGCCAAGTAGTTCCTGAAGTAAGTAAATCTCTTTCAAGTAAAACAACATCTTTCCATCCAAATTTTGCCAGATGATAAGCGCATGATGTTCCAGCAACACCCCCTCCAATAACAACTACTTTAGTGCTTTTAGGTAACTCTTTCATGCGTATTTAGATTTATATAATTAAATTTAAAAGCAAACAATATGATCAATATGGATGGGTCTTTTTATGCCAAATTTTTCATCAACTTCGTGTTGATGAATATGATGAGAATGCACAAAAACTGGTATTAATTTATTACTCAATGTTTTTAGCGTGTAAATAAAATTTGAACCTCTAAATTTTCTATCTACTACTTCGAGTTTAAGATTACTTGCATCATCATGCTGTAAGTCCTCTGGTTGTATTAATAGTTTTACTTTAGATCCTATTGGGAAAGGTCTAGCAAAATTTCCTGTTATTGTGCCTAAATCATCATTTTCAAGACTTTTTGGACTAGTAACTTCAGCAGGTATTAAAATTCCTCTATTTAGAAAATTAACTACTTCTACTGAATTTGGTAAATGGTAGACATTATATGGATCATCATATTGCTTTAACTCACCGTCTAAAATTATTCCACATTTGCTACCCAGGTAAAAAGCTTCATATGAGTCGTGAGTTACAATTATTGTTGTTATTTTAGAATTGGTTAAAATTTGCTTTAATTCAACTTGAATTTCCTCCTTAAAACTTTGATCTACATTAGATAATGGCTCATCAAGCATTAATAAGTCTGGTTGAGAGACCAATGATCTAGCTAAAGATGCTCTTTGGGCTTCACCCGCACTGATCTCATGCGGAAATTTATTTAATATTTTGTTTAAATTTAAAAAATTAATTACTTCTTTAGTTTGTATTTTTTTATCATCCTTCACTCTATCTGAACCAAGATTAATATTTTTTTCTATATTGTAATGAGGAAATAAGCTGTTCTCTTGAAATGATAGAGCAATATTACGATTTTCTGGCTCAATATGAATATTTTGAGATGAAAGTGTTCTGCCCTTTAGATTAATTTTACCTTTATTAATTTTTTCTAAACCCGCAATAGTTCTTAATATTGTGGTTTTACCTATACCAGAGGGACCAAGTAAACATACAATTTCACCTTCATTTTCAATTTTTAAAGAAACATTATTAACTTTATTTTTCCCACCAGCAGCAAAAGATACATTTTCAATTTCAAAAAAATTATTAGTCATTAGTCTTTCAAAATAAATTTAGACGTAATCAAAATAAATGTACTTGCAATTAATATCAAGAATAATGATGGAACTGCCGCAGCTTCTAAGAGATCTTGAGATGCAAAAATATACGCCGTTGTAGCAAAAGTTTCAAAATTAAATGGTCTTAAAATTAAAGTTATAGGTAATTCTTTTATTACTTCTATTGTAATTAATATTCCTATTAGAAATACAGAATTTTTTAAATAAGGAACATGAATTCCTAGGAAAGTTTTTATTTTAGAATAACCAAGGAGATAAGAACTCTCGTCAATTGACCTATTAATCCTTTCGTAGCCAGTTTTCAATCCATTATAAGCTAGTGAATAAAATCTTATAAAATAAACTATTACTAAACCAAAAATAGATCCTATAAATAATTTCTTAATGGAATTAAATTCAAAGGCTTTAACAAAAGTATCATCGAACCAAGCAATAAAAGTGATGAACGCAACAGCTAAAATTACTCCAGGAATCGCATATCCTGTGATAGAAAATGTTGTAAGAAAGTTTAAAAATTTACTTTTAGTTACTCTATTTCCATAATTTGAAATAAATGAAAAAACTACTAATACGATACTAGATAAAAAAACTAGATAAATGGTGTTTGAAAATAATTGAAAGGTATTTAAATCAAATAAATTTTTTGGAAAAATTATTGTCCAATATAACATTTGTAAAACAGGAAATAAAAAACTTATAAAAAATACTAAAAAACAAAACCCGAAAGCCAAAGTTCCTTTAGAAATATCTAGTTTAATTTTCTTCTTTTCCTTAATACCACCTTTGATTGGAGAGTGATATTGGGCACGTTTTCTAGAAATATTTTCAATAAAAAAGAGTCCTAAAATAAATAATAGTAAAAAAAATGAAAGCTGGTTTGCAAAAGCTAAATCATCAAATGATATCCATGAGTCATATATTCCCGTTGTAAGAGTTGATATGCCAAAAAATGATACTGCACCAAAATCAGATAGAGTCTCCATTGCAACTAAGGCTAATCCAGCAACTATTGCGGGCCTAGCTGATGGTAAAATAATTTTAAAGAAAGATTTATATTTTGAAAAACCTAGATTTTGTCCTAATTCTATTAAATTTTGAGATTGATAATGAAATGATGCTCTAGTTAGAACGTAAACATATCCAAATAGTGAAAAAGAAACTGATAATATAGCACCAAGCATACCATCAAATTTAGGGATTGACCTATTATATTCACCAGGTCCAAATAAAGATTTTAAAATTGAATACAGTGTTCCAAAGTTTTCAAAAAAAGCTGTTAATGAATAAGCATAAATATAAGCAGGTACTGCAAAAGATAATATTAAGGTCCATTTAAAAAATTTAACACCTGGAAAATCATAAAATGAAACTACATAAGCACATCCAACACCTAAAACTAAGGTAAGTATTAATACTCCAATAAGTAAAGTTAAAGAGTTATAGATGTACTCGATTAGAAAAGTATTTTTTAATATATCGTAGTAATTTGTTGTTTCTTGGAAGAAACTTGCAAACACAGTTAAAATTGGAATTGCAACAATAAATGAAACTATAAAAGATGATAAATACCAGGAATTTAATTTCATATATTATAATCCGCCTTATAATCATGAAAATCAAAAGTGCCGGTGGTTTAGGAGACCAAACCATAGGCACAAACTTTAGAAAATCAAAAATTAAATACTTTTAGGATATGCGGAACCTCCTTAGTTTTAATTTCAGACAATTTTCTATTATTTACACGTTTATTGATTTTTTCACACTCCGAAGCACATGCAGGACAGGCTTTGGTAGATTTATTATAATCAACTTCCGTAGTAAATTTTTTTTTAACAGCTGTCATTTACTTCCAACCAGCAGCTAACATTACTTCTAATGCATCTGCTTGTTTTGCACCGTATGACTTAACACTTGTTTTAGTATCCATTACAAAGTTCATCTCTTTGCCTGGAACTAAATCATTAGGTGTTACGCCACCTATCATTGGATACTCAAAAGTATTATTTACAATATGATTTTGAGCCTCTTCTGATAATAAAAACTCAACTAATTTTACAGCATTAGCTTTATTTGGTGCATGTTTAAGCATACCAGCTCCACTAATATTAATGTGCGTTCCTCTATCTTGTTGATTAGGGAAAAAAGGCATTACTTTTTTTGCTGCTTCTTGTTGTTCAGCACCTTTTTTTCCAGATAACATCAACGCATGATAGTATGTGTTTGCAACAGCAATATCAGCTTCTCCTGCAGCAACAGCCATGATTTGAGCACGGTCATTACCTTTTGGGGTTCTGGCCATGTTTGCTACAACAGCTTTAGACCATTCTGCAGTTTTTGCTTTACCATTATTCTTAACAAGTGAAGCAACTAAAGATTGGTTATAAATATTGTTAGATTTTCTTATTACTAATCTACCTTTCCATTTTGGATCAGCTAGACCTTCATAAGTCATACCATTTAGTTCATTTGCATTTACTCTTTCAGGTGAATAATAAATTATTCTTGCTCTCTTAGCTATACCTGTCCATTTAGCTGATCTAAATTGTGAAGGTACTGCATCCTTAATAGCTTTTGACCAACCTGCATTTTGCATCATTCCTTTTGCTGCAAAAGCACCTAGTCTTCCAGCATCAGCTGTGATGTATAAATCTCCAACACAGTCTGCTCCCTCTTCTGTAATTCTTTTCTGCAGGGCTTTGTCTTTACCTGATACTACGTTTACTTTAATTCCTGTTGCTGCTGTGAACTTTTCATATAATTGAATGTCAGAATCATAGTGTCTTGCACTAAAAATATTGACCTCAGCTGCAATCGTAAAACTTGAAATTAAAGCGAAAAACAATGAAATTATTGTTAATTTTCTCATTCTACTCCTTAAATTTATATTTATATTAAACGTATTTTGTCCTGCAATGCGGATGATAACTATTCTCAATGAAAATGATTATCAATTGCAATATTGTCGCAATTGATAATCAATCGCAATTATTGTTGTTTTTTAGATAATTTTATTAAAATTCCCACTCAGAAATTTTACTATAAAGAAAGTTTCTAAATGCTTGGACTCTAGCAACATTTTTAAGTGATTGAGGGTACACAAAGTGTGCCTCTGTAGTTGGCCCTTGAACGCTAGGTAATACTTTTACTATATTTGGTTGTTTGACAGTTAGGTAATCTGGAATTGCGGCTAATCCTACACCACTTTGAACAGCTAATAGTAAACCATAAACACTATTCACTCTCATTACAGTTTTTCTTTTTTTATTATCTTTCATTCCAAGTTTTAATGCCCAATCTGGATTATAAACTGGTGATGGAGCCCCTCTACCAAATGAAATAAAGTTGTGCTTATTTAAGTCATTAACTGTCTTAGGATATCCATGTTTTTCTAGGTATTTTGGTGATCCGTAGATGTGATAATTGATATCTATAAGCTTTTTTTGAATATAATTAAGTTGTTTTGGTCTTCTCATAAATATTCCAATATCTGCTTGTCTAGTGCTTAAATCTAACTCTCTATCATCAAATATGAGTTCAACTTCAATTTCTGGATTTAATTGCATAAATTCTTGTATTCTTGGTGTTAGCCAAGTTGTTCCAAAACTAACAACAGTTGTTACTGATAGTTTTCCTGAAGGTTTGTGTTTTTTATCTCCTAAAGTTGTTTCTACCTCTTTTAGTTTGGAGATAACTTCATGTGCTGTTTTAAATACATATTCCCCATTTTCAGTGAGTGTTAAGCCTCTTGCATGACGTTCAAATAATTTAACTTTTAAATCTTCTTCTAAAGATTGAATTTGTCTACTAATTGCAGATTGACTTAGATTTAGTATTACTGTTGCACTAGTAAAGCTGCCCGCTTCAGCAACTGCATGAAATATCTTTAATTTATCCCAATCCATTATTTATTTACATCCACTAATATTTTATTTTTTAAGTTTCCTTTTAATATATCTGGATAGACATTTAATAATTCATCTAATCCAACGGTATTCACTGATTTTTCTAAAATATCAAAATCTAGCAAAGCAGGAAATTCTCCCCAAACAAACTCTTTTCTTTTTTTACTGATATTAACAGAGTCTACCCCCCATAATTTTACTGCTCTTAATATAAATGGAATTACCGATGTATTTAATTTATTGCCGCTAGCATTTCCACATATGGCAACAATTCCTTTTGGTTTAGTTTGGGCTATTGCATTAGATAAAATGTTACCACCCACAGTATCTACAACTCCATCCCATGTTCCTTTATCTATTAATCTTGCTTCACCCTCAAATTCTTTACGATCTATAACGTTTTTTGCACCAAGTTCTTTTAAATAATCAGCTTTATCTGGTTTACCAGTCATTGCAGTTACATTAATTCCCATTTTAGCAAGAACCATTACTGCTACCATACCAACACCACCAGTAGAACCTGTTACTAATACATCATTAACTTTTGATTGCATTAATAGTTCCTCTCTTGCTTTAACTGCAAATGCACATAACAAACCTGTAAGACCAGCAGTTCCTAAAATCATAGCTTGTTTATTTGTCATTCCCTCAGGTGTTTTTGTAATATGATCCTTTTTAACTTTTGCATATTGAGAATATCCACCATCAAAAAGTTCACCTGCTCTACAACCTGTTAATATAACTCTGTCTCCTTCTTTAAATTCTTCACCATCGCCTTGTGCAACAGTTCCAGAAAAATCAATGCCAGGTATTCTTGGATACTCTTTTACTAATTTACCACCGTCTTTTAGTATCATTGCATCTTTCCAATTAAGATCAGAATAATCAATCTTAACTAGCACCTCTCCATCTTTAAAATGGTCTAAACTTAATTCTTTGACTTCTCTAGTAAAATTTTCGTTCTGATTGTTTATTACAACTGCTTTAAATGAGTCCGCCATGTTTATCAGTAAATATTATTTTGCAATAAATCGCAAATATCTATTTTGATAACTTAAATCGTCTTTAAACTGTCCAAGATAAAAATTTGTAACTGTGGTAGCTTGCTCTTTTTTTATACCTCTCATAGTCATACACTGATGAGTTGAATCTATTGTTACTGCAACACCTTTTGCATCCAACGACTCCATCAAAGTATTCGCGATCTGAACAGTTAATCTTTCTTGTGTTTGTAATCTTTTTGAAAATACTTCTACAACTCTTGCTATTTTGCTTAATCCAACAACTCTTTGATTTGGAATATATGCTACATGAGCAATTCCTATAATTGGTGCCATGTGATGTTCGCAATGACTTTGTACTGAAATATTTTTTTGAACAACCATATCGCTATAGCCTTCAACATCTCCAAATGTTTTATCTAGAACTGCTTTAGGATCTTCTTTGTAGCCTTTGAAATATTCTTTAAATGCTTTTGTAACTCTCTTTGGAGTTTCTAATAAACCTTCTCTAGTAGGATCTTCACCTAACCATTTAAGGATTTTGACAAAAGCTTCTTCAGCTTCTTTATCAGTTACTTCATTAATTTTTTTTTCGTTTTCGTTTTTTACTAATTTCATGACGTGCTTTTATATATATAAAACCTTAATTTTAAAATATTTAATATATTTATTATTATGTTAGATAATTCCACATATATGTTTAAAAAAAGAGAAAATGTAGCAGAAATAGAAGAAGGTAAGCTTTTATCTCCAAAATTCGACAATGATGGATTGATTCCAGTCATTACAACATGCTCAAAAACAAAAGAAATATTGATGCATGGGTATATGAATGTCGAAGCCTTCAAGTTAACTATTGAAACTAAAGAAGCTCATTACTGGAGCAGATCTAGAAAATCAATTTGGCATAAAGGAAAAACAAGTGGGTTTGTTCAAAAAGTAAAGGAGATTCGAATTGATGATGATCAAGATGCAGTTTGGATGACTGTAGATATTGGCGAAGGCTCTAGTTGCCACGTTGGGTACAGATCCTGTTTTTATAGATCTGTTCCTTTGGGTAAAATTGATAATGCAAGACAAATTGAAATGAAATTTGAAGAAGAAGAAAAAAAATTTGACCCAGAAGTTGTTTATAAAGGACAACCTAATCCAACAAAAATATAAAAAGTGATGAAAGTTTTAAGTCCGTTTGGACCGAAAATTGCTGTTATTAAAATTCCATTAAACTTGGTAAAAAAAATTAATGATGAAGTTGAAAGTATTATTAAAGATAAAAAAAAATCAAAATCAAATGACTATTCAAAAAAGTTAGTAGGTCAAGTTGAGCAAGAAATTGAATTAAAAAATAAATTTATTAAAAAAAATTTAAAAAGTTTTATTTCTAAAAGTGTAAACCAATATTTAAAAAAAAATCTTAATAAGAAGTCAAAAAATATTAAAATTAAGAATTTATGGGTCGTAAGACAATTTAAAAATGATTACAATCCTATTCATTTCCATGATGGTAATGTTTCTGGAGTTGGTTATTTGAAAATTCCAAATAATTTAACAAAGGGAAACAAGAAAATAAAAACTAATGGAACAATTGATTTTATTTATGGTTCTAAATCTTTTTTGAATAATTCTATATTTAATCATAAACCAAAAGTTGGTGATCTTATTTTGTTCCCAAATAATTTAATGCATACTGCATATCCATTCAAATCTGATGGTGAAAGAAGATCATTTTCGTTTAACATAGATATTGATAAAAAATTAACAGAATTGTTTCATGGCTGATAAACAAAAAAATGTTTTAGATGAAGATTTGGAGTTATGCTCTAATGACCCTTTAACAGGATGGTATAGAGACGGATGTTGTAATACAGATGAAAATGATCATGGTGTTCACACTGTTTGTGCAAAAGTAAATACTGAATTTTTAGAATGGTGCAAAGAAGCAGGGAATGATTTAATAACACCTCATCCTGAATTTGGTTTTCCTGGTTTAAAAGATGGTGATAGTTGGTGTGTGTGTGCAGGTTGGTATGCTAGAGCTTTAGAAGCGGGAAAAGGATGTCCTATTTATTTAAAAAAAACTCATAAAAACACTTTGAAACTTATTCCAATTGAAACTTTAAAAAAGTTTGCAATCGATTTATCTTAATTACATATTTCCATATTTAGGTCCGCCCCCACCTTCTGGAGTGACCCAAGTAATATTTTGAGATGGCTCTTTAATATCACAAGTTTTACAATGTATGCAATTTTGTGCATTAATTACAAATTTTTGAACAGAATTTACTTCTTGAACTTCATAAACTCCTGCTGGACAATATCTTTGTGCGGGCTCATCAAATTTCTCTAAAGTATATTTTATAGGCAAATCTGGATCTTTAAGTTTTAAATGCACTGGTTGATTATCATCATGAATTGTACCCGTTAAATAAACCGAACTAGTTTTATCAAAAGTAATAACGTTATCAGGCTTAGGATAATCAATTTTTGGCATTTTAGTTGCTGGTTTTAGAGCTTCATGATCAGCATGTTTATGTTTTAATGTGAAAGGAAGCTTTCCTCTAAATAAAATCTGGTCAATTCCAGTAAATAATATACCCAAAATTAATCCCCAAGAGAAACTTGGTTTTACATTTCTTGCCTCATGTAATTCTTTGTAAACCCAACTTTCTTTAAATTTTTGTTCATATGTAGATAAATTTAAATTTTTTGTAAGATGCTCATAAATTGTTTCAGCAGCGATCATTCCACTCTTCATCGCAGTATGAGACCCTTTTATTTTAGGCATATTTAATGTTCCTGCATCACATCCAACTAACAAAGCACCTGGCATAAACATCTGAGGTAAACTCTGTATACCACCCTCAATTAAAGCTCTTGCGCCATAAGAAATTCTTTTTCCGCCTTCAATTATTTTTTTTATATCTGGATGAGTTTTAAATCTTTGGAATTCATCGAAAGGTGAGAGATGAGGATTTTGATAATCTAATCCAATTACGTAACCAAGAAAAACTTGTTTATTTTCTGCATGATACATAAAACTTCCACCGTAGGTGTTATTGTCCAAAGGCCATCCAGCAGTATGCATTACTAAACCTTCTGTATGATTTTTTTCATCTATCTCCCAAATTTCTTTAAAACCAATTCCATATTGTTGAGGATTTTTACCTTTGTCTAATTCAAACTTCTTTATTAATTCTTTTCCTAAGTGACCTCTGCATCCTTCTGCAAATACTGTAACTTTTGCATGCAATTCCATTCCAGGTTCATAAGTATCTTTTTTATTTCCCTCTTTATCGATACCCATATCTTGAGTAGCAATACCTTTAACTGATCCATCGTCATTATATAAAACTTCACTTGCTGGAAATCCTGGAAATATTTCAACTCCTAATCCCTCAGCCTGCTCTGCCAACCATCTACAAAGATTTGCAAGACTTATAATATAATTGTTATGATTTTGTTGAACCTTGGGAAGTAACCATGTTGGCCAACTTAATGATTTTTGTTTTCCTAAAAATAAAAATTTTTCTTTTGTAACTTTTGTTTTAATTGGAGCATTTAATTCTTTCCAATTAGGTATTAGTTCGTCTAAAGCACGTGTTTCAAACACGTTCCCAGACAAAATATGCGCACCTATTTCAGATGCTTTTTCTAAAAGGCAGACATTAATATCTGGATTTAACTGCTTTAATTTAATTGCAGTTGAAAGTCCTGATGGTCCGCCACCTACGATGACAACATCGTATTCCATCACTTCTCTGGACATAATGATAATTTCTTACAGTATTTGCTATTTTTGTATAGTGTTTAATTTGTTCAATTCTGACAAAAATTGAGGAAGCGCTTCAAAAAGATCTGCTTCTAATCCGTAATCTGCGACACTAAAAATTGGAGCTTCACCGTCTTTATTTATTGCAACAATAACTTTACTTTCTTTCATTCCTGCTAAGTGCTGTATTGCACCTGAAATTCCAACTGCAATATATAAATCTGGAACTACAACTTTACCCGTTTGTCCTACTTGATGATCATTCGTAATATAACCAGCATCAACTGCTGCTCTTGATGCACCAATTGCTGCATTAAGTTTATCAGCAATATCGCTGATTAATTTGAAATTTTCACCATTTTGCATTCCTCTGCCGCCAGAAATAACTATTCTAGCTGTTCCAAGCTCTGGTCTGTCTGACTTAACTTCTTCTTTCTTTAGAAATTTAGTTGATGAACTAGCTTCTGCTGGATCGGATTTTGTAATTTCAGCAGATCCACCACTCTTATCAGCAGGATCAAACGATGTCGGTCTTATAGTAACACATTTTTTCTTGTCATTACTTTTAACCGTAGCAAAAGCATTTCCTGCATAAATTGGTCTTAAAAAAGTATCTTCAGAAATAACTTTAATTATATCGCTTACTTGAGAAGTATCTAGTAACGCTGCAATTCTTGGCATTAAATTTTTGCCAAATGTATTTGCTGAGCTTACAATGTGTGAATAATTTTCTGCATGCTTGATTATTGCTGCTGTATAATTTTCAGCAATGTAGTTTTCGTAAATCTCATTATCAACATGAATAACTTTTTTTACATTTGGAACTTCAGATAAAGATTTTGCAACATCGTCAGCTTGATGACCTAAAACCAAAACATGAAGATCATCATTTATTTGAGAAGCTGCTGTAATAGCATTATATGTAAATGGTCTTACTTCTTTATTGTTATGTTCTGCAATTAATAATACCGACATTTAAATTACCTTAGCCTCATTTTTTAATTTTTGCACCAATTCTTCAACACTAGCGACTTTTATTCCAGCTTTTCTTTTTGGTGGCTCTTCAACTTTAATTTGTTCGATTCTAGGATTAATATCAACTCCTAAATCTGAAGCATTTATCTGTTCTATTGGTTTTTTCTTAGCTTTCATAATATTTGGAAGTGAAGCATATCTTGGTTCATTTAATCTTAAATCACATGTAACAATTGCGGGAACATTCACTTCTATGGTTTCCAAACCTTCATCAATTTCACGTGTTACCTCTAATGCATTATCCTTTACTTCGATTTTAGATGCAAAAGTCGCTTGTGGCCAATTTAGTAAAGCTGCAAGCATCTGACCAGTTTGATTACAGTCATCATCAATTGCTTGTTTGCCCATAAAAACTAAATCAGGATTTTCTTTTTCTACAATTTTTTTTAAAATTTTTGAAACTGCCAATGGTTCAATCACATTATCAACTTTGACATGTATTCCCCTATCCGCTCCAACTGCCAATGCTTTTCTAACAGTTTCTTGTGCTTTTTCTTCACCAATTGTAATTGCAACTATTTCTTTAGCTTTGCCAGCCTCTTTAATTTTTACTGCTTCCTCTATTGCATTATCATCTGGTGGATTTGTTGACATTTTAACGTTGTCAGTAACAACACCTGAACCATCTTCTTTAACTCTTATTTGAACGTTGTAATCAATAACTCTTTTAACTGCGACTAGTATTTTCATTAAGCTCTTAATAAATTGTTTTCTGGATCGTAAGGACTTTCGTCTAAAATTGTTGCATCGTATTTCTCACCTAATATTTCAATTTTTAGTTTTTGTCCAACATTTGCTAATTCTGGTTTAACCATTCCTAAAGCTAAAGATTTTCCAATTCTAAAACCAAAATCTCCTCCTGTTGCTCTTCCTATAACACTTCCATTTTCGTAAATTGGATTGTTTCCTAAAACATCTGCATCTTTTGGATTATGAACCTCTAAGGTAACAAGCTTGTTATCAAAGCCTTTTTCTCTCCATTTGTTCAATGCATCAAGTCCAATAAAACTTCCTTTATTAGGGTGTATAAATCTATCAAGACCACTTTCATAAGGTGAGTATTCTATTGATAGTTCTGTTCCAACTAACTTATAAGATTTTTCTACCCTCAAACTATTCATAGCTCTAATACCATAAGGCTTTAGTCCAAGATCTTTTCCTGCTTCCATAAGTTTATCAAAAATGTGATTTTGATATTCAATTGGATGATGAAGTTCCCATCCTAATTCACCAACAAAGTTAACTCTCATAGCATTTACCGGTGCGTACCCTACATCAACCATTTTTGCACTTAGCCATTTAAAGTTTTCATTTGAAAAATCATCTTTTGAAACTCTTTGCATTAACTCTCTTGCTTTTGGACCTGAAACAACCAAAACTCCATTACTATTAGTTAAATTTTCAAACTGTACTGAACCATCTGAAGGCATCCATTTTAAAATCCAATCATGATCTAATCTTTGGAAAGCTCCCGCTGATACTAAATAAAAGCTATCATGTGACTCTCTCATAATAGTAAATTCAGAATGAACTCCGCCTTTAGTATTTAAAGCGTGGCATAAATTAATTCTTCCAACTTTTTTTGGTAATTTGTTTGCAACTAAATTATCTAAAAATTCCTCAGCACCAGGTCCTTTAATTCTACATTTTGCAAATGCAGTCATATCCAAAAGACCAACATTTTCTTTTACGTTTTTGCATTCTTTTTCCATTGCATTGAACCATTTTGATCTTCTAAATGACCAATCATCTTTTTGCTCCATTCCGTCAGTTGCAAAAAAATTAGGTCTTTCCCATCCAAATTTTTGACCAAAAACTGCTCCTAAATTTTTCATTCTGTCATAACATGGTGCAGTTCTTAATGGTCTTGCTGCCGGTCTTTCTTCATCAGGAAAATGAGTTATGAAAACGTGACTGTAGGCTTCTTCATTTTTAGCTTTTAAATATGATTTAGAGCAATAATCTCCATACCTTCTTGGTTCAACACCAAGCATATCGATTGTTGGTTCACCATCTACGATCCATTCAGCAAGTTGCCATCCTGCTCCACCTGCTGCAGTGATACCAAAACTGTGACCTTCATTTATCCAAAAATTTTTCAATCCCCAAGCTGGACCAACAATTGGGTTACCATCTGGAGTGTAACAAATTGCTCCATTATAAACTTTCTTAACTCCCACTTCTCCAAAAGCAGGTACTCTATGTATTGCACCTTCAATATGAGGCGCTAATCTATCTAAATCTTCCTGAAATAACTCATACTCAGAATCTTTTGATGGTCCATCTACATAACAAGCTGGTGCACCATCTTCATATGGTCCTAAAATTAACCCACCCGCTTCTTCTCTCATGTACCATCTACTATCACTATCTCTTAAAACTCCCATCTCAGGCAATCCATCTTTTTTTCTTTTTTGAATTTCAGGATGAGGTTCGGTAACAATGTATTGATGTTCTACTGGGATAACTGGAATATCTAAGCCAACCATCTTTCCAGTTTGTCTTGCAAAATTTCCTGAACAAGAAATAATATGTTCACATTCTATAGACCCTTTATCTGTCTCAACAACCCAACCATCTTTGGTTTGTTTCATTCCAACAACATTTGTATTTCTATAAATTTCTGCTCCTCTATTTCTTGCACCTGTTGCAAGTGCTTGAGTTAAATCAGCTGGTTGAATATATCCATCTTCAGGGTGTTGTATTGCACCAACTAAATCTGATGTATTACATAATGGCCAGATTTCCTTAACTTGGTCTGGAGTTAAAAATTTTACATCAACACCAATTGTTTGAGCAACACCAGCGTATTGAAAGTATTCATCCATTCTATCTTTAGTGCTTGCTAATCTAATATTTGATACAACGCTGAAACCTACGTTCTTACCTGTCTCTTCTTCTAAAGTTTTATACAAATTGACAGCATACTTGTGGAGTTGTCCCACAGAATAACTCATATTAAATAGTGGTAATAAGCCAGCTGCATGCCAAGTTGAGCCTGATGTTAGTTCTTTTCTTTCAATTAAAACAACATCTGACCAACCTTTTTTTGCTAAGTGATAGAGTGCACTAACTCCTACTACTCCACCGCCTACTACTACAACTTTTGCTTTGGATTTCATTATCAGATTCCTACTAAATTTTAATTACTAACGAAACAAAATTCTATTATTCATCATCTGCGTCACGCCAGCCCATTCTGAACATTAAATAAGCGGCAACTACAACGGAAATTGTACCTACTACCATACCAATATTAATCCCAACTTCACTTCCCCAAAAATACCATCCAAGTTGAGTGGATGAGATTGTTGGAAAGCATAAAATAAACATTAGAATTGCGTACCTAATATACATTGGAGGTTTTTTCATTATATTGATGATCCCATTGGTATTGGTTGTGAAACTGCTGTTGTTAGCCAGCAATCTAGAAGATTGCCCTCTTTATTATTTTTTTCAACTTTCCATTTAAATTTAAAATATTGTTTATCCTTATCCAAGACAACAACTTCATAAGTTGCCATGGTACTTGATTTGTAAATTTCAGTTACTGTATTTTCTTTGTGATCAATTAACATTGAGTATGAAGCACCCTTTAACATTCTTTTAAATCTATCTAAAGGACCTGTCATCCTTTGATTATTGGGATGTGCAAATTCCCATGTTTGCTCAATCCCTCTATCTTTATATGGACTGTCATTTTTCATTAAAGCATTTAATTGAATCACAACAACTTGTTTCGGATCTATATTCACACTTGGTTTTAAAACATCGGCAAATGAAGAATTAAAATAAATAAATGTAATTAAAAAAAATAAAATTTTGAATTTCATATTTTAAATTTATCTTAAATTTAAAATGAAATAAAAGGTCTTAATATCACACTTAATAATTTGATATTATATAGTTTTGAATAATCTATCGTATTCTTTTTTAATACATTTATTAGAGATATAATAAATTTTATTTTGAGAGACTAATTTAGCTGCATTTTCGTTATGAATTCCTAATTGCAACCATAATACATTTGCTCCAATTTCTATTGTTTGTTTTGCTATTTCCTCAGCCTCTTCACTGGGTCTAAAAACATTAACAATTCCAACATGATCTTTTATATCAGTTAGTTTTTTATAAACTGGTTCTCCATGTATAATTTTATTATCTGTTACTGGATTAACAGGAAAAACTTTGTAACCTGTATTTCTTAAATATTTCATTATTATATTGGAAGTTTTTTTTGAGTCTGGGCTTGCTCCAACAATTGCTATCGTCCGATAACTTAAATAAAGTTCTTTTATCTTTTCGTCTACAAGTGTTGTGTCCATAATTTAATTTAAATTTTTAGATCTAGACGCGGTTTCCAAAATGGTCTGAAGAGTTCAATTTTTGGACATCTATTCATAACTACTTTTAAACCTGCATCTTCAGCAATTTTTGCTGCATCATGATTAATTACACCAATTTGTCCCCATAATACTTTTGCTCCAATTGATATTGCCTCTTCAGCAATACCATAGAGATCCTCGGATTTTCTAAATACTTCGACCATATCAACAGGTCTATCTATTGCCGATAAATTTGGATAAACTTTTAAATTTCTAATTTCCTTTACACCTGGTTTAGGATTTACAGGTATCATGTCATAGCCAGTTTCATGCAAAACTCGTAATACACCATAACTAAATTTAGTTTTGTCTGGACTAGCGCCAACCATTGCAATTGTCTTAACTGAACTTAGAATATCTTTTAAATATTCAGCGCTATAAGGTTCATTGTGGTTCATCTTTATTTTTTTCTTCCTTTTTACTTGCGATATTTGCTTTTAATTCGTGTGGCTCTAAAGGATCAAGGAAAGGATTTCGGTATAGTTTATCATGACTTTCAACTCCTATCTCTATTGTGCAATCTGTTTTTGCTTTAGCAACACATAAAATAATATATCCATCATTTATTTGTCTATTATTTAAAGCAACTTGAGAACGTTGATCCACTTCCCCATTAATCAGTTTAGCTGCACATGTAATACATCCTCCATACTGACATCCGTATGGAAGATCGACACCTTGATCTCTTAATTCATTTAATAAAGGTTTTTTTCCACTTACTTCGAATGCACTGTTATTTCTGTTTGAGATTGTAATTTTTGTCATAGCCAGATGTCGCTTGTGCAATCTCCACCTGGATATCTACTTTCATGGCACCTACTAGGTCCATTTGGCTCTTTGCCAAAATCAACAATAAAATCTTTATTAATTTTCATTCCTCCATTTTCAACATCACAATCAATCATAATCATTGCTCCACCCTGTTTTCTAATTTCAGGATAAAATTGATTATCCCAAGTAGAAAATAATGATGTTGTTACATACATTCTTTTGCCATCTAAAGATAATTGATACATTTGAGGTCCACCAGCAATTTTAACACCATTTACTTCTGGAGCCTTTCCTAACAATCCACCCATCCAAACTTGACCAGTTAATTTTGGTTTATGCGGATCTGAAATATCGTATTGCCTCATATCCCCATGAAGCCAATTATTTATATATAGATATTTATCATCCATTGAAACTAATATCGCTGACATAACCCCAGGTACAGGGATTGGCCAGTCAGGATGTGGTTCATTTTCAACATCGATTATTTTTTCCCATTCCCATTTTCCCTCTTTTGATTTCCAAAAATGAATTACATTTGCACTTAGCGCTGCACCACAAAATCCATGACTACTGTCAGGATTATGCATAAATTTTACTTCTAATGGTATTAAACCATCCTCACCTAAATACATTGTTTGAACTGGCTCTTTTTTTTTAAAATCCCAAACATGAAGTCGTCTACCATATTTCAAATGACCAACTTCCTCTAAATCAAATCCAGGCATAAAAGTATTAGGGGCAGCCCATTCAGAACTAACCATCACATTATGTCTTGGTTGGTACCAGAAGTCATAACTAAAAGGTATGTCTCCCATTGAATTTTCCCATCTACCTACAATTTCAAAATCTTTGTTTAAATGTAAATATCCTCCTGGAGCTTCTCCTCTTGCATCTCCTAGAAAAGAAATGATAATTTCAGAACCTAGGCAATGAACTGTATGCGGTCCTGATAAATTAGTTTTTTTCTTTATTTCAGATCCATCTACTACTTTATGTATTTTTGGAGCTCTAGGATCGGATGCAGTATCAACAACATAAATATTATTTGATCTAACACCTGGAACTAATAAATATTTTCTGCTCATTTTTAAGTCGCCATGACAAGAAGAACATGCATTCCATCCCATATGATGCAATTCATCACCAATACCTGGCATTTCAAGCCTATGAATTACTTTAGAATAAGTAGGGCTTTGAGGATCAACATCGACGGTTGCTAAGTAGTCTGGTTTTTGTATTCCTGTCCCTGTGTAAATCGCTATAGTATATAAAAGCTTTTCTTTTGGTGCTTTTATTGCTTCTGCAGGACTAGCATATCCGGGACCACAACATCCATCCATGATTGATTTTCTCCTTTAATTACAACTTAATCTTTTTTTTAAGTGACTTCAACTTAATGGTTATTTGTTTTTCCAACTTGGATTTCTTTTTTCTATAAATGCACTTATACCCTCTTTAGCATCATAAGATGACATATTAAGTGTCATCATCTTGCTTGTATAATCATAAGCTTTGTTAAGAGGCATTTCTAATTGTTTATAAAAACCCTTTTTACCTATTTTGATAGTTAAATTTGATTTTGAAGATATTTTTTTTGCGATATCTAAAACTTTTTTATTTAAAGTTTTTGGACTGTAATGATCATTAATTAATCCGATTTCCTTTGCATATTTTGCACTAATTGGATCACCGGTAAGTAGCATTTCCATCATTCTTTTTCTGCTAATTTTTCGGCTGACAGCTACCATTGGTGTACTGCAAAATAATCCAATTTTTACTCCAGGTGTAGCAAACGTTGCTGAGTTCGTACTATATGCAAGATCACAACTGGCAGCTAATTGACATCCTGCTGCATAAGCAGCACCATGAACTTTTGCTATTACTGGTTTGTTTCCTTCTACTATTTGCATCATTAATTTTGAACAAAGTTTAAAGAGTTTTAGATGATTAGATCTATTTTTTATACCCCTTACCTCTTTTAAGTTATGGCCTGCACTAAATCCTTTTCCAGCTCCCTCTAAAATAATGACCCTTGTTTCTTTATCATTATCTAATTTTTTGAATGCCTTTAATAAAGATGAAAGAGTTTTGTAGGATAATGAATTATAAGTTTTTGGATCATTAATTAAAACTCTTTTGACGCCTGGTGATAATTTATTTATTTTTACAGTCACTTATTTTAATTTACCTTCTTCTCTCATCTTAGCTCTAATTTTTGTTGCTGAAATTTTTTGAATTTCTTCAGGCAAAACTATTTCTTCAATTTTATATCCAACACCTCTTCCATAACAAATATTTGTAATATTAGGGACAAGCATAATTTTAAACCTGCCCTCAAACTCTGGATTAAGTTTTTCCTCAATATTTTTTTTGACAGTTTCAAAATCAAATGGGTTATCATCAACACCTTGTACATCTCTAATTTGAATACATACTTGTCCAGTTTTTTTTATAATTTCCTTAAATAGAGTATGGTGACCATCATGAAACGGTTGCCATCTTCCTAACATTTGAGCTGTTGGTTTTTTATTATCCCATTGATACGTCATTTGCTTATCTCCTTTAAAATCTTTGGTGCCCAAGACTTAGCATCTTGTGTGGTAACATGAAAATTATATTTTTCTGGTTTAATAAACATTTTATTAGTGTCATCAAATCTACCTTCTTTTATTGTATCTACCCAAACTACATAATCTGCAGGAAATAAACTTCTTGCTTTTGGAGTCGGGCAAATAAAATCTGCAATCACATAATTTCCTTCGTTTTTTAATTTTAATGCAAAGTCAGCCATTCTTTTTGCTTGTCTTGTTCTTCCCTCTTCTGAAAAATCCCAATCGTTTGCAGCTTTTCTTACTTCATCTGCATTTAATCTTTTTGCATTCAATAAAGGAGCAAGTTCATCAGCTAATGTAGTTTTTCCAGCACCTGGAAGTCCCATGATTAATATAATTTTCATATTTAGGTTTTAACTTTAAATTAAATTACCAGCAACCCACTTATGAAAATGATGTGTTGGATTGTCCATGTTTGGTGAAAAATTACCACCATTATAAGCTGGAGAATTTCTTCCTATTTGCATACTTTGAATTATATCTACATCTTCTTTTTGAATATCTTCCCATTGTTTGTGATTTTTTTGTCTTAGAGATTTATATTTTGTTGAAGTTGCCGCCTCATCTCCTACATAATAAATTTCCATATGTTCTATTGTAAACTCATGATTGATTGGCTCTAACCAATAAGCATAATAATGATCTTTGTGAATTCCCAACATTACGTTTGGGAATAACGCTACATACTCAGCTATATTTTCTTTTTCTTTAGGCCAATTAGGAAAGCAAGGAAACTTTTCTTTTCCTTCAAAACTTGGATTATAAACCACAGTTCCTTGTCCAGCGAAACGATTTGGCAGTCCCTGTATATGATAGTGATCTTCTAACTTTGAATAAGAATTTAATCCTGGGTGAACCCAAGGCAAATGATAGCTTTCACAATAATTTTCAATTGCAAATTTCCAATTACATTTTGCATCTAATTTGAAATAACCATAGTCATTTGCATGATAAATTAATTCTCTATCTTTCAATGGCCAAAATTTTTCCCATCTTTGGCTTAAAGGACTAATGTAATCCTCAAATGACATTTCATTGTTGTTAATATTAATCATAATTAGATCTAACCAAATATATGATCTTATCTCTTTTAAATTACTTTTTGATTTATCAAATCCAGGAGTTTGATGAATATTCATGCCACCTATATGAGGTGTAGCAATTAATTTTCCCTCTAAGTCATAAGACCATGAATGATATGAGCACCTCATAACATTTCTAATTTTGCCAGCTTCTTTTACTAATTTGACTCCTCTATGACTGCAAATATTATGAAAAACTTTTATTTCTTTATTTTTTGTTCTAACAATAAGTAAGGGTATTCCAAGTAAATCAATTGGTTTCACATCACCTTCATCTGGAATAGAACTTCCAACTCCAATGACGATCCACTTATCTTCAAATAATTTTTTTCTTTCAATTAAAGTATATTCTTTACTGATGTAACATTCATTTGGTAAACCATGAGCTTCGCTAATTGGTTTAGATACAATATCTAACTTTTGTTTATCTATAATATTGTAAATTTCTGACATGGTTTATTTTATCACTTGATATAACCCTAACCAAGCATTTACGTCTTTGCTCGCAATGTAATCTGATTTAAAAAATTTTATTTCTTTCCATTTATTTTGCTCTTTAAGTTGTTCAATTTTTTTATCAAAACCATATTCTTCATGTATTCCCTCATTAATAGTAAAACAGATAAATCCATCATTCTTTGTAATCCTGATAAATTCTTCCAAAGCTGGTGGCTTTACATGTCCAAAAGTAAATGTACCAACACACATAACAGAGTCATATTCATCATCTTTTTTATTAATGGGTTGATTCAAGTCTACTTGTTCAAGCTTTTTATAAAGATCATTTGGTACTAATTCTAATAACTTTTTTGAAAGATCTGCCCCATAAAAATTTTTAAAACCATATTTTTTTAATTCAACACCCACCAATCCAGTTCCACAACCAGCATCATAAATTTTTGCATCTTTGTTTTTTTGGAATTCTGAAAATACTTTTGTTGTTTCTTTTGGTCCTGTGTAATTCCAATCGACCATATCCTTATCATATTTATTACCATCTCCCCACTCATCATAATATTTCATTACTTCATCAGTGTCTTTTAGCTTATAGATGGGAATTTTGTTACCTACGTCTTTTTGAGCCATAATAAAACTTACTTCACTTTTAATAAAAAAACTCCAAAATAATTTTTTTTATCTGTAAAATATTTTAAGACTTTAAAGCCTGATTTATTAACTAATTTAACAAAGTTATTTTTTGAATATTTGTGAGAATTTTCAGTATGAATGCTTTCGTCTTTAATAAATTTTATATTTTTTTTATTAATTTTTAACGTGAAATTTTTTTTTGAAATAAGATGCATTTCAATTCTATTTTTTTTTAAATTGTAAAATGCTTTATGATCAAAATTCTTAGTTTGAAAATTTGAATTACAAATTTTGTTTACTACATTTAATATATTTTTATTAAATTTAGCTGTAACTCCCGATTTATCATTGTAAGCATTTTCAAGGGTCTTCTTATTTTTGATTAAATCAACCCCAATTACTAAATAAGAATTTTTGCCTATAATTTTTGAAAAATTTTTTAGTATTTTTTTTGCATTTTTAGGTAAATAATTTCCTATGGTCGATCCTGGAAAAAAACTGACTATTTTTTTTTTATTTTTTAAAATTTTATTTAATCTATTTGTCTGACTAAAGTCTGCACATATTGCCGTTACTTTTAAATCTGAGAATTTTTTTGCTATTATTGATGCATTTTCAAACAAATATTCCTTGCTAATATCTATAGGAATGTATTCTTTAGGTTCACTTAATAATTTTATAAATTTATTAATTTTTTTATTCGAGCCACTACCAAATTCTACAATTGTTGAATTAATTGGTAATTTCTTTCTTATTTCTTTTTCTAAGTTATCTAGTATTCCTAACTCTTTATTTGTTGGGTAATATTCTTTGAGGTTTGTAATTTTATTAAATAACTTCGAACCTTTTTCATCATAAAAATATTTAGGTAGTAAATATTTTTGTTTTTTATTTAATAATCCTTGTAAGATTAATTTTTTATCATCTTGAATTTGATTGTTTATGTTTATTAATTTTAAATTAGTCACTAGATGTCGTCAGCTAGTCTGACACCACAAAACTGCCAAGTATCACTTGGGTAAAAGAAATTTCTATAAGATGCTCTGACATGATTAATAGATGTAGAATGTGAGCCACCTTTTAAAACAAACTGATTACACATGAACTTATTATTATATTCTCCTAGATTTCCTTCATAAGGTTTGTATTTTTTGTAAGGTGTGTAGTTACTACTTGTCCAAGCCCATAAATTTCCATAAACATCATCTGCCTTTTCCTCTACTTCATGAAAAATTTTATTTTCTAAAAAATTACCTTTTTTTTCAGATTGTTTTAAAAAATACTCTAGTTCAAATTCAGTCGGTAATCTTTTGTTTTTGTATCTTGCAAAAGCATCTGCTTCATAGAAACTTATATGAGAAACTGGCTTTTCATTATCAATTTTTTTTACACCGTTTAATGTAAAATAATTATTATTATCTATCCAATACATTGGTTTTTCTAATTTGTTATTATTTACAAAATCCCATCCATCAGATAACCAATACTCGTGGTTTTTGTATCCTCCGTCATTAATAAATTCTTTCCACTCTCCATTAGTAACAAATGAATATATTTTAAAAGGATCTAATTGTGTTTCTGATACTGGTAATTCGTTATCGTAACAAAAAATATCCTCGTTATTTCCGTATTTAAATTTTTTAGTAGTTTCTAGTGTCAATTCATTTTCTTCTTTTGCAGTTGGTTTTTCGTCGTTTGAATTATAAGTCGGCATCAATGGATTGTTGTAAAAAATATTTTTAATATCCATTAACATTAATTCCTGATGCTGTTGTTCGTGATTTGAACCTAGTTCAACTAAAAATGATGTTCTGTTATTTTTTGTTCTTTTTAAAAAATCAATAATATTTTCAGTTACATAATGTCTATATTTTACAACATCTTTTAAGATGGGTCTATTTAGTGAACCTCTCTTATTTCGAGGATTGTACTCACCTACAGAATTATAATACGAATTAAATATGTAATTATAATCTTTGTTAAAAGGTTTGTAACTTTCATCCAATTCTGACAAGATGAATTTTTCAAAGAACCATGTGGTGTGACCAAGATGCCACTTAAGAGGACTAACATTTTTGCTGGGCTGTATGACCATATCCTCAGCCTCTAAATTCTCACACAGGGATAGAGTTTGTTGTCTTGTTTTGGAGAATAATTCTGTGATTTGAGATAATTTATTTTCCATGACTAAATTTAATTAAATTTTCAGATCATGACAATGGGTTACAATGTGTTCATCTGTTTAATATTTTTATAGACACGGAATATAAAATAATTAAGAATTTACTTATGAATTTTTCTTTAGAAATAGGTCCTAAAACTGATTTAAGCACGTTACCGAAGGTAAAAGATGTTTATGTTACAATGCTACCTGGGGGTGATTATAAAGAGACCGCTCAACAGTCTGGAGAGTTAGTTAAAGAGGGATTTAATCCAGTTCCTCACTTCCCAGCAAGGTCAATAAATGATGAAAATCAGCTGAAAGATTATGTTTCTAGATGTAAAGATTTGGGTGTTAAGCAGGTCTTGGTGATAGGTGGAAGTCGTGACCCGATCGGAAAATTTGATAGCTCATATCAAATGCTAGAGACAGGGTTTTTTGATGGTATCAAGATTGGAATTGCTGGACATCCCGAGGGGAGTCCTGATATATCCGACTCTGATTTAGAAAAAGCTATGATAGATAAAAAGCCTTATGCTGATTATATAGTTACACAGTGGCTAATGGATACTCAGCCTATTATAGATTTTATCTCAAAACAAACAATACCAGTTCATGTTGGAATAACTGGGCCAATGAAAATATCTAGCTTAATTAAATTTGCTAATATTGTAGGGGCAAAAAATTCCATTAACTTTCTTAAATCTAATTTTAGTAAGGCGTTAGATTTATTGAAACCTAAAGACCCTAATGATTTAATTGGGAAAGTTAAATCGCATACTGATTATTTCCACATTTATACATTCGGCGGCTTGAAGGAAACTAACAAGTGGTTGAAGGAGAATAACTATGTCTAATGAATTTGACTATAGTAAACTAAGACATACAACATCAGTAGATCAGTCTGATAGAAAAGTACCATACAATTTAAGACAAAGCGGACCTACTAAAGTTGAGATGCTAATATCAACAAGAGTAAGGAAATCTCCATACTGGCATTTATCTATGAAAGCAGGATGTTGGAGAGCAACTGTTTATAACAGAATTTATCATCCAAGAGGTTATGTTAAACCTGAAGATGGTGGTGCAATGGTTGAGTACGAGGCAATTAAAAACCATGTAACAATGTGGAATGTTGCAGTTGAAAGACAAATACAAGTTAAAGGACCAGATGCAGAAAAATTTGTTGATTATGTAATTACAAGAGATGCTACAAAAATTTCTCCAATGAGAGGAAGATATGTAATTTTGTGTAATGCATACGGAGGAGTATTAAATGATCCTATTCTTTTAAGAATATCTAAAGATGAATTTTGGTTCAGTTTATCAGATAGTGATATTGGATTGTATCTGCAAGGAGTAAATGCGGATGAAAGGTTTAATGTTCAAATTAATGAAATAGATGCTTGTCCTGTACAAATTCAAGGTCCTAAAGCAAAAGCTTTAATGAAAGATCTTTGTGGAAGTGAAGTTGACATAGACAACATGCCTTTTTATGGATTGGCATCTGCAAAAGTTGGTGGAAGAAGTTGTATTATTTCTCAAACAGGTTTTTCTGGCGAGTCTGGATTTGAAATATATTTAAGAGAAGCAACTTTATATGCCGAAGATATGTGGAATGCTGTTCTTGAAGCAGGTAAAAAACATAACTTAATGGTCATTGCTCCTGCTCACCACAGAAGGATACAAGCTGGAATTCTTTCATGGGGACAAGATATGGATCATGAACATAATCCATTTCAATGTAATCTTGGTTATCAAGTTTCTTTATCTGGCAAAGGTGAATGGAACAAAAAAGGTGATTATGTTGGAAAAAAAGCTCTCGAGAAAATGAAAGCTGATTTAAAAGCAGGTCATAAACCTTACAAACTTCAATTAGTTGGACTTGAATTAGGAGGAAAACCTATTGAAGAATATGCTCCAGATTTTTGGTTAATTTCAGAAAACGGCAGTGAGCCTGTGGGATTTATAACTTCTCCTTGGTATCACCCAGAAAAAGGGAAAAATATTGCTATGGGATACGTTCCATTTGATGGCACGCTAAATGCAAATGGTTTTCCAAGAGGTAAGGTTGGATCGAAATTTAAAGTCCATCTACCCGAAAAATATTCTGATAAACCTGGAGAACCAGTCGATGCAGTTGTAGTTGATATTCCATTTACAGAATCTTACAACGCAAATACAAGAGAAGTAGTCAGTAAGTGATAAAAATTTTTTTAGGGGGAATTTAATTCCCCCTAAATATGACGAAAACCTTTTTCATAGTTGTTTGCATTATAATCGCTATTGCTCTAATAATATTCCCATTAATCGTTTCGTATAAGGCGCAAAAAAAAAATAAAGATAATTAATGTTTGCTCAGTTTTTAGATATTGTTTTTAAATCTTTAAAGCTTGATAAAACTCTTTATAGAACTCCAAGATATTATGGAGAAGCTGGAATTTATTTTGCAATTCTAATTATGATTTTAGATGGGGTTGCTGGAGCAGTTGCGGCTAATACGATTGTAAAAACATCTGTTGGTATATCTGGTTTAACAGCATTATTAACTTGGTTGGTGTGGGCAATTTTTATATTTGTAATTGGAGTTAAAATTTTTCCTGATAAAGATAGAAAAATTCCATTTAAAAGAGTTCTTATAGCCGTTGGGTACGCACACGCTCCAGGACTGATAAGATTTTTTGCTGTCACACCAGAATTAGTACTTTTAATTATTTTTCTTACTCAATTTTGGATTTTTGCTTCATTAATTATAGCAACAAGACATATTTTAAATTTAAAATCAAATCTAAAAGCATTTGGAATTGTATTTTTATCTTTTTTAATTATTTCTTTTTTGACAATTTCATTTGTAATGACAAAAATTAATTCATTACCTGTAAGTACAAATATTTAAAGCGGAAATAAAGTTTTAGATGTTCTGCAGGAGTTACAAAGTTTATATCCTGTGAGTATTAAATTTTGAGTTACTGTCTCATCTTCTTTTTTACATTCATCACAAATATCATTTAATTCATTATTATCTGATTTGTCTGATTTATATTCAAAGTTATCAGTCATTATCTGTTAATCCTGCGCCTGCAGTTTTTTGTTTTAACTCATCAGTTTCTTCTACAAATGTGTTTTCTGATAATTTTGTTAATTCTTTCCAATCTTCTTCAGAAAAATTATTCTTATTTTCTAAGAATTGAATTTTAATTACATCAGCTTTTTCTACAATCTCACTACTTAAGTAATTCGAATAAATTGATTGATTGAAATTTAATAAAAATTCTTTTTGATCTATCTTTAAAAAAATTCTCTTTCCCGTTATTTCCGAAGATCTGCTGACAAACGGCAAAAATATCAATGGGTAAGCCATTTTTTCAATTTCTATATCATTTAGTTCTTGGATAGAGATTGATTGATCAAAAAAACTTAATCCAAGTTTAATCGGACAGTAAAAGTTTTGAGGTCTGTTGCTTTTTTTAAAAGATTGGCAATTTTCAAACTTCTCATTATTAAAAATCTTAAAATATTGGTTTATGTTTTTTATTCCTGGTAAACCAAATAACTCAAGTTGTTTAATGTTCTTTCCTATTTCTTCGGCAACACCCCAAGAGAAACCTTTTGCTTTAGTTGAACGTTTAACAATTGTATCGATTTCACTATAACTTCTCATTAATTACTTTGGTTATATATCCAATATTGATTAAATGAATTAAGTTCATTTGGTAATGGAGCTCCTTGAAACATACAAATCCTTAACCATTTGTCAGATCTTGGATCAAACTTTACTGCCCCAAAAAAAGATAGTTTAAGTCTTAACATATCAATAGGAACTAATTTTGAGCCGATGGTGTTATCTTGAATTTCAGAATATGGATATTTCTCTGTTATAAACACTCTTCTTACAATATGTCTTAAATCATTGTTCCGTAATAGAAAATTGCCAATCTTTAAGCTGTTTTTTAATGTAAAAATAGTTTCATAAAGTTTTTTTATATCTCTAGCAATAGCTGTAGGCTGCTCAAGTTCTGAACCATTATCTTCAAAACGATCTCCAATTCTAGGTTCTTCTTTATTTTTTGAAATGAACCAAAATTTTTTATTATTTTCATTTTTTGAAAAATCAATTTTTAAAATATCTGAATAATTTTTTTCAATTATTTCCCTTAGGTCATTTATAGTTCTATCTACAGGAATGTTAAAACTACTATCCTCGTCTGAACTCATTTTAGAAATTAAAGGATCGGTTATTTCATTATATGGCTCCATCATTATAGAAACCAAATACTCAACTCCTTCTTCAGATAAATTTTCCTCTGCCCAGTTATATAATTTATCAAATATATAAAAATTTGATTTATCAATATTATTTTTCAAATAATTAATTAAATTTTGTAAATCATTAATTAAATTGTTTATTTTTTTCTTTTGGTATTCGCTATCAGTATTCCATGAAGTTACATTTTTTAAAGATTTTATTAAACAATTGTAAAAAATTTTAAACTCTTCTTCTGATACTTTTTCTATTTCTCTGATTTTTTTTAAAGCTGTCTCTTTAGCTAGAATCCAATTATTTAACAATGAAGGGTGGTTTACAATAAATGGCGCCATTCCCAATCCAGTTGAATTTCCAATTCCTAAATTTCTGCAAATATCCAAGTCTAATTCTACAGCGTCTTTAGGATTTTTATGTTTTGCAATATGATTGACTTGATCGAAAGTGAATTGTCTTACAAGGTAGACTAACATCATTTCCAATCTAAAAGGACCATTTATTTCATCTCTATTTTTAATTCTAAACCTGTCTGCTAATCCAAATTTTCCTGAGCCATATACTGCGGTTGTTCTGTACAAATATCCAACTTTTGAAAGCTCATTAGTATTGGGCTGGATACCTTTTGATAAACACTCGACTACGTAATTAAATGCTCTAACTGATCTATTTGCTCTTGAAAGAGTAAGTTCTTTATAAGAAAGTCTCCCTACTTCTTGCTTAGGGACATTTTGTGAAAGTCTATCAATATCGATCTTTGAAGGAATACCATCATACAAAGCAAATGCAGCATCCCATTTAGTTGCTATTACTCTATCAGATCTTTCCTCATCTTTAAGCTCATTGGCAAAACAAACTAGAGAATATGTTTTTTTTTCTTTTGAAAATGAATAAATAGCAACTCCAAATCCCCTATCATTCAAGTCGAACAAATCTCTGTTATATTTCCAATCTTTGAACTCGTTTAAAAATGATCTTAGAAAAGATAATTTAGATTGATGAAACGATCCAAGCCTAGAAAGTTTCATTACAATTTTAGGATCTCTGAGTGGAACTTGCATTAATTAATTCCTTTATAAAAATTAAACCAGTTATTGCCAAGTATCTTATTTATCTCTTCTTCGTAAAAACCTTTATTTTTTAGTTCTGTGTTTATATTATTAAATCCTCTTGCATCTAAAAACCAATCTGGTTGTTTTGGAAAACTAGGTTTATCTTTACTGCCTTCACCAAAATTTTTTGATTTTGACCATGTTCCATTTCTCATCCACTCAACTACGCTGTCTGGCTGGTTTAAACATAAGTCTGATCCTATTCCAACATTATCAATACCCATAATTTCAACTGTTCTTGCAACCATTTCACAAAAACTTTCTAATTTACAATTCGTTCCATCTTTTAAATGGTGAGCATACAATGATAAACCTAACATTCCTCCACTTGCAGATAAAACTTTTAATAATTCTGTAGATTTATTTCTTTTAGCTTCAAACCAAAAAGTTGGATTTGCATGAGTGATCGCAATTGGTTTTTGACTAATTTCAATTGCATCAAGTGTACTTTTTTCTGCTGAATGAGACATGTCAACAACGATACCTACTCTGTTCATTTCTTTAATAGCCTCTTTTCCAAAATTAGTAACCCCACTATCATTTTTTTCATAACATCCAGTGGCTAATAATGATTGGTTGTTATAAGTTAATTGCATAAATCGACAACCTTGTGAGTGTACTTTTTCTATAAGGCCTATGTCATCTTCAATTGGTGAACAATTTTGAAATCCAAAAAAAATTGCAGTTTTGTTTTCTTCTTTTGCTTTTGTAATATCGTTGTAGTTATTTCCTAGAAATATAAGATCTTTATTTTCTTCGAAATGTTTATTCCACTCTTGTATTCTTTGTTGTAATTCATCATAGTCTTCATGATAAACTAACGTTACGTGAACCGCATTTAATCCAGCTTTATTATTTATTTCAAAGATTTCTCTAGACCATTTACAATACTGAAGATTATCAATTCGATAATTCATATTTGGTATACACTATTATTATTATTATGATTGTCACTAACTTAAACTGTCCTTAGCTAAAAATTGCAATTTAAGGGAAATATCTGTAAATTGATATTGGTTTCATGAAATACAAAAAAAAATCACATAAAGTATCAATTGTAATGGGCAGTCAGTCTGATTACAAAACAATGAAAAATTGTGAAAAAGTTCTTAAGATTTTAAAAGTTAATTATGAGACAAGTATCGTCTCTGCTCACAGAACGCCTGATAGACTTTATGCCTATGCAAAGAAAGCAGAAAATAATAATATTTCTATTATTATTGCTGGAGCCGGAGGATCAGCACATTTACCTGGTATGATTGCTGCTATAACTAGAATTCCAGTCATAGGTGTTCCCATTGAAAGTAAAAAGTTAAAAGGTTTAGATAGTCTACTATCAATTGCCCAAATGCCAAAAGGAATTCCTGTTGGTACAGTTGCTATTGGAGAAGATGGTGCAATCAATGCTGGTTTATATGCTGCTTCAATTATAGCTACGTATGATAACAATGTAAAAAAAACACTTTTAAATTGGCGAAAAAAACAAACATCAAAAGTAAAAAAAAAACCAAAGTAATTAATGTCTAAACCTGATCTAGGAATAATAGGTGGAGGACAATTAGGAAGTCTATTAGCATCCGCAGCAAAAAAACTTAATATTAAAACGGTTATTTTATCTGACGATAAAGATGCACCTGCAATCAATTTTGCTGATGAATTTATTTATGGAGATTACCAAGACATAAATATTATCAATAACTTTTTAGAAAAAGTCGATCTTGTAACATATGAGTTTGAAAATATCCCATATGATATATTAAAAAAAATTAATGAAACCAAATCTGTATTACCAAGCCCTGAAATAAATAAATTAATCCAAAATAGACTAACTGAAAAAGAATTTTTAAATAAAAATAATATAACTACAACTCAGTATGTAAGTATAAATGATTTAGATGATATAAAAATAAACGATAAATTTATACCTGGTTTATTGAAAACTTGTACACTAGGTTACGATGGAAAGGGCCAATATAAAATAAATAATACAAATGATTTAAACAATGATTTCGATTTTTCAAAAGGCTACATCTTAGAAAAGATAGTAAATTTAAAAAAAGAAATTTCAGTTGTGGTTACAAGATTTGGTCACCAAAAATATGAAATTTATGATCCAATTGAAAATTATCATGAAGACCAGATTTTAAAATACTCTAAAATTCCCGCAGATATAAGTAATGAAATTAAAAATAAAGCATTGGACTGGGCAAAAACAGTAGCTGAAGAGCTTGATTATATTGGTACTATGTGCGTTGAATTCTTTATAGATAAAAATAATAATTTATATGCTAATGAAGTTGCACCAAGAGTACATAATTCTGGGCACCTAACTATAAATTCACACAACATTAGCCAATTTGAAAACCACATCAGAGCTGTATGTGGACTCGAAAAATTAGAAACAAAAAAAATTTATAATGCAAAAATGCTTAATTTGATTGGTGAAGATATATTAGAATATAAAAATAAAAAGTTTAAAGAAAATGAATTTTTTTATGATTATTTAAAAAAAGAAGTTAAAGCTAAAAGAAAAATGGGACATTTAACAACTATAGAAAAATAGTTTTAAGAAATTGTTTGGATCAAAGAAATATTATTGTTTGTAGGTTTATTAACTTCCTTTGAAACCTCATGAAAGTTTAATTTTGTTTTTTTACACTCTTTAAGAAAACTCGATCCTGTTAATTCAAGATTTAAATATCTATTAACATCATTTTCATTAATTATAACAGGCTGTCTATGATGTATTTCTTTAATATTTTCATCTGCATCCTCGGTTATTAAACAAAATTGATCATTGTCATAAATAGCCGCTAAATACATAAGCTTTTTATCTTCTCTTAAAAAATAATAAGGTGTTTTATTTTCTTTTTCTCTTTTCCACTCATAAAAACCATCTGCTACAGCTACACATCTATGTAGTCGAATTAATTTTTTGAAAGACACTTTTTCATCTATAGTTTCTAGTCTTGCATTTATTAAAGGTTTAAAATCTTTTTGCTTAGCCCAGCTAGGTACTACTCCCCACTTTAAATTTTCTAGAGTATTTCCATTATTATATTTTTTAATTACAGGTAATTTTTGAAATGGATGTGCATTATAATTTTCATTATCTTCAACTTGTATAGCTGACTTAACAAGTTTTTTTGTTTTTGTAACAGGGCTAGTTATTACGTATCTTCCACACATATTTAATTTTCTTGGTTTAATCTAAATTTAGATTATATGTTTTTCAAAACTATGAAATCAATAGAAAATAATTTTGATGATCCGCAAGTAAATGAGTTGCTAACTAAGCATTTTATTGAATTGAGATCAGTTTCTCCTGAGGGGAGTTCTCATGTATTAGATATTCCTGGATTAAAGGATCCAAGTATAAAATTCTGGAGTTTATGGGAAAATAATGAATTAATTGGTTGTGGAGCTTTAAAATTATTTGATGAAACGCATGGAGAATTTAAATCTATAAGAGTTTCAGATAAATTTAGAAATAAAAAATATGGTGGAAAAATAATTTCACATCTTATTGAAAAATCTAAACAAATAGGAATTACTAAACTTAGTGTCGAAACTGGTGCAGGTGATTTTTTTGCACCCGCTAGAAAACTTTTTAAAAGTTTTGGTTTTAAAGAGTGTGGGCCTTTTGCGCACTATAAAGATGATCCTAATTCATGCTATTATTCAGTAGATATTTGAGGAGTTTAGTTTGGAAACTGATAAATCGAGACCATTTGTATTATATGTTGCCGAAATCATTTATCAAAAGATATATGAAATCAAAATTAAGAACCCTAATTTAACTAATATTCAAGCTTTTGAAATATTTATTGCATCAGATGATTATAATGAAATTAGTTCAGGAAATTTTCATGATAAGTGGTTTAAAGAACTTGAGAGCAATGACTACGTAGATAAATCTACAAAAAAAAAGATTAATCAAGAAACTATAAGACTTTTACAAATACAAAAAGATACTATGATTAAACAATTAATGAAAATCCCAAAATTATATTATGCAAAAAGTCACTTTCCGTTGGAGTTATCTCAAAGAGCATTTGATCATTTGTGGAGAGTTTGTGAAAGTTATGAACTTTGGTGCAAAGAAACTAAACAAAATGGATTAATATTATTAAATTTAACAGAATAATTTATGAGTAATAAAATTTTGAGATTTATAGATAGTACTTTAATAGATTTAGGAAGACAGTTTAAGTGGACCTATCTACCACCATTGATGATTTATCTTGCTGCTGGTATTTCAGGACTAACAGGTATTGTTGGAACTTTTTTTGTTAAAGACTATCTAAACTTATCTGCTGCTTTTCTTGCTGGACTGGGTTTTTGGGCTGGAATTCCATGGGCATTGAAGATGCCTTTAGGTCATCTTGTTGATCTAATCTGGAATAAAAAAAATTACATGGTTTTTGTTGGAGCATCCTTAATCTCATTAAGTTTAATTATAATGTACGGTTTAATAATTCATACTGAATGGATGTCATCAATTCTTTCAGTAGAAACATGGTTTGTGATCAGTGTTTTACTTGCTCCGATTGGCTATGTTGTGCAAGATGTTGTGGCTGATGCTATGACTGTAGAGGCTGTTCCTTTAGTTGATGACAGTGGAAATAAATTTTCAAGAGATGAAATCAAGCTTATGCATACAACAATGCAAACTCTTGGAAGATTTGCAATAATTGGTGGAACTGTTTTAGTTGCTTTAGCTAATGTAATTCTCTTTAAAGGAGTAGACGAACTTGAACAAGCAGATAAGATAAGTTTATACGGTTCAATTTATATATATGCTTTAATTATTCCAATTGTATCTGTACTAGGAATATTTCTTGCTTCATATCTAAAAAATCAAAAGAAAAAAAAACTTATTGAACAAGGTTTAGAGGGTGACCAAGATTATGCTCCTTCAGAGAAAACTGAAGTTAACTGGTGGATATTAGGTGGAAGCTTGGTTTTTGTTATCTTCACTTTAGGTATTGGATCATTCAAAGTGCCTTTTGCTCAAGAAATTGTTTTTGTAGGTTCAATGGCAATTATTCTATTTTTAATGAATAAATTAGTTAAAGAACTTCCTCAAGATTTAAGACTTACTGTTGTAGGAACGGCAATAATAATTTTTATTTTTAGAGCAATGCCAGGACCTGGTCCAGGTTTATCGTGGTTTGAAATTGATGTACTTGAATTCAATGAACAATTTTTTTCTGTATTATCTCTTATAGCCTCTGTTTTAACGCTTGTTGGTATTATTTTATTAAGACCATTTATGGCAAACAACTCAATAGCTAGAATAATAGTGATTTTATCTGTTGCAGGTGCAATTTTATTTTTACCAAGTGTAGGAATGTATTATGGATTTCACAATTGGACATCATCAATTACTAATGGAGTTGTTGATGCCAAGTTTATTGCAATATTAAATACTGCACTTGAGTCACCTTTGGGACAAGTCTCAATGATACCTTTGCTTGCATGGATTGCTAAAAATGCTCCGTCGCACTTAAAAGCAACTTTCTTTGCAGTATTCGCATCTTTTACAAATCTTGCTTTATCAGCAAGTGCTTTAGGAACTAAATATTTAAATGAAATTTATGTTATTACTAGAGAGGTAAAGGATAAGGTAACAAACGCTATTCTTACCACTGCCGATTATTCAGATCTAGGTATTTTGTTGATAACAGTAACACTAATAACTTTAATAATTCCAATTGTGTTTGTGGTTATTATTCAAAAAACTAAATTTAAAACTTCAGAATAATTTTTATTCAGCTTTATAGCCAAATTCTAAACAAGCATCAGTTATTGAATGATAAAGAGATTCTCCAAAACTTCTTAAAGCAAATATTCTTACTTTTCTTGGATTTGAACTAATAAAATCAATAGTTATTGTGATTGCATGAAAAGCAGAATTAGAACATTTTCCTTCATCAAGACCATCTAAATTTAACGGACAACCCTTTTTCAATACTTCATCTACCAAAGAACCTTCTAATTCAAGTATTGTTCTTGAATGAGATAGATCAGTTAATGCAAAATCATCATGACTTAGGTTTTCTAAAATAGATTTTTCTATTTCTTTATTCGTTGAAACGACCAACCAATTATCAGGTCCCATCCATAAAATTCTTGTATTAGTATTTGAAGATACCAAGAGTGTCTCAGGTAAATTTAAATTATCTATTTTTATTTTATCAATACTAATTGAAGATTTTTTATATTTAACAATTTGATAAATCAAAACATCCTTGATTTCTCTAATATTTATTAGCTCATCTTTACTATCGTGATTGCCAAACAATCCATGTTTATGAATATTTTCTAGTGCAGAAACATTTTTCATGATCTAACTCTTTTTCCTTCAGGGTCAACATAATGTGAAGATATAACTTCTACTTCAATTGATTTATTTTTTAATGGTGATACCGCAAAAAACTTTTTACCTATCATATTTTTTCCATCTTTCATTATTGCCAGAGAAAATGGATTATTATTTTCTACACTCCAACAAGAAGAAGAAACGTGACCAAGTTTAGGGTTTGGTAATTTTGCATTCTGATCTTGGACGATATGAGATCCTTCGGGAATACTAGACTTTCTATCAATTGGAATAAGTCCAACAATTTTTTGTCTGCTCTCAACATTAAATGCTTCTCTCCCTAAAGAATTTTTGCCGATAAAATCTTTTTTCTTTGAAACTAATCCATTTAATGAAACATCTGATGGGATTGTTCGACCATCTAATTCTGGCCCTGCAACGTGTCCCATTTCTATTCTTAATGTTGACAAAGCTTCAGTTCCATAAGGCTGATTTCCAAAATCTTTTCCTACTTCCATCATTTTCTCCCACATGAACATGCCATGATCTGATTTGACATTAATCTCATATGCAAGCTCACCAGAAAATGAAATTCTAAAAATTCTTGATGGAACACCAAAAAATTCTGCTTCTTTATAGCCCATAAAAGGCAAAGCTTCATTTGATACGTCTAAGTCCGGATATAATTTTGATAACATGTCTCTAGATTTAGGTCCAGCAATTGCAGCCCCTGCCCATTGCTCAGTTGTAGAGACAACATTTACATTTAATTCTGGCCAAACAATTTGAAGATAATATTCTAAGTGAGATAAAACATTTGCAGCTTGTGCAGTTGTTGTTGTCATATGATAATGATTTTCTGAAATTCTTGTTGTTGTTCCATCGTCCATGACAATTCCATCTTCTCTAAGCATCAATCCATATCTTGCTTTTCCAACAGGTAATTTCATCCAAGCATTTGTATAAACTCTATTTAAAAATTCTGCTGCGTCTGGACCTTTAATATCAATTTTTCCTAATGTAGTTACATCGCATATACCAACATTCTCTCTAACATTTTTTGCCTCTCTCTTTGAAGCTTCAAATAAAGTTTCACTTCCTAGCTTATAATATCGAGGTCTTTTCCAAGCACCTGCATCAACAAATACAGCATTATTTTTCTCATGCCATTCATGCATTGGGGTTTTTCTAGTCGGCATATATTCCATACCTACTTCACGACCAACTATTGTCCCGATTGTAATTGGTGTGAAAGGTGGTCTAAATGTTGTGTGTCCCACTTCAGGAACTATTTTATTTTCTATATTAGATACCAACTGAAGGCCATTTAAATTACTTGTACGGCCTTGATCTGTTGCCATTCCAAGAGTTGTGTATCTTTTGACATGCTCTATTGATCTGTAGCCTTCACTTAATGCGATTTCTATATCAGAAACAGATACATCATTTTGAAAATCAACAAATCTTTTTGGATTTTCATTCTTAGGTAACGGCATACACCAAAATTTATCATGAGCTCCGTATTTCTTTTCATTTACATTTGGAATTGAGATTTCTGTTTTAGTCTCTGTAATTTTTGCGGAAAGATTTGAACCATTTTCAAAACCATGTTTTAAACTTTCTTCTAATGTGAATGATCCATTTGCTGCGCCAACTGAGGTCTCATGTTGTTTTTTCTTATCTGGAATAAATGCATCAATTTTTTCTTCATACTTAAGTTTATTTCCTGACTGTGATGCTAAATGTACAGATGGTGTCCAAAATCCAGACACACAAATACAATCACAATCTACAGTTTCTATTTTCTCAAAAGAATTTTTATCTTTATTCAGTTTGCCAATTTTTGCAGATTTAACTTTTTTGTAACCATTAGCAACAATAACACCGTGAGAAAATCTTATATCAATTCCCTTTGATTTAGCTTCATCAATTAATTCTGATGAATGTTCTTCTCTTGTATCTAATATAATTGGTTCAACATTATTTTTTTTGAACTCTAAAGCTGTTTCATATGCACTATCGTTATTTGTGAATATTAAAGGTTTCTTTCCAACCAATACTCCATAGACTTTCATATATTCTTTTGCAGCTGCTGATAAAAAAATTCCTGGAGTATCATTGTTGCCGAACACAATTGGTCTTTCAATTGAGCCAGTTGATAAAATTGTTTCTTTGGCTCTAATATACCAAAGTCTTTGTCTTGGGGTGAATTTTGATTTTTTCTCTAAATGATCACTAACTCTCTCAAACATTACCAGCATGTTATGATCATAATAACCAAAAACTTGAGATCTATTTTTTACAGTGACATTGGGCATAGATTTTAATTCAGTAATTATTTTTTCTGCCCAATCTTTTCCTGATAAATTATCGATGCTTACGTCATCAGTTAAAAGTGTTCCTCCAAATCTTGGTTTATCCTCAGCTAAAATTACTTTTGCTCCATTTTTTGCAGCAGCATAAGCACTTGCTAATCCAGAGGGTCCAGATCCAGTAACTAATAAATCGCAATACTCAAATTTATGTTCATATCTTTCTTTATCTTTTTCTATCGAAGCAACCCCTAATCCTGCGGCTTTTCTAATGAAAGGTTCGTAAATTTTATACCAGAAACTTTTAGGCCACATAAATGTTTTGTAATAAAACCCTGCAGGGAAAAACATTTTTAAAAAATTATTAATTGCACCAACATCAAAATTAACTGATGGCCAACAATTTTGGCTTGTTGCGGACAAACCTTCAACGAGTTCCATTTCTGTTGCATTAACATTTGGCTCTGAATGACCATTGAATTCTACTTGAAGCTTTGCGTTTGGTTCTTCTACTCCTGCTCCAAAAAAACCTCTTGGTCTATGATATTTAAAACTTCTACCAACTAAATGTATTCCATTTGCAATCAAAGCAGATGCAATTGTATCTCCCTCATATCCAAATAATTTTTTTCCGTTAAAAGTAAAAGATATTTTTTTGTCTCGATTAATTAATCCCTCTTTATTTAATCTAAATGGTTGGCTCATCTTATTTCTTCTGTGACTTTTGCTGTTTGGAAAATTTCATGTGTAGCGGTGTCTCTTTGCACCTTAATCCATTGTCTACATCCTGCTATATGTTGCCATAACTCTATATGTTTGCCTCTTGGACTTTTTCTCATATAAACAAAATTATCCCAATCTTCACTTGGTACTTCTTCATTTATATTAGGTCTTTTTACAGTTGCATCACCTCCATATGAAAATTCTTTTTGTGCTCTTAAACCGCAATAAGGACATTTGATGTATAACATTTTTTAACCAATCCAGGTTTTAGTTCCTAAACCTTTTTCATCTAGAAGATGACCTGTAGAAAATCTATTTAATCTTAATTCTGAATTTAATTCATGAACTTTATCTTGCGCAATTGTGTGTGCAAATGTCCAACCTGAAACAGGAGTTGATTTAAAACCTCCATAACACCATCCACAATTTAAATATAAACCTTCAATATGAGTTTTATCAATTATTGGAGAACCATCCATAGACATATCCATGATCCCTCCCCATGTCCTTAACATTTTTAATCTACTTAAAAATGGAAACAAAGCTAAGCCACCTGTCAAGACATGTTGTATAGTTGGCAAGTTACCTCTTTGAGCATAACTATTATATCCATCAAGATCACCACCCATTACCATCTCACCTTTATCTGATTGACTTATATAAAAGTGGCCTGCACCAAAAGTTACTACTCCGTCTAATAATGGTTTTACAGGTTCTGAAACACAAGCTTGTAGTACGTGAGTTTCTATTGGCAGTGTCATATTTAATTTTTCAGCTAATATATTTGTGCTACCTGCAACACATAATCCAACTTTTTTTGCTTTAATATCTCCTCTTGAAGTTCTAATTCCTTTTATCTTTCCATTAACAACATCAAAACCAGTGACCTCACAATGTTGAATTATATCTACGCCCATATCATCTGCTTGACGCGCATAACCCCAAGCAACAGCGTCATGTCTTGCGGTACCAGCGCTTGGTTGCATTAAGCCTCCAAAAATTGGGAAACGTACTTCATCACTAAAGTCAGCCATTGGAATTAATTTTTTAACTTCGTCTCTATCCAATAACTTTGCATCTATTCCATTTAATCTCATAGAGTTTCCTCTACGAGCATATGCATTCATTTGAGCATCAGAGTGGGCTAAGTTTATTATTCCCCTTGGAGAAAACATCACATTAAAGTTCAGTTCTTGACTTAAGTTTCTCCATAAATCCATTCCAAATTCATTAAATCTTGCATTAGCATCGTACATAAAATTTGATCTTATGATCGTTGTATTTCGACCAACATTTCCACCACCAATCCAGCCTTTCTCAATGATAGCTACATTTCTAATATTATGTTCTTTTGCTAAATAATATGCAGTAGCAAGACCGTGTCCTCCACCTCCGATGATGACTACATCATATTCACTTTTTGGAGTTGGATCTTTCCAAGCAACTTCCCAATTTTGGTGATTGGAGAAAGCGTTTTTGATTAGACTAAATACTGAATATTTCTGCATCCGTAAGTTTTATAAAATTAAATATAAGTTTTTGCTAATTTTTTTTATATATATTTTTTAGATGTTTAAATACGTGACAAAAAAGGATAGTAATTCTGCTCATTAATAAGTAATTAGATTTATGTCAAAATCAGATATCCAAATTGCACGAGAAGCAAAAATGAAACCCATAAATGAGATTTTGGGTAAAATTAATGTTCCAGACGAACCAAGTGCTTTTAGCCCTATGGGACGTCATATTGCTAAAATAAATTTAGAATATTTAGATAGTTTAAAAGATAAACAAAATGGAAAATTAATTTTAGTTACTGCTATTACACCAACTCCTGCAGGTGAGGGAAAAACCACTACATCAGTTGGTTTAAATGATGGATTAAATAAAATTGGTAAAAATTCTATAGTGTGTTTACGTGAACCTAGTTTAGGTCCTTCGTTTGGAATGAAAGGTGGAGCAGCAGGTGGTGGATATGCTCAAGTTGTTCCAATGGAACAAATCAATTTACATTTTACGGGCGATTTCCATGCAATTACATCTGCTCACAATTTATTATCAGCGTTAATTGATAATCATATTTATTGGGGAAATAAATTAAACATAGATGTAAGAAGAGTGGTTTGGAGAAGAGTTATGGATATGAATGATAGATCTTTAAGATCTATCAATATTAATTTAGGTGGAGTTGCTAATGGTTTTCCAAGAGAAGACGGTTTTGATATTACAGTAGCATCTGAGATAATGGCTATCTTTTGTTTGGCAAATGATCTTGAAGATTTGGAAAAGAGAATAGGTAATATTACAGTTGCTTATACTAGAGATAGAAAGCCTATATTTGCGAAAGATTTAAATGCCCACGGACCAATGACTGTTTTGTTAAAAGAAGCAATTAGGCCTAACGTAACTCAAACGTTAGAAAATAATCCAGCAATTATTCATGGTGGTCCTTTTGCAAACATTGCGCACGGTTGTAACTCTGTAATAGCAACTAAAGCAGGTTTAAAACTAGCTGATTATGTTGTAACTGAAGCTGGATTTGGAGCAGACCTAGGAGCAGAAAAATTTTTAGATATTAAATGTAGAAAATCAAATTTAAAACCTGAGTGTGTAGTTATTGTTGCAACAATCAGAGCATTAAAAATGCACGGCGGTGTAGCTAAAGATGATTTAAAAAATGAAAATGTAGAAGCGCTAAAAAAAGGTTTAGTAAATTTAGAAAGACACATTGAAAACGTAAAAAAATTTGGTTTACCGGTAGCGGTTGCTGTTAATCATTTTATTGCTGATACTGATAATGAGGTAAAAGAATTAATAAATGCTTGTGATAATATGGGAGTTAAAGCTACTTTATGCACTCATTGGTCAAATGGTGGAGAAGGAACAAAAGAACTTGCTTCACATGTTGTAGATTTGATTGATCAAAAACAAGCAAATTTTAAATTTTTATATGATGAAAAAACACCTTTGTTAAAGAAAGTTGAAACTGTTGCAAAAGAAATTTATCGAGCAAACGAAGTTGTTGCTGACAGCAAAATAAAAGATCAATTAAAATCTTTTGAAGAAGCGGGTTATGGAAATTTACCGATATGTGTAGCTAAAACACAATATAGTTTTTCTACTGATCCAAATGCAAAAGGTGCTCCAACAGGTCACTCGTTACCAATTAGAGAAGTAAGATTATCTTCAGGTGCAGAATTTATTGTTGTTATATGTGGAGCCATCATGACAATGCCTGGACTACCAAGGGTTCCAGCAGCAGACTCTATTAAGCTTAATGAAAAAGGTGAAATAGAAGGCTTGTTCTAATTTAAATTATTTAGCCAATTTTCTAATTCTCTCATCCTTGCATCTTTATTAGAAATTTTATTTTCATCTTCTATAATTTTTACATGAGAGTCTATTTCCATTTGGTCAATAAAGGCTTTTTTTTCTAATAGTCGATCTCTCCTAAAATGAATTAAACTTATCATTTTGGCATAAGTTATCTCTGGGTGATATTGTATTCCCCATACTTTAGTTGAACCAACATTAAAATTTATACCCATTACTTTATTTATTGGATTTGATGAAAGTAATGTAGAGCCCTCAGGTAATTTTACAACTTCATCAAAATTAAACGCAGGGGTATTAAATTTTTTATTTTTATTTTTATAAAGCGGATGTTTAAGGCCGTTTTCGTTTATTTCTATGTCATGAGCTATTCCTCTATGTGCACCATTAGGGCATTTCTTTACTTCACCACCAGCAACAGTCACAGCAACTTGCATTCCCCAACATATTGCGAATATATTTTTTATATTCTTTTGACATTCCCTCATAAAGTTAATTTGTCTTCTTATTTCTGGAGTATCATTGTAAATATTTAAACTACTACCACCCCATATCATTCCATGATATTTAGTTAAATCTTTAGCTACTTCATTAATATTTTCATCTGATGAAGGATTAACAACATCAATTTCTAATTGATCTGTAAAATAACTAATACTATCCTTTAAACTTTCAGTATGAGTTTTAATTCCACCATCTGTAAAGCTTTGATTTTCCTCTCTAAGGTTGCCTTCAACTATAAGAATTCTTTTCATTAAAATAATTTACCTGAAATACTGTGTTCATAAAGTGCTTTCATGTCATCCTTACTCATTGTCCTTGGATTGGTAGAAGTTGATGGATCTTCTAATGCCATTACTGATAACTGTTCTAAATTTATTTTATTTACATCAACAATTTCTGATAATTTATGTGGTATATTTAATTCTTTTCTTAGTTCTAAAATCCAGTGTAAAAAACTATCAAAACTTTTATCGAGTTCGAGATAATCACATATAGAAATTATCCTTTTTTCAATCATTTCTTTGTTAAAAGTTAATACATAAGGCATAAAGATTGCATTTGATAAACCGTGGTGAACATTAAATTGCGCATTAATAGGGTGGCTTAAAGAATGAATAGCACCAAGCCCTTTTTGAAAAGAGGTAGAACCCATACTAGCTGAGGCTAATAATTCTGCTCTAGCATTTAAATCTTTACCGTTCTTAACTGCTTTAATTAATGAGTTTTTAATTAACTTCATTCCCTCAATCGCAATTCCATCAGCCATCGGGTGGAATCCTGGTGCACAAAAGGCTTCTAAATTGTGTGCCAAAGCATCCATACCTGTCGCTGCAGTCAATCTTGGAGAAAGATCTAAAGTTAAATTAGGATCTAAAATTACTATTGAAGGTAAAAATTTCGGGTGGAAAATAATTTTTTTTATACCTGTTTGTTTATTGATTATAGCTGATGCTCTTCCAGTTTCTGATCCTGTCCCTGCTGTAGTGGGTACAGCAATGATAGGTGCAATGTTAGTTTCATCTGCTCTTTTCCAATAATCACCTATATCTTCAAAATCCCATATTGGTCTAGACTGTCCTGACATAAAAGCAATAGCTTTACCTACATCAAGACCGCTGCCACCACCAAATGCAATAACTCCATCACAACCTAATTTTTTAAACTCCCCTACTCCCTCTTCCACATTCTCGCCTACAGGATTACCTGAAAAATTTGAAAAAACTTGAAGATGATTAAAGGTTTTTTTTAAATCTAAAATAATATCTTGAACCATTTTTAGATTAATTAAATCCTTATCAGTGACAAATAATGGTTTATCGATTTTTAGATTTTTACATGCTATGCTTAAATCTTGAATTCTGTTCTCTCCAACCCAAATTGTAGTAGGATAATTCCAATTAGTTTTCATATTAAAATAATATTTAATTTTTCTATTTTTCTTAGTACAATATATTTATAATTTTAATTGTAGAGGAAAAATTATCATGACTAAAGTCGCTATTATCGGTGCTGGACCTTGTGGGTTATCAATACTCAGGGCTTTTGAACATGCCGAGAAAAAAGGAGACAAAATACCTGAAATAGTTTGCTTCGAAAAACAAAGTGATTGGGGAGGTCTTTGGAATTATAGCTGGAGAACAGGATCTGACCAATATGGAGATCCAGTTCATAATAGTATGTATAGATATCTTTGGTCAAACGGACCTAAAGAGTGTCTTGAATTTGCAGATTATTCTTTTGATGAACATTTTGGTAAACCAATTCCATCTTTCCCACCTAGAGAAGTACTTTATGATTATATCACGAGTAGAGTAAGTAAAGGAAATTTAAGAAATAAAATTAAATTTAATACAAGAGTAGTTAATACAGTTTTTAAATCAGATAAATTTGAAGTTAGCTATCAAGATAAAAAAAATGATAAAATTTTAACTGATCATTTTGATTACGTTGTAGTGTCCACTGGTCATTTTTCAGTTCCTTTTATACCCGAATATAAAGGTATGAGTTCATTTCCTGGAAGAATAATGCACTCACATGATTTTAGAGATGCAGAAGAATTTAGAGGAAAAAATATTATAGTTTTAGGAAGCAGTTATTCCGCTGAGGATATTGCGCTTCAATGCAATAAATATGGAGCAAAAAGTGTAACAATTGGCTACAGGCATAATCCTATGGGTTTTAAATGGCCTGAAGGAATGAAGGAAGTATTCTATTTAGATAGATTAGAGGGAAAAAAAGCAATTTTTAAAGATGGCACAGAACAGGATGCAGATGTAATAATACTATGTACTGGTTACCTACATCATTTTCCTTTCTTGGAAGAAAATTTAAAACTTAAAACAAGAAACAGACTCTATCCCCCAAAATTATACAAAGGTATTGTTTGGCAAGATAATCACAAACTTTTGTATCTAGGAATGCAAGACCAGTTTCACACATTTAATATGTTTGATTGCCAAGCTTGGTACGCAAGAGATGTTATAATGGGGAAAATAAATATGCCAAGTGGAGGGGATATTGAAAAAGATATTAATAAATGGGTTGCTTTAGAAGAAAAACTAGAAAATCCTGATCAGATGATTGATTTTCAGACTGAATACACAAAAGAATTACATGAGATGTCGGATTATCCAAAAATAGATTTTGAACTAATCAGAAAACATTTTAAAGAATGGGAACATCATAAGGTTGAAGATATATCAACGTATAGAAATAAATCTTTTTCATCTCCAGTTACAGGGTCAGTAGCTCCTGTTCATCATACAGCTTGGGCAAAAGCAATGGACGACTCCTCTGAAACATTTCTAAATAAAAACTAAAAATCTAATCTAATTTTCTAGAACCAGGTCTAAATATAAAGCTGCGCTCCATGAGAAATTATTTGCGCCCATAACTGATCCATCTTTATAACTGTAATATTCATGAAAACCTTTTTCTTCAATTAATTCTAAAGTTTTTTTTTTGATTTCATTTGCATATTCTGGCTCTTTTTTAATAAGTCCTTGATAAATCAACCAATTACAATTTATCCATATTGGACCTCTCCAATATCTTTTTTCTTCAAATGAAGGATGATTTGGTTTTATTGTTGAGAAATAGTAATTGTCATTAATATTATGATTTTTTAAATTATTAATAATTTTTTTATTTAATTGATCATTTTCTAAATTTGCAAATAAGGTAAAATAATTTGTTATTGATGGAACAACGATATTCAAATTAGTTTTTAAATCTTTTGAGACAAAATCATTAATATTATCATCATATAATTTTAATATTTGATTTTCAGTTTTGGATACGAAATTATTTAAATCATCGAAATTTAAATCTAAATTTTTAGCTAAGGTAAGTAGATCTTTATTTGCTCTCAAAAATAAAGCATTAAATCCAACATCTACTACATTAAAATCAGAAATCTCATACAATTTATGTGGATCATACTGAACATCCCTAAATTGATCTCTTAAAGTTACATATCTATCATAATCAGTTTTTAAAGGTCTCTCATCAGAGTTTGAAACTTCAAGGTCTCTTCTTTTATAATTAAGGTCTTTATCTACTTTGATATTACTCATTGGCTGATCCCAAATTGGTGAATTATCATACCCGCTTTCCCAAGGATGCAATATGGATACAAGGCCCGTTTTATTAGGATCTCTGAATTTTATGAACCAATCATGATAATTTTTAATTTTTTTGATTACTTTAGTTATTCTTGAATTTTGATCATTATTTAGTTTATTTTTTTCAACAATTTTTCTCAAAATACTGGCTAAAACTGGTGGCTGAGTAATACCAGAAGAAGGTATATTTTTTCCACATTGCCAAGTTGTGTGATTTGGAAAATAAGATGTGTCTTTTTCATGAAAAAGAATGTGGGGTACCATGCCATCGTCCCACTGACCGTTAAGCAAAGTTTCAATTTCTATAATTGAAAAATCTAAATTAAAGTAAGAATAGCCAAGAGCTATAAAAGCTGAATCCCAATTCCATTGAGCAGGATATAATTTGTTATTAGTAGGAAGTGTGTAACCATTTTTTCTGTTACCTAATAATATTTTTTTTGCCTCTTCTACTTTATTTTTCATTATCCTTTAACACTTCCTGCAGTAAGACCACTTACTAAATATTTTTCAAAATAAACAAAAATTATTAAAATAGGCAAAGTTACTACTACAGACCCTGCCATCAAATATTGTCTAGGTGTTTCAGCTCCAACATTCAGAAACTGAATAGCTCTTGATAATGTGAATGTATTTGGCCGGTCTAAAAACATTAATGAAAACAAAAATTCATTCCAAGCTATCATAAACACATACAAAGCTACTGATGATATTGCAGGTAAACTAAGTGGGAGTATAATTTTAAAAATTATACCAAGCCAATTTTGACCATCTATTATCCCTGCTTCTTCTAATTCTTTTGGTATACTTTTAAAGTAACCTTGCAGCATATAAATTGCTACAGGTAAGGTTGTGGCTGTATAAACTATTAACAAACCCTCAATAGAATTTCTTAAACCAAGTTGACTAAAAATTGTATACAAAGGTATCACTAAAACTATCGCTGGAAACAAATAAATTATCAATATGGATGTTGATAAAAAATTTTTTCCAAAGAAATTAAGTCTTGCAACCGCGTAAGCAGCTGGTATTGCAAATATTAATGTTATAATGACTGTACCTAAGGAGACTATTGTGCTCGTTAGCATATATCTTCCAAAATTATAATCTTTGAACACTATAAAATAAGATTTGAACAACTCTGGCAATCCTTGTGCAAAGTTAATACTAAAGTCTAATGGGTTCAATAATAACAATGCTTGGGTTTTAAAGCTTGTAACTAACATCATATAAAAAGGGAAAAGAATTACAAAAGAGAACAGTGTAATTCCAAATAATGTTAAAAAATTAAAGAATAATTTTTGAGAGGAATGATTTTTTGACAAAAAGTTTTTGTCGTAATCTTTAATATTATTGAAAAAAAATAATGAAATTAAGAATATGCCAAAACTATACCAAATAGGTAAATTTATTGAGACTAAATAATCAAAGATAGAAAATAAAAGTGCTAGTAAAATTATTTTAATATTTAAATTTAATTTTTTCCCAATAAGAAGATTTATTGCACAAAGAATTATTCCAAATATAAATAATTTATTAAAATTAAAATTTGTTAATTCAATTCCTTGTAATGTAACTAAGATTTTCCAAATACAAATTAATGAAAACAAAAACAAAGACGAGATAAAGCAATAAGTAAATATATTTTTAATTTTCATCAGCTCTTTTTCCTAAAAGTTTAAAATAGATAAACATAAAAATTAATAGAAACACTACAATCACAATAGAAACTGCAGAACCCATACCAATATCCCCGATTGAAAAACCTTGTTGATATACATTTATTGGCAATGTTCTTGTGCCTGATGCCCCGCCAGTGAGTAAGAAGATGTCTTCGAATTTATTAAAATTCCAAATAAATCTAATCATAAATAGAATTGAAATCACTGCTAATATCTGGGGCAAAGTAATATTAAGAAATTTTTGGATAGGATTTGCACCATCAACATCAGCTGCTTCATACAACTCTTTTGGAACTGCTTGAAGACGAGCAAGAATAAATAAAAATGCTAGAGGAAAATATCTCCAAATTTCAAAAATAATTACAGTTGTTAATGCTAGCCTCAATTTAAAATCAAAACCAAGTATGTTTAAAGTTACATATTTTTGTCCTAGTAAATTTATTGGTCCATCAATAATTTGATAGTTAATTAATAAATTATTCAAAGTTCCACTTGTTGGATCAAGTAAAAGTTCCCAGGTATAAGCAAGAGCAACAACTGGCGCAACATAAGGAAATAAAAGAACACTTCTCATAAATGTTCTTCCAAAAAATTTTTGATTTACCATTTGTGCAGCTAAAATTCCAAAAACTATTGCACCTATGGTTCCAAAAAAAGTGTAATAAAAAGTTGTTGATAATAGATCTATAAAAGCTTTGTCTTTAATTACTTTTTTGAAATTATTTAATGTAAATTCATAAGTTAATAATATATTTTGTGACTTACCTGATAGTTTAGGCTTATAAGATTTTAGTTCCTTCTTGGAAATTTCTTGATTATTAATATTTTGAAATACTATTTCTAAATTTTCTCGATATTTTTTTGGCCAATTACCTAACTCACACTTAAGTAAATTTGATTTAAATTGACATTTATTATTTAAACTTATTGGTTCGATATCATCTGGATATTTATCTTTAAATTTTACATTAGTAATTTCTTGTGTAAGAGAACTATTTCTTAATTTATAAATTACTTTTATTTGATTTGGATTATCATTAATTGATTTTACTAATTTTTTTGCTCTTGGTTCAGGAATTCTTAAATCTTTGAGCTCTACATTTTTAAAACTTATCCAAATATTAGAAAATATTGGAAATAAAATTATAGAAAATACTAAAAGAACTGATGGTAATATTAAAAGATAAGCTGTTCTTTTTTCAATTTTTGCAAGTTTTGAACTCATAAAAAAAAGCGGATAATTAATATTACCCGCTTTTTTTAATTTTTTAAATTACTAGAAGCTAGCTAGCACAGTATTAATTTCAACTACTGCTTCATCTAGCGTCAATTGATCGTCAATATATTGTCTAGTGATTCTATTAATAAACTTATTGTTAATAATTTTAGATGCTCTAGATAGTTCACCTTCTTTAACACCCCATCTATTAGCAGTATCTAAACCTGCAACAATATTATTTATTACATCTGCTGAATATAGATCTGTTAAAGGAGCTTTTCTATCAACTCCAACAGGCAGTTTACTCCAAGCTGTTGTAAATGCATTTGGATCACTTGCATTACCTCTTCTTACAGGGAACTTACCTTCTGGTGCTATAGATAAAGTGCTTGTATATCCTTCATCCATTGAATAAAGAATAAACTGCTTAGCTTCATCTGTATCTGCATCTGCAGTTACACCAAAGTATCTAACATCCGCCCAAGCTGCGCCTTTTACATTATTTGGTCCACTAAAATTAGTTATAAAACCAGTTTTAGATGCCAATTCTGGTGATGTAGGATCACTGTTAATTGTTGGTGGAGCTGAGTCTCTTAAACCAGCTAATTCATCCATGATAAATGGTGACCATATAATCATTGGAGTTTTACCAGCGAAATAAAGTTCTCTTGATTGTTTCCAGTAAAGTTCTCCTGGAGGGCTAGCCTTAGCTAATTTTTTATAAAACTGTAAAGAATTCTTTAAAGCTCTTCCTTGTTTTTTTGTTCCACCTTTTTTTACAATATTTACACCGTTTGCAAGCATGACATGTTCTAAAACTTGACTCATAAAGTTTTCGTCAGTTTTAGTTGCCGCAACAAATCCAAACATATCATTACTAGATAAAGCATCTATTGCTTTCTCGATGTTTGCATAAGTCGTCGGTGGTTCTAAACCAGCAGCTTTAAACAAATCTTTTCTGTATACAACCATTTGCGTCCAGCCATCTACTGGCACGGCTGCAATTTTGCCACCTTTTTTAGCCATCTTTAAAGCACCTGGAGCAAAAGTTTTCTTTCCAAGTGAGTTAACGATATCATTATTTGCATCAACGTCTAAAATTCCCGCTTCTGCCCATGGCAGCACATATTGCAATGTATGATAAATTACATCAGGAAGATCTCCTGCTGCAGCTGCTGCAGTAGCTCTTGTTCCTAAATCTTTTTCATCAATCGGGATAACTTCAACTCCAATTCCAGTTTTGGCTTCAAAAGCTTTTGCCATCTCTTCTTGTTTAGCCATCCTTGCTGGTTGAGTTTCTGTCGTCCAGAATTTGATATCTGCAAATGCAATTGAATTAAAAACAAAAGCTATTGCAGAGATCGTTATTAATATATTTTTAAACATATATTCCCCTCTTTTTTCTTGTTTTCTAAAATTATTTAAAAATTAACACATAATGAACATTTAAAAGAAGAATAACAAGTATGTAATTTAAACAATACTACCTGAGATTGATTCAAGAATTTTTAAAAGAAATACCTTTATTATCAAATAAATGGCAACGAAATGGATCAAAACCTATTTTAACAGTGTCACCTACTTTAATATTTGTGTCTCCATCAGTTTGTACAACAAGAGGATCTCCCTCTTTCTCTAAATATAAATATGTTCCTGACCCTAATTTTTCTACAACGAAGACTTTACTTTCCCATAATGAATCTGTTTTTGCATTTAATATCAAATGCTCTGGTCTTATTCCAATTTTTATACTATCCCCTTCTTGAGTATTATCAGAAATTTTTGGTACATTTAACTTTCCAGTCCCCATTATATCTACTTCAGAACTCTTTGAACTTTTACTTAAAATTTTACTATCTATAAAATTCATTTTTGGAGATCCGATAAAACCACCAACAAACAGATTATCTGGGTTATTATATAAGTTCATGGGTGATCCCTTTTGTGAAACTATACCTTGATCCAATACAACAATATCATTTGCAAGTGTCATGGCTTCAGTTTGATCATGAGTTACGTAAATCATTGTTGCATTAAGTTGATCATGTAATTTTGCCAATTCTACTCTCATTTGTACTCTTAATGCTGCATCTAGATTAGATAATGGTTCATCGAATAAGAAAACTTTTGGTTTTCTTGTAATGGCTCTACCAATAGCTACTCTTTGACGTTGTCCTCCAGATAATTGTTTGGGTTTTCTCTCAAGATACTCTTCTATCTGTAAGATTTTAGCAGCCTCCATCACTCTTTGCTCTATCTCTTCTTTTGATTTTTTTTCAATTTTTAAACCAAAAGCCATATTATCAAATACAGTCATATGAGGATAAAGAGCATAAGATTGAAATACCATTGCAATATTTCTTTCTTTAGGTGGTAGATCATTTACAACTTTATCATCAATAGATATTGTACCTGAATTAATTTCCTCTAAACCAGCAATCATTCTTAAGATTGTTGATTTACCACATCCGCTTGGGCCTACTAGAACTGTGAAAGACTCACTTTTTATATCAAGAGAAACATCTTTGATCACATGTGTGCTACCAAAAAACTTGTTTACTTTATCTATTTTAATACTTGCCATTTTTAATTTAATATTAATTTTTTGTTATTAATTATAGATTTAATTAATTTTGTCATCAAAGGGATTTTTTTTTGTTGAATTTTTTTTATTACAAATGGAGCAATTTCTCTTGCAAGTTGCTCTCCCTCCACGGTTTCATTAGGCATAAATTTTCTTTTAGCATTTTTGAATGTATAGCCTTGCCCTAAGTAACTTCCCATTTTACTATTTCTACCTCCAGCAGCACTGACGTATAAATCTCCAACTCCAGCCAATCCAAGAGCAGTCTCAATTTTTCCTTTAAAATATTTAGTAATATATATCATCTCATTTATAGATTTTTTGAATAAACTTGAAGACATATTTAAACTATCTCCAGCCCCAATAATCATTGAATAAATATTTTTAATTGAAGAACAGATCTCAACTCCAATAACATCTTTCGAAGTTTCGGTTAAATAGTATTTTGTAGTTATCATATTACAAATTTTTTTTGCGGTTTTGATATTTTTATTAGCAACAATTACACTTGTTTGTTTTTTATTTGAAAGTTCTTTTGCTAAGCAAGGTCCTTTTAAAACTGAAACGTTTATATTTTTATTAGTTTTCTTTATATCCTCTGAAATAGTAAAAATTTTCTGTTTTTTTTTCTCATACTTCAAACCTTTGGTAAGAATAAGAATTGGACTTTTAATATTTGATTTTTTAAATTCTTCACTAATAAAATTTATTCCTGATAAACTTAACGCAACAACTACCAAATCATATTTATTTTTTAATATATCAGTTGAATATTTTTTGTATTTTAGTTTATTTGGTAAATTTATTTTTAAACTAGAATGATATTTCTTTTTTGAAGACAAATTTTTAATAAAAGTTTTATTATAAGGCTCTGTGATAGTTACTTCATTTTTATTATCTATACATGGAAAAGTAAAAGCAGATCCCATTGCGCCACCGCCTATTATTAAAATTTTTTTCATTTAAGATTAAGCAATTCCTAGATGTTTTTTTCTTTTTTCTACCCAAGTTCTTATCAAATTATCAAAAATTAAACCTATAAAAGCTACACAAATACCCAAAGTTAATCCAATACCAGCACCATTTTTATCTGATAAAGCTTTTAAAATATATTGCCCTAAATCTTCAGTGCCGATAAATGCTCCTATAATCACCATAAATAATGCAAACACTATTGTTTGATTTATACCAAGCATCATATGAGGGAATGCTAAAGGAAATTCAATTTTTGTTAATCTTTGAAATTTATTTACACCAGACATCGTCGCTGCATCATGTAAACCTGCTGGAACACTTCTAAGCCCTTCAATTGTGTATCTTGTTGCTGGTATAGTTGCATAAACAATGACAGCAATAAGAACAGAAGTGTCAGTTATTCCAAAAAGCATCATAACAGGAATAAGATAAACAAATGATGGAAATGTTTGAAATATATCACATACCCCTAACATAAATTTTGCAGAATGTTTATTTTGAAAACATAATGTGCCAACCGTAAAACCAATTATACAAGAGACAATTACCCCAAATGTTGCCATGTAAGCCGTTACTAAGGCTCTATCCCACCAAGGGCTTAGAGCTATGAATAATGTCAAACCACAAACTACTAATGCAGATCTAATTCCACCAATTAAATAGCCTGCACCAACAACTAGAACTAATGTAGCAACAGCTGGCATCCTTAAATACAAAGCCCTCATTGGTTGTAACACTTCTTGAATTAACCATGTATTAAATGCTTTTATATAAACAAAGAAGGTATCAAAAATCCAATCGACACCTTTATTCCAAAAATCAGCAGTTGATATTCCTTTATTGTGTGGAACTTCAAATAAATAATTGTAACCACCTTTAAAATAAACAGATCCAAAGTAAGCGAGTAAAATTCCAATTATGACCGTAATACTAAAAAATAATAAATTTTTATTTCTTTGAAAAAAATTCAAATTGCCAAAATAATCGACTTGCTTGTTTGCCCATGCTAATGACATTTTATCTAATAAAATTGCAATTAGACTTATACAAAGACCAGCTTCTAATGCTAATCCGATATTAAGCTGATTTAGTGCTAACAATAAATTAAAACCTAGACCTTTCGCTCCAATGAAGGCTGAAATAACAGCCATAGAAAAGCACACCATGATAACCTGGTTTACGCCAATTAAAATATCTCGTCTGGCCGTTGGAATTAGCACTTTAGACATTAGTTGCCAATTATTACAACCACTCATTCTTCCAGCTTCAATTACTTCTGGAGGAATAGCTCTCAATCCTAGTAAAGTAAGTAATATCATGGGTGGAACAGCAACAACCATAGTTATAATTACTGCAGCGTGGTCACCGACTCCAAAAAGAACAAGTGCAGGGACTAATACTGCATATTGTGGCATTGTTTGCATAACTAATAAAATTGGATATAGAGCTTTTTCTACACGTTTACTTTTATAAGCTGCAATACCTAAACTTAACCCAAATATAAAAGATAGAGGCGCAGCAACTAAAATAAAAGAGAGTGTTTGCATCGATGGTTTCCATTGTCCAAATATAGAAATATAAACCATTGTTAAACCGGCAAATAAAGCGAGTCCAATACCACTTAATTTATAAGCAAGTATTGCAAAGCCAGCTGCAACTATTGTCCAAGGTAGACCTGGTAACTCTGCCCAAGGGTTCGCATCGATCCAATCCCAACTTGTGAAGGCAACAATTGTTTCAAGTCCACCTAATAGAATTTCTCTAATTAATTCTATTAAAAAGGTCATAAAAGCTGTTAAATTTCTGCTAATTTGCAAAACTATTGGTCTGGTTTTAAATTCTTGAGTGTCCTCATTCCAAAACTCCATTGGCATCCACTCATTCATTAAGAAAAACAAGGAGTCATTTATCCATATTGGTAACCATCCAAGTAATGGAGGAAGACGCCAGAAAACATCAAAGGCATAATATCTTACTTCTTTGCCTAAAAATATATAACTACTTTGATTAGGGTCTTTTACGAATTCAGCTTGGCCTCTAATGAATTTATATGTTTCTGGAACATCAATAGCAAAACAAAGAGCAAAGAAAACAATTAATAGAAATAACCACTGAAATATTTTTGGATATTTTTTTAAAAATTCCATAATTTATTTTCCGTTCTTTCTTCCGCCAAAGACAGTATTTATTATTTTTGTCGGGTTGATTGACCCAACGGTTTTGTTATTTTCATCTATAACAGCTACAGATTTTTCTTGCGTTAATATTTTCTCTGCAACATTTTCTATGATTTCATCTTTTGAAACTTTAACATCACCTAAATTATTAGATATAGATTCATCCATTACATCTTCGATTAATAAAACTTTTTCTCTAGGCACTTCTTCAGTAAATTTTCTTACATATTCCGTGGCTGGGTTTAGAACTATATTTGCAGGTGTATCTAGTTGTTCAATTATACCATCTTTCATAATTGCAATTCGATCAGCAAGTTTTAATGCTTCATCAAAATCATGAGTAATAAACATAATTGTTTTTTGTAATTTTTCTTGAAGTCTTAAAAATTCATCTTGCATTTCTTTTCTAATTAAAGGATCTAAAGCAGAAAAAGGTTCATCTAAAAACCATATATCAGGTTCAACTGCTAGAGATCTTGCAATACCCACTCTTTGTTGTTGTCCACCTGAAAGTTCTCTTGGAAAATAATTTTCTCTTCCATCAAGTCCAACTAATTTAACCATCTCCATTGCTTTATTAATGCTCTCCTCAGTTTTGATACCTTTGATTTGAAGAGGAAAAGCTATATTTTCTACAACGGTTTTGTGTGGAAGAAGAGCAAAGCTTTGGAAAACCATTCCCATTTTGTTTCTTCTAAGCTCAATTAACTCTTTATTATTTAAATTTAATAAATCTTGACCTTCAATGAAAATTTTTCCACCTGTTGCATCTGTTAATCTTGATATACACCTTAGTAAAGTTGACTTACCAGATCCAGATAAGCCCATTACAACAAGCATCTCTCCTTTTGCCACTTCAAAAGAGGCATTGTTAACACCTACTATACAACCATTTTCTTGAAATGTTTTAGCATCAACATTACCATTTGAATCTTGAAGCATCTTTTTGGCGTTTTCACCAAAAATTTTATAAACTGCTTCGCATTTGATTACTGCTTCAGACATAATTCTTATAAAAGTATACGAAAATTAATTAAATTAAAATCAATATAATTGAAGCTTATTTCCATTAAAAATTTTTAATAAAATAAACCCTTGTATCAATTCCAGTACTTAAAAAACTTAAGGCTTCACCGCTTACTTTAATTGTTTCGTCTACTCCTACGTTATTTCCACTAACTGTAAAACCTGCAAAACATTTCTTTTTTTCAGCATCCCATTCAACAAATGTTTCATCAATCTTATTGCCGTTAATAGTATAAATTTCGTGTGCTCTAAAATTTAAGAAATTTGCACCCATTATTGCTCTTTGGGGGATAAGCTTTGTGGCATTACACACTCCCTCATACAATTCATCTGATAATTTATAATGATCAGTACCATCAAAAGTTACTAATATACCCGAGGGAAGTTTTGAAATTAATGCACTTAGTTTTCTCTCTTTTGCAATTCTCTCTTCTTCCAATTTCATTTTCCTAACTAATTCATCACCCTCGCTAAATATATTATTTAAAATAGCAAAAGAAGAAATTATGACTATTGTTAAAACTATTAGTCCTATAAATTGTTTTAGGTTCTCGGGTAATCCTTTTAATTTATTAAATGAAGTTTCGTTCGACATTAATCTTGCAATTTACCGTTTTTCCAAATTCCTACTTTTTGGTCGCCATTAGCCCAAGTAAATGTTCCTTTGCCATTCATAAAACCATTAGCCCACTCTCCTTCATAAGTAGAACCATCTGGGAAAGTTAAAGTTCCAACTCCACTCCAAACACTGTTTTTAAACTCACCTTTATAGATATATCCGTTTGGCCATGTTTCTATACCTTGGCCATTTTTTTTTGTTCCTACCCACTCACCTTCATAAGTAGTTTTATCTGTATAAACCCATTTTCCATATCCATTTTCACAGTTACCTTCTTTACATCCGGTGCTTCGAGCAAAAACTGATGAGCTTATTAATAAACTTAAAAAAAAGTAAAAAAGATATTTTCTCATAAATATATTTTACACAAATCTTTATAAAAAAAAATCCCCCCCAACAGAATTGGGGGAGATCTTAATTTTTTAACTTTTATCCTTATTTAAGGAAAGCTTTCCAAGTTGACTCGTTATCAGCTAACCATTTTTTAGCTGCATCTTCGTGAGTCATTTTGTCAACGTCTACTAAAGCTGCCATTGCACCAATTTGACTTGTTGAAAATGACAATTTTTTAAACGCTGCTGCTGCATCTGGATGAGTTTTTGGAAAATCTTCGTGTACTGCTTTTTTCAAATAACCATCCGGAGAACCACATTTTCCGTCACCACCATCTGCTGGTCTGCAACCAGCTGTGTATGGAGGGAAGTCGATAAATGTAAAACCAGCACCATCAGTAAAGTTTGGTGTCCAGTTGAAAATTATAGTTCCTCTTCCTTCTTTTTCAGCAGCTGCTAATTCTGCCCAAAGTGCATCAGCACCTCCAGCAAACTTAACCCACCATAAATCACCTAAGCCTAGTGCATCAATCCTTTGAGGGATTAAGTCACCATGCCAAGTTTGTGGTCCTTCCAACATTCTTCCTTTTCCATCTGGAGAGTCAGGTGTTGTAAAGTTTTTTGCACAGTCTGGATTTTTTAGAGCTGTCCAATCTGGTAGACCTGGACATAGACCTTTTTCAACAACCCAGTTTGGATATCCCATATCCTCAAGAGTTCTTGCTTCATGATCACCCCAATCTAACAAACCACCTTTGTCTAAAGCTGTTGTAAATGACTTACCAAAAGCAGATTCCCATACTTCATGAGATATAGTTACATCACCAATTCTAATTGACTCGTAAACCGCTTGAGAGTCTGCATTTACATATTTAACATTGTTTCCCATGCTTTCAAAGATTCCACCAATAACATAGGCCATAACAATTTGACTTGACCAGTTATGAGTTGGGATCACTATGGGTTTTTTACTGTCAGCGTTAGATATTCCTGCAAAGCTTACTACAGTAATTACTATAGCTGAGAGTAAAGATAGTATTTTCTTCATTTATTTCTCCTCTCTTAATATATTAAGTATTTAAGTATCCTTAAATTTAATCTTACAGTCAACAAAAGTTGGTACTAAAATTTATATATACAATTAATCAGTACTGATTTATTCTTAAACATAAGTAATCATTGATTTAAAATGTTAGACGAAAATTTAAGGATAAATGAACCTGGTTTAAATGTTTTGCCACCTGGGGTTGAAAGATATGTAATTAATGGCGGTGGACTTACGGGGGTTCAGATTTTTCCAGATGATGAAATTGAAATTATTAATAATGAAGGAAATCAAATTTGCGAAATAGTTGTTTTTAATTCTGATGGAAATTCAGATCCATCGATTTTAAATTTAAAATCTTCTAAATCAGAAAATGATATAATCAAAATTTTAAATAGAAATGAAGAAAGCTCAAAAATTGCATTGCGTCAATTAGAAAAAAGAAATCTTAAAATTGCAAAGTCTAAATCTTCAATCCTTTTTGATAAAGACACTCCACCAGGAGAAAAAATTAAAATAACTTCAAAAGATAAATGTTATTGTATTTTTTCTGCCCCTGGCGATGATATGTTGGTTCATGAACAAAATCCTCCAACAGAATTAACTTTATTTATTAAAAGAAATAATATTGTTGACCATAAAGAACATAGAATAATTCCAGATCCAATTTTTGATCCTCTAGACGAAAAAAATATTGCAAAACAATCAGCGATTTCTTTTGAAGTTAAAGAAGGAGATTATATTCAAATAATTTGTCCAACTGGTAGACAATGTTCAGATTTTGTTGCTTTTGATACAGCTAAATTAGGTAAAGGTATTGAAAAAGGTTTAGACTGGCAAACAACCAGGACCTTTATGGGAAATACATTTCCAGGACCAGGATTGTATTCAAAATTTTATGATACAGACCATGAGCCTTTAGTAGAAGTAATAAGAGATACTGTTGGTAGACATGATACTTTTAATCTAGCTTGTACATCGAAGTATTACGAAGATGCTGGTTATTTTGGGCATCCAAATTGCTCAGATAACTTAAGTGGTGCTATGGAAAATTTTGGGGTTAATAGACAAAAGGGATGGCATGCTATCAATTTATTTTTTAATACTTCAGCAGGAGGCTTAAATACCGTACTTTCTGATGAGTCATTTGCTAGACCTGGAGATTATGTAATATTAAGAGCTTTAAAAGATTTAACCTGCGGAACATCAGCCTGTCCAAGTGATATAGATCCATGTAATTCATGGAACCCTACAGATATTTTTGTTAGAACTTATGAAAAAAAAAGAGAATTTACAAAATCTTTTGCATTTAGAATGAAACCAGACTCAGAATTAAAACTAACAAAAAATACAGGATTTCATGAAAGAACTTCAAAGTTAACAAGAAACTTTGTTGATGCTAGAGGATATTGGCTGCCCAATGATTACACTAAACACGGAGTAATAAATGAATATACAGCGTGTAGAGAAAAAGCAGTTTTAATTGATTTATCTTCTTTAAGAAAATTTGAAATATTAGGTCCGGATGCAGAAGAATTAATGGACTATACTTTAACAAGAAATGTTAAAAAATTGTCAGTTGGACAAATTGTTTATTCTTCGATGTGTTATGAAAATGGTTCTATGTTTGATGATGGAACATTGTTAAAAATGAGTGATCATGGATTTAGATGGGTATGTGGTGATGAATACGCAGGTGAATGGTTAAAAGAACAAGCAAAAAAGAAAAGATTTAATGTTTTAGTTAAAAACTCTACTGATCAAATAAATAATATTTCTCTACAAGGACCTAACAGTAGAAAAATTTTAGAAAAATTTATTTTTACTCCACCAACACAACCTTCTATTTCAGAATTACAATGGTTTAGGTTTACAATCTGTAGAGTAAAAGAACTTAGTGGAATTCCATTAATGGTTTCTAGAACTGGATACACAGGCGAGTTAGGATACGAAATATGGTGTCACCCTTCAGATGCACCAGCAGTTTGGGATGTGCTTATGGAAGCTGGCAAAGATGAAGGAATAATACCTGCTGGTTTTGGAGCATTAGATTTATTAAGAATTGAAGCTGGACTAATATTATTTGGTAATGAATTTGACGGCCAAGTTGACCCTTTTGAAGCTGGTGTTGGATTTACGGTTCCTTTAAAAACAAAAACAGCAGATTTCATTGGTAAAGAAGCATTAATAAAGAGAAAAGAAAATCCGCAAAAGAAATTAGTTGGATTAGAACTTGTAGGCAAAGAAAAAGCTAATCACGGTGATTGCGTTCACATTGGAAGATCCCAAGTTGGCGTAGTTACAAGCGGATGTCTATCTCCTACTTTGAATAAAAATATTGCTTTGTGCAGAATTGATGTAGGTCATTCAGAAATAGGTATGAACGTTGAAGTAGGTAAAATTGATGGACATCAAAAAAGAATACCTGCTAAAATTGTTGGTTTCCCGCATTACGATCCTCAAAAAACACGTGTAAAATCTTAATGTCAAAATCATCAAAGGATTTACTGGAATTTTGGGAAGATCAAATGAAACTGTCCCATACATCCAGTAATTACTTTTTCAGAAAGTCTCCTTCACATTATCACATGATGTTGATTGTGATGAATTCCTATAAATTAAATGAAAACTTATCTGTCGAAGAACTTAAGACTAGACTTTTCAAAACTTCTAGACCCAAATCTGCACTCATGATCAAAGAAGCTTGTGATAAAGAATTTTTTTACCTCGAGAAAACCGGAAATGACCATAGAAAAAAGTACGTTTTACCCACACAGAATTTTGTTAATGAATTTAACGAATATTTGAAAACTCTCAAAAATTTGAGTTTTTAATTAAAAATCTAATAAATATTTAGAATTTATATAAATTATATATAAAAATTATTATATTCTTTCCTTTGCTAAAAAATTAAAGTTCGTTCATGTCGTTACCGACAAAAGCAAAAGTTGTAATAATTGGTGGAGGAATTCACGGGTTAAGTACTGCTTGGAAACTTTCCGAAAAATATAAAAATCCAAACGATGTCGTTGTCCTAGAAAAAAAAGACACTGCTGCAGGTGCAAGTGGAATTGCATGTGGAGTTGTTAGAAATAATTATTTTCAACCAGCAATGAGAGAATTAATGGCTCATTCAGTTAGTGTTTGGGAAAGTGATCCAGAGGCATTTAAATATAATGCTGTCGGCTATATGCAAATTTCTCCAGAAGTAATGCATAAAGATGTTGCAAGTATTTATGAACAACAAAAAGCGATCGGATATGAATCAGAATTTATAGAAGGTGAAAAAGATTGCATGAAATATATGCAAGGAATTTTTAGTGATTGGCAAGCAAAAGGTATTACATCTGTCTTGCATGAAAAAAAAGGTGGATATGCATTTAATAAGGACTCAATTAAAGCACTAGAGAAAAAAGCAAATTCAAACGGTGTAAACGTTCATAAAGGAGTAAAGGTTACAGGTTTTAAAAGAGGTAGCAACAGCAATGCAATTACTGGCGTGGTTACAGACAAAGGTACAATTGATTGTGATCAGGTAGTTATTGGAGCAGGACCATGGGTAAGAGATTTTTGGAATATGTTGGAGTTACCAAAAACTACTAACATAAAAGATGCTAAAAATGGAAAAATGCATGAAGTTGAAATGTGGAAGTACTGGTTTTTACAAGAAGGTGTATTGGGTGTAGATGCAGATTATTTAAAAACTAATGAAGGTAAACCGCCTCCAGTAATTCATGTTGATACAGATGCACCACTTTATTCTGACAAAGATGGTAAAATAATTACAGAAGACTTATGGGGTATTTATTATAAACCTGATATTGAAGGATTGGGAGTTCAAGGTGGAACATCACCTTACATTGTTCAAAAACATTTTGATGAAGTTAATATTGACCCATATGGAATTGACTCTCCTGAATATCAAACTACTGATAAATTTTCTGATATGTGGACTTCAGCACTTGCACATATTCAGAAACGTTTTGTTGGTAAATCTCATTTGTATAGAAAGGGACCATCAGGAGGATTGGGTTGTTTAACTCCAGATTCATTCCCGATATTCGATAGATTTTTTGAAAATGTTTACATGATTGCAGATGCAAATCATGGTTATAAAATGATAGGTGTTGGGCACCTTGTTGCACAAGAAATTTTAGGTCAAGAAAGTGAATTACTTAAACCGTTCAGGTTCGATAGATATGAAAAAGGCAAACTTCATCCGACATCGAACAGTCCGTTTCCTTGGAGCTAATTTATCTAAGTAGACAAACGTTTTTTTTTCAGTTACCTTTTTGATCTGAAAATTCAAAGGGGGAAGAATGACGGATCTTGAAAAACACGTAAACCAACCAGGTAGAGCTAAACTCGTCAAAAAAGTTAGAGAAAAAATAAACGAATTAGGAATTACTTATATCTATTATCAATTTATTTCAGTAACTGGGAGAGTTGTTGGAAAAGGAATACCAGCAGACCACTGGGAAAGAACTGCAGAAAAAGGTTTTCAATTGGTTTATGGAGCAACAGCAAATTTATTTTTAGATCGTCATAATAATTATATTGGATATGGTCCAGAAGCTATGGAATTGGTAGGAATACCTGATCCAGAAACTTTTGTTCAATTGCCTTGGGATAAGAGAGTTGGAAGAGTTTTTGTTACATGTTTTAGAAATAGAGAAGAAAGAAAAAATCCAGGTGGTCATTTAACAAGTGACTGCAGAGGTAATCTTAGAATTTTCATGAATGAGTTTAAAAAGAAACATGGATTAGAATTAAGAGTTGGAACAGAGCCTGAAATGATGTGGTTAACAAAAAATCCTGACGGAACTCCAACTGGACAAGGTTTCTCAAAACCTTTCTGTTATCATATTGATCAATTTGAATCATTAAGACCTGTGTTTATGAAGGTTATTGAATACGCAAAAGCGATGGGTCTTGATATGATCCAAGGTGACCATGAAGATGCTCCTGGTCAATTAGAGCTTAACTGGACATTTGATAATGTTTTAAGAAATGCTGATAGACTATCTACATATCGACAAATTTGTGCTCAGGTAGCAAGAGAACATAATCTTATTGCTTGCTTTATGACCAAACCATTTATGGGAGTTTCAGCAAGTGGATGTCACACCAACATGTCTTTGTGGAAAGGTGGAAAGGTATCTGTAAATAAATTAGGTAACAAAAAACTTCCAGGAGTAGAGGAAGTCTTTAGTTATGTATCCGGTGGCACTAATACTTTCATGCCTGATACTAAAGATATGCAATTACCTGGAAAAATTGGATTACAATCAATTGCAGGGATAATGAAACACTTGCCAGCTTTAACAGCAATTGGTTCTTCAACAGTTAACTCATATAGAAGATTATGGGATCAAGGTTTTTGGGCACCAGTATATGCTGACTGGGGTTATCAAAATAGAACATGTGGTCTAAGAGTATCTGCTCCAGGTAGATTCGAATACAGATCAGTTGACTCTATGCATAATCCATATTTATTAGGTGCAGCATTACTTAAAGCTTGTGATGAAGGAATATCTAAAAAAATGAAACCAGCCAAACCTGAGTCTAGAAATATATATGAAGCTCAAAAAGCTGGTAAAGATGTTAAAAAACTTCCACTAAGTTTAGGTGAAGCTTTAGATAGATTGGCGGAAGATGAGGTAATAAAATCATCAATGCCAGATGAAATGTATAAAGTTTTTAATTGGTACAAACGAGATGAGTGGGAAAAATTCTTGGGTGCAACAACACAATGGGATCTTGATACCTATCTGGATTGTTTACCATAATTTAATAAGGAAATTATATGTGCGGAATAGCAGGATTAATTCATAGAGGAAAT
>CABYQM010000003.1 GCA_902521075.1 uncultured Pelagibacteraceae bacterium
AAAAAATTTCAAAAAAATAATAGATAATTTGTATTTAAATTTAAAAATCAAACACAAAGTGTTTGTACATAGAGATTTTCACGTCTCAAACATGATGTTTTATAAAAATAAAATCGCTTTAATAGATAGTCAAGATGCTGTATTGGGTAATCCAGCATATGATTTGGCCTCACTTATAGATGATGTAAGAATTAAAACTTCAAATAGTTTTAAGTCAAATATTTTAAAAGTATTTCTTAGTAAATTTAAGTATAAAAATGAATCTCAATTTATTAATGATTTTGAAATTTTATCTGTTCTAAGAAATCTAAAAATAATTGGTATATTCACAAGACTTGCAAAAAGAGATAAAAAAAGAAAATATCTAAAATTAATACCTTATGCGTGGAAATTAATCGATAATCGTATTAAAAATAATCCAAATTTCCATGATTTAAAAAATTTTCTACAAAAAAACCCAAGAATAAAAAAAATATGAAAATTAAAACAGCAATAATTTTATGTGCAGGATTTGGAAAAAGATTAATGCCATTGACTGAGAAAACACCAAAACCACTCTTAAAAATTAATGAGATTAGCTTATTAGAAAATACTATAAATTTGATAAAAGTATTAGAAATAAAATCTTTAAAAATTAATACTTTCTATTTAAGTGATAAAATAAAAGATTTCATTTTTTCAAATAATTTTGGTTTAGAAATTCAAATTATAGAAGATGGTAAAGAAATATTAGATACAGGGGGTGGTCTTTTAAATGTAGTAAATAATTCAGTTGAAACAGATTTTATAGTTTTCAATCCTGATACAATTTGGAACGCTGAATATGTAAATGAAATTAAGAAGATGGAAAATATATATTTTAAAAATAACTTAGAAAATATTTTAATGGTTGTAAAAAAAGATTTAAGTTTTGATAAAAGACTTAAAGGTGATTTTTCTATGGATGGCAACAATTTAAAAAAGAACAATGATAAAAATTATATTTATACAGGGTGTCAAATTATAAATAAAAAAATATTTAAAAATTTTTCAAAAAAAATATTTTCAATGAATGAGATTTGGGATAACTACATTGAAAAGGAAAACTTGCATGGTTTCGAGAGTGGTATTGAGTTTCTTCATTTAACAGATAAAGATATTTACGAAAAACTTCTTCAAAAAGGTTAGAATTTAATTAAATCCTTAGATCTACTCTGATCTAGGTATTCAGCTTCTTTTATATTCTTTTTTTCAAATTTCAAAAGTAAAGGATTTCCTGTTGGTATTTCAAGTTTAGAAATTTCATTGTTATCAATTTTAAATAAATATTTTAATAGTGATCTAATAGAATTACCATGAGCAGATATAATTATATTATCCTGCAAATTTTTTTCTATGTTTTCAACAAAATAGGGCACAACTCTTTCATAAGTATCTTTGAGAGACTCTGTATCTGGAATTAGTTTACGGGGTATATCATTGTAAATACTTATATTTTTTGGATGATATGGACTATTTGTATTCAATGGGTTTGGTGGATTATCCCAAGATCTTCTGAATTTGTGAACTTCTTCTTCTCCTAATTTTTTTCTCATTTCATCTTTGTTTAATCCTGTCAGCGATCCGTAGTGCCTTTCATTTAATTGCCAGGCCTTAATAATATTATCTGGTTTTACTCTAATTGTATTTAAAATGAGTTTTAAAGTATCAATCGATCTTAGTTGATAAGAAGTATAAAAATGTTTGATTTCTAAATTTAATTTTTTTATTAACTCTCCTGCTTTGCAGGCTTCTAATTTTCCTTGTGGTGCAAGCTCAACGTCGACCCATCCTGTAAATTTGTTTTCTAAATTCCATTCGCTTTGACCATGCCTAACAAGTATTAAGTGACTCATTTACGATTTTGAATATAGATTAACTATGAATATCATAAAACAATTATTTTACTTATCTACTATTAATTTTTATTATTTTGCAATTCTACTATTTAATAATTTTCTAAAGATGATTTGAAATAAATGATATGTTTGGTAATATATATGTTTTTATATCATTTTTAATTTTTGAAATAATATAATAGGGTAGATAGCAATGAGTTCATTTGATGATAGAAAAAAAGGTTTTGAAAAAAAATTTGCTCATGATGAGGAAAAGCAATTCAAAATTAATGCAAGAAAAAATAAATATTTAGGAGAGTGGGCCTCACAAATTTTGGGATACGATGAGGAAAAAAAAAATCAATATGTTCAAGATGTAATTAAAGCAGATTTTGCCGAGGCAGGTGATGAAGATGTTTATAGAAAGCTTTATGAAGATTTAAAAGACAAAAATATATCAGAAGATCAAATTAGAAAAAAAATGCAAGAATGTAATGAAAAAGCAACTACTGAAGTTAGTTAGTTTTCTATTTTTATTTACATTTGTAGCAACAAATTACTTACTGTCAGAAACAATCCTAATTTCAGATAACGTTAAAATAATTGATGGTGATACAATCTTATTAGATAATAAAAAAATTCGTTTTTCAGGAATAGATGCACCAGAAACTAAATTTAAAGGAAAGCAACAGTTTTGCTTAAAAAATAAAAAAAAACTTAATTGTGGAAAAATTTCAAAAAATTCTCTTACAGAAAAAATTATAAATAAAAAATTAAAATGTTTAATCGAGCCCCAAAAAGACTATTTTGGAAGGTATTTAGGTGAGTGTTTTATCAATAATGAGAGTGTTTCAGCTTACATGGTAAGAAATGGATTAGCCTTTGATTATCCAAAATATTCAAAAAAAAAATATTCTAAAGATCAAATTTATGCAAAAAACAATAAGTTAGGTTTATGGAGTATGGAATTTGATTATCCATGGATATGGAGAAAAAATAATAGATAATTTATATTAAACTGTGATTCTTTTTAGAAAGTATTTTTTATTTTTTGGTCTATTATTTTTAACTGCTTGCTCATCGATACCACGAAATACAGCAGATGGCTGTTCAATATTTTCTGAGAGATATCTTTGGTATAAACACGCGAAAAAAACTGAAAAAAAGTGGGGAACACCAATCAACTTACAATTAGCAATAATAAAAATGGAATCTGATTTTGACTGGCTCGCTAAGCCTGCACGTCAAAAATTATTTAAAGTTATACCTTATAAAAGACCTTCTAGTTCATTTGGATACTCACAAGCTATTAAAGGTACTTGGAAACAATATAAAGATGAGACTGGAAATAAATATGCTTTAAGAACTAGATTTAAAGATAGTGTTGATTTTATTGGCTGGTATACAAACAAAACGGAAAAAATTTTAAAGGTTTCAAAAAAAGATGCTTTCAGACAATATATTGCTTATCATGAAGGCTGGGGAAATTATAAAAATTATAAAAACAATCAGAAAGTTATAGTATTGGCAAAAAAAGTAGAGGGTTATTCAAATAAATTCAAGAAGCAGCTTAATAAATGTAGTAAATCTTTGACTACTAGAAAATATATTATTTTTTAATCAATTGCTTTTCTAGCTCCAGATCTACTGCATCTATTCTCTTGGTATTTTTTGCTAGTGTTAAATACATAGTTGGCGTCACATATAATGTAAAGAATGTTGAAATAATCATTCCACCAAAGATTGTTGATCCAACTGCTAATCTAGACGCCTCACCTGCGCCTGGACCTATGTTACCTACTATAAGAGGCAACATTGCAATCATGGTGCTTAATGAAGTCATTATGATGGGTCTTATTCTTAATTTGCAAGCTTCCATCAATGCTTCCTCAATTTTTGCACCTGTAGTTCGAATTTGATTAGTATAGTCGACGATTAAAATACTATTTTTAGTGGATATACCGATTAATATAATCAAGGCGATTTGTGAAAATATATTTATCGAACTATTTAGAAATAAAATGAATACAAGACCTCCAAAAACTGCAAGAGGCACAGTCAATATTATAATAAATGGATGGACAAAGGAGTTAAAAGTAGCAGCCATTACTAAATATGCAGTTATTAATGCTAAAGCGAAAATAAGAAATATTTCGTTACTAGTCTCTTTTAGTTCTTCAGACTTACCTTTCCAAGTTATTTGATTTTGAGGAGCAACTCTCAACATTACGTCTTCTAAATATTTTATAGCTTCAGACAATGTGTATTCTTCAGATAAAGCTGCCGATATAGTTACTGCTCTTTGTCTATTATATCTAGGTAATGACTCAGCAGTTCCTTTCTCTTCAAATTCCACCAAACTTGCAACTGACACTAATTTTCCTGTAGTTTCAGATCTTACAAAAATCTTTGATAAGCCATCTTTATCTCTTCTATCTGCTAAATACTGCTGAAGAATAATGGGATATTCTCTTCCTTCTTTATTATATGTTGTAACCCTCTTTCCACCGTATAATGTTTCTAGTGTTCTGCCTATATTCTCTATTGAAACTCCTAAATCATTTGCTCTATTTTTGTTAGTAATTAATTTTACTTCAGGTTTATTTTTTGTGTAATCACTTTCAATTCTAAACATATTTCTATTTCTTCTTAGCTCTCTTAAAACTTGGCTTTGAATTTGTTCTAACTCTTCATAACTTGTCCCATAAATCACCATTTGAACAGGTTTATTGTAGCTAGAAACTCTTATAGATTGAGGTGATATAGGAAACGCAAACGTCTCAGGCACACTAACAACTTGTCCAATAGCTTCTCTTAAAACAACTTGTGTGCTCTTTTCTCTATTTTTCCATTCATCTAAAAGTGCTATTATAATAAAAGTATTATATGAAGTTGCGGACTTACCAAAACCAGGTACCCTCATAATTAATCTTTGGTAAGGGCTGTCTTCTGCTTGTAACAATTTTAATATTCTTCCCTCAATTATTTGGGCTTTTTCTTGTGTGTACTCGAATGAACTTCCTTCGTCTGTGGAACCTATAATTAAATAAGCTCCTCTATCTTCTAATGGTATCAATTCTTTTTTTGTGAAATTAAATAAATAAACTGAGGCTGCAATTAACAGAATTATAAATATCGAAATTGTTTTCTGTTTATTAATCCAAAATTTTAGGGTATCGGTATAAAATTCTGTAAAAGATTTAAATCCATTATTGAATTTTTTTACAAAAAAATTAATTTTTTCTTTTTTATTTAAAAATTTACTTCCCAACATTGGTGAAAGAGTTAAAGCTACAAACGAAGAAACAACAATTGAGAAAGATAGTGCTATTGCAGTTTCCTTAAACAAGGTACCAGCTATACCTTCTATAAAAATTAAAGGTAAAAAAACTGCAACTAAGATTAAAGTTGTAGCTATTATCGCAAATGTTATTTGTCTTGAGCCTTTATAAGCAGCTACAAGTGGCGTTTCTCCTTTTTCAATTCTTGTATAAATTGCATCTGTCATTATTACAGAATCATCAGTTATTATTCCAATTGCTAAAATAAAACTTAGGAGAACAAATATATTTATAGAAAGATCAAATATATATAAACCTAAAAACGAACCAATTAAACTTACTGGCAAAGCTACAGCTGGTACAATTACAGCTTTTAGGTTTCCTAAAAACAAGTAAATTATTACTACAACCAAAATAAAAGCAATAATTAAACTTTTATAAACTTCCTGTATTGCAGTTCCTACGTAAGTTGCTCTATTAAATGCTATTTCTAACTTTAAACCATCTGGTAAAGATTGATTTAGAACGTTTATTTTCTCTTTGATTTGATTTGAAAGTTCGACAGTTGATGCTCCACTTTTTGCGTATATTCCAATCCCAACTGTTTTTAAATTAGCTGCATTTTTTCTTTGAGCTTTAAATAAAGTTTTCTCAGAAACTGGACCAAGCTCAACATTTGCAATATCAGAAAGGGTTGTGACTTTATCTTTGTTTTTCTTAAGAGGAAGCTGCTTGATTGTTTCAATGTTAGAGTAAGACTTATCAATATTAAGAGTTAAATCTTTGTTACTAGCTTCTAAAGTTCCAGCGGGGATGTTTATATTTTCATTTCTTAATGCTCTCTCGACTTCCTGAATAGTAAGATTATTGGCTGCTAATTTGATAGGATCTACCCAAACTCTAACGCTTAGTTCTCTTAATCCACCGACTAAAATTCTACCAACATTTGGTACGCTCGAAAAGGCATCTATAAGATATCTTTCTGCATAATCACCCAAATCCAAATCATTCCAAGTTGGTGACGATAGCGCAACCCACATTGTGGTAGTAAAACCTGCTGCTTGTTTCAAAATTTGAGGCGGGTTTGCTTGATCTGGTAAATTGTCCGCAACTCTTGATACTCTTTCTCTTATGTCATTTGCTGCATCATCTAAATCTATATCTGTATTAAAATAAATATTAATTCTACTTCTTCCATTAAGCGAACTAGAATCAATGTTCTTAATTCCTTCCGCTCCTCCTATAACATCTTCTATTTTTTGTGTTATTTCTTCGTCAACAATTTCAGCTGAAGCAGATTTATAATCAGTTTGTACTTGTACCACTGGAGGCTGAATGCCATCTGGTAATTCTCTAACAGGTAATTCCCAAAATACAAAAATTCCAAAAATAATTAGTATCATTGACATTACCCATGCAACGACAGGTCTTTTAATACTAACTTCAGTTATATACATGTATTAATTATTTTTTATTTTCTTGTTTTTCAGAGTCAGACTTTTTAAATATATTTAATTTTTGTAACCACGCAAACATACCATTCTTGTTTTCTTTAGTATCTTTTTTCTTTTTTCCACCCCAACCAGATTTGTTTTGATTAGCTACTTTAGCACCCTTTTTTATAGGTCTTATTATTAAATTTGGTCTGACTTTTTTTGTGCCCTCAGCAACAACTTTGTCACCAACTTTTAGACCATTTAAAACTTCAACAAAACCAAGGTATCTATCGCCAGTATCAATATTTGTTTTTAATACTTTATTTTTTTCGTCAACTTTATAGATAAATATATTATCACCTTCCACTATTGTGCTGGTATCCGGGATACTTAAGCTTTCTCTTGTATCATATTTTATTGAAATTTCTAAAAACGAGCCAGGCAAAATTTCACCAGATGTATTATCCATTTTTATCCTTGTTGGTAATGATCTAGTATCCTCACTAATTCGGCTAGCTAACGAGTCAACTTCACCTTTATAGGTTTTATCTTTGTATCCAGAAAATTTTATATCAACAGGTAAACCAACCTTAATAAATGGTACAAACATTTCAGGTATATCTACATCACAATAGATAATACTGGTATTTTCGAGATTAATTAAGATTGAAGATTTTGAAACTTCGATGTCTTCTGAAAATTCTCTTTTTCCAATTGTTCCATCAAACTGAGCAGTAATTTTTCTATTTTTAAGTTCTGCAATTACATCACCTTTTTTTACTTTTTGATTAAAGTTGATAGGTTTAAGTATTTCATACTTCTCAATTTTATAGGATTGTGTTTTAAATGGTCTTGCTGTTCCGTATGTGCTTATTAAATTTTCAAAAACTCTATTTTCAGCTGCAGTAACAATTATTCCTGGAGGTGGTCTTTTACTAAATTTCTTCTTAAAATGATTTCCAATCATTGTTCTACCAACAATCACTGTAGCTATAATTAAAAAGAAAATTATTATTATGCTTGTAATTTTTGTTGATCTTTTCATATTTTATATTTTACCATATTCAGCCCATGAACCATCATAAATGACTGGAAGATACTTATTATTTACTTGAGAATATGCAAGTGCCAAAACACATGCTGTGATCCCAGAACCGCACGAAAACACTACATTTACTGCGTCATTTAAAGATAAATCTTTAAAATAAGTAGAAATTTCAGATTTACTTTTAAAAGTAAAATCGTCATTGATAAGGGTTTTAAACGGTAAGCAAATTGAATTAGGTATTGAACCACTTCTCACATTTCTTCTTGGGTCTGGAGTTGTGCCATTAAAACGATCTTTGCTTCTCGCATCAACTAAATCAAATTTTTTTTTAATTATATTTTGGTCAATCTGATCTTTGCTCTTAACCATTCCATTATTTTCTTTTGCTTTATAGCTAGTTGTTTGAATAATTATATTATTAGTAGAAGTTATTCTTTTTTCTTTTTTCCATTTATTAAAACCTCCATCTAAAACATGTACTTTCTTTTTATCATGGCCAAAGTAAATTAAATTAAACCATACTCTACAAGCACTTAAAACATCAGAATTATCATAAATCACAATTTCGTCTTCGTTAGATATGCCCATAGATGATAGTATATTTTCCCACGAACTAATGTCCGTTAACATATGTGGTAAGTCGGTTGATTTATTACAATTTTTGTCGATATCAAAAAAAATTGCATTTGGTATATGCTCTTTATTAAACTCTTCTTTACCACTTCTATTTGCTGCAGGCATATGCCAAGAGCCATCAATTATTTTTACATTTAAGAGATTATTTTCTAGCCACTCAGTTGATATAAGTGACATTAGAAACTTTTTTCCAAATATTTCTGATGATAATCTTCAGCTTTGTTATAATTTTTTGATTTTGATATTTTGGTAACGATTTTACCCTTAAATTTTTCATTAATTTCTTTCAATACTTTGTTAGCGATTTTATTTTGATTTTCATCATGAACAAATATTTCACTTCTATACTGAGTACCTACATCTGGACCTTGCCGGTTTAAAGTAGTTGGATCATGAAATTCAAAAAAGTTTCTTATTATTTCCTCATAAGAAATTTTAGTATTGTCAAATTCAACTTTAACTACTTCTGCGTGATTGGTGTCACCATAACATACTTCTTTATAAGATGTCTTCTCAGTATTACCTCCACAATATCCAACCTCTGTATTTATTACTCCATCTAACTTGCTAAATTTTATTTCGGGTCCCCAAAAACATCCAAGTGCTAAAGTTGCTATTTCCATTGCTAAAAATTTTAATTAATCTAAAGTTATTATCATGCTTTCCAAAAATCAATTAGGCTTTTTTTACATGTTTTTATCAATATGTGCCTTTTCATTTATGGATGTAATAGTCAAGTGGTCATCAGATTATCCAATTGGACAGGTAATGTTCTTTAGAGGTCTATTTGGTATTTTGCCAATAATTTTTCTAGTTCCTAAGACAAGATTTAGAGATTTTTACAAAACAAATAGACCAGGATTACATTTAATAAGATGTTGTTCAGGACTGATAGCTTTAGCTGCAATTTTTTTGGCACTAAGAAACCTACCACTTGCAACAGTGACAAGTATTTCATTTGCTGCACCTATATTTACAACTTTGCTATCAATATTTTTACTAAGTGAGAAAGTAGGAGTATATAGATGGGCCGCAGTATTTGTTGGTTTTATTGGTGTTTTAGTAATTACCCAACCAGGATTTTCTAGCTTAAATATTTATTATTTATTTCCAATTATCTTTTGTATTGGAATGTCTTACGTTGCAATTACAATTCGAAAACTTTCATCCACAGAACCAGTCTGGTTGATCTCATTCTTTTTTTCTTTTGCAATTACAATTGTTGGAGTTTTATCAATACCATTTGGATGGATCATGCCAACTTTTAATGATTTCTTACTATTATGTACAATTGGCTTGTTGGGAGGAACAGCTAATTTATTATTAAGTCAATCATATAAATTATCTGAGGTTTCTCTGGTTACACCTCTTAAATATTTAGGATTAATATTTGCAATATCTTTTGGATATTTTATTTGGGATGAAATTCCCACAATTAAAACATTGATGGGTGCTTCACTGGTAATAATATCATCAATCATTATATTTCGAAGAGAAATATATTTAAATAAACAAGTAACGGTAAGTAGAAATGAGTAAGGCACCGACATATTGGAAAAAAGCTAGAACATATCTTTCAAAAAAAGATAGTATTATGAGATCATTGATTAAAAAATATAAAGATAATAATTTAACTACTAGAAAAGATGTCTTTTATTCTTTATGTAAAAGTATAATAGGACAACAAATAAGTGTTGCTGCCGCAGACTCTGTCTTCAAAAAATTTGAATTGGCATGTAAAAAAAAAATTAATCCAAAAATTGTTTCAAAGCTTAAAACATCACAACTTAAAAAATGCGGTCTTAGTCGTCAAAAAATAAGGGGTATCTTGGAAATGTCTCAAAAATTTAAAGATAAAAGTTTTAATCCAAGATTAATTTCGAAAATGAGCGATGAAGAAGCAATTGTATACCTATCAACTTTAAGACAAATTGGAAGATGGTCAGCAGAGATGATTTTGTTATTTACTTATAATAGGTCTAATATCTGGCCAGTTCAGGATATTGGGTTATTAAGAGCAATATCAAACAACTATAAAAAAAAATATTTTCCACCTGAAATTTTTGTAAAAAAGCTTCAAAAAAGATTTTCTCCATACTGCTCTGTTGCCACTTGGTATTTGTGGCGTTCAATTGATGACGATACTATTCAGTATTAGCACCCTCCACAATAAACATATGTCTTTTTGTAGTTTGTTCTGCATAAGACCAAGCTTTTAAATAATCTTCTGAGTCATGACAAGATATGGCCATGTCATAACTGGGAAATTCCCAAATGACGGTCCTTAATATTTTGTCACCACTATAATATTTTAGTTTGCCTCCTCTAACTACAGGAGTACCACCAAATTTTTTTATAACTGGTATTGCATTTTCACCATATTTTTTTAGGTTATCTTGATCTGAAATCTCTGTATACAAACTCACCCAATATGCCTTCATATTTGCCCCTTTTCTAAGTTATTCCATTCCTTCAAATATCATATGTTCTCTAATTACATTATCTTTAAGATATGTTCTTGCCTCAACATATTCTTCAGAGTCGTAGCATTTTTTTGCAGTTTCCACGTCTGGGAACTCTGCAAGTGCTATTCTAACCATTTCTCTACCCTCAAGTGCAATGTTATTAGCACTTCGAGCTAAAATTTTTCCAGAATGTTTTAATACAGCTTCCTTTGCTTTATCTGCATATTTTTTCATTCTTTCAGGGTCTTTAATTTCACTGTAAGTTGCAATCCAGTAACCTTTCATAATTCTCCTTTTTAATTTTTTTTTTTTATGTTACCAAATTTTATGGCAGAAAAATTAATAATCAATTATGAAGATTATAAATTAGCAGTTGAAAAGTTAGCTCTTACAATTGAAAAAAATTACAAACCATCTGTTTTAGTTGGAATAATGAGGGGTGCAGCACCTATAATTGATATGCTATCAAGAATATTTAAATTGCCCACTGCTTATGTTGTTATTCAAAGTTATTCTGGAGAAACTGTAGAAAATAAACAGGGCGAACTTATTTTTGCAAGAGACATAAGCTCAATAGCTAAAAATGAAGACTTTAAAAATGTTTTATTAGTTGATGATTTATCTGATACTGGACTTACATTAAATGAAAGTATTAAATGGTTAAAAAATTATGCTCCAGTGAAAAACCATATTCAAGAAATAAAAACAGCTTGTCTTTGGAAAAAAAAATCCTCTTCTTTTACTCCAGATTTTTGTCCAATTTTACTAGATGGAGATCCTTGGATAGTTCAACCTTCAGAATATTATGATGAAATAGATATTAATGGTTTAAAGAAAAAACATTCATAAAAAAAAGGCCAACTATGTAAGTTGGCCTTTTTAATTTTTTTTTAAAAATTATTTTGGAATATCTCCTTCAACACCTTTTACATAAACACTCATTCCAGCTAACATTCCATCATCAGCAACTTTCCCTTCTGCTACTAATATATTACCTTTTTGGTCATATATAGGACCTGTGAACGAATGAACTTTTCCTGATGCTAGATCTTTTTGAAGCTGCTCTACTTCTTTAACTAAGTCAGCACCCATTGCAGAATTATATGGTCCCATAGCAACCATACCTTCCTTTAATCCATGCCATGTATCTTGTTGATTCCATTTACCATCTCTTGCAGCAATTGCTCTTTCAACATAATATGGTGCCCAATCATCAATAATTGAAGTCAAGATTGATTTAGGAGCAAATCTCTGCATGTCACTTGCTTGACCAAATGACCAAACACCTGCTTTCTCTGCTGTTTGAACTGGTGCTGTACTATCTGTATGTTGCATAATTACATCTGCACCTTGATCGATTAAAGCTTGCGCTGCTTCAGCTTCTTTACCTGGATCATACCAAGTAAATACCCATACAATTTTAGTTTTAATATTTGGATTGACTTTTTGTGCAGCAAGGGTCATTGCATTAATTCCTCTTATTACTTCAGGAATTGGAAAAGATGCAATATAGCCAATCGTGTTAGTTTTGGTCATTTTTCCAGCAATATGGCCTAAAAGAGTTCTTCCTTCGTAAAATCTTGCAGAATAGGTAGAAACATTTGGGTGCTCTCTTTTATAACCTGTTGCGTGTTCAAATTTTACGTTTGGAAAATCTTTTGCAACTTTGTTAGTTGGATCCATATATCCAAAACTAGTTGTAAAAATTAAGTCGTGGCCAGATTGAGCCAGTTGTCTTATCACTCTTTCTGCATCAGCACCTTCTGGAACACTTTCAACAAATGTTGTTTTTATTCCAGCTGCCTCTACAGCGTTTCTACCTTCGTGATGTTGAAATGTCCATCCATGGTCACCAGTTGGACCAACATAAACAAAACCAACTTTAAAATCCGCATTTGAGTTTACACTAAACCCAAGTAGAAAAATTGCAGAAATTAAATATCTAAAAAAGTTTTTATACATTTTGAATTTCCCCTCTAAATTTTTTTTGTGAAGCTTTAAGTTAATCAAAATTCATAAAAAAAAAATAATTATTTTCGAATAGCTAACATTACTTTTCCTTATAGAATATTCTTCCTAAGGAGGTAGGAGTATTCAGTTTTATTTTTCTACTGTCACGAGAGATTACAACTAAAACTATTATTGTCATTAGATAAGGTAATGCACTTAAAAATTGAACTGGTATTCTAAACCCAATTGCTTGCATATGTAATTGCAGAATTGTAATCCCACCAAAAATTAAAGCACCAATTAAAACTTTTATAGGACTCCAGGTTGCAAATACAACCAAAGCCAAAGCTATCCATCCTCTTCCAGCTGTCATATTTTCAATCCACTGTGGAGTGTATATTAAGGATAGATATGCACCTGCCAAGCCACACATAGCTCCTCCATAAAGAATACAACAGTATCTAACTATAATAACATTTATACCTTGATTAGATGCCGAAACAGGCGAATCACCAACAGCTCTAACAACTAAACCTAATTTAGTTTTTTTCAAAAAATAATTAGTTAAAAATGGTAAAGCAAAAGCAAAATATAATACTATAGAGTGTCCAAATAATATTGGTCCAAAAAATGGAATACTTTCTCTTAAACTTGAAAATAAAATTGGAAATTCTTTTCCAGGGATACCAACAAAATTCTTTCCCAACATTGCGGATAAACCAATGCCAAAAATAGTTAATGCCAAACCTGTTGCAACATGGTTTGTAAGAAGAGATTGCGTTAAAAATCCAAAGATCAGTGAAATTATAACTCCTGAGAACATAGAGCCTACGATTGCTATAAAAAGGTTGTCTGTTATTACCATTAAAGCAAAACCAGATATTGCTCCGATTATCATCATTCCTTCGACACCTAAATTTAAAACGCCTGATCTTTCAGTAATTAATTCACCTGACGCAGCAAGTATTAATGGCACAGATGAAGCCATTATTGATCCTATCAGAATTCCTATAAAACTAATGTCTAAGCTCATTTTTTTTTAAATTTAAAATTTTAACTTTGAAAAAAAGCAAATAATCAGATGCGAGCAAAAAAAATAAGATCATACCCTGAAATACTTGGCCAGTATATTTTGGTATTTGTAAAAAAATTTGAGCCGTTTCAGCACCGAGGTATGTCAATGCAACAACCAAAGATGCAAAAATTATGCCAAAAGGATTAAGACGACCTAAAAAAGCAACAATAATTGCTGTAAAACCGTAATCGGGGGATATCATTCTATGCAGTTGTCCAATAGGCCCAGTAATTTCACCAACACCAGCTAATCCCGCACAAGCACCACTAATCATAAAAACAACCAAAATCATGGTTTTTCCTTTAAACCCAGCATACTTAGCGGTTTTTAAACTTAGACCAGATACTTTAATCTGAAAGCCTAAATAGGTTTTATAAAGAATAAACCAACTCAGCATAACTGCTGCAAGAGCTAAAAAAATACCAGCATGAATTCTCAAACTCTCAAATAATAATGGCATTCTAGATGAGTCACTAAATTGTCTTGTTTCAGGAAAATTAAAACCTTCAGGATTACTCCATGGCCCAACTACCAAGTAATCTAAGAGTAGCTTTGAAACGTAAACCAACATAAGACTAACTAAAATCTCGTTTGTATTAAAATATGTTTTAAGAATTGCTGGGATAAGTGCAAAGATCATTCCTCCGATTGCTCCAGCAAGTATAACTAAAGGAAGTATATAAAAACCTTCTTGATTATAAAATAAAAGAGCAACCCCACCTCCTACAATTGCACCAAAAGTTAATTGTCCTTCTGCACCAATATTCCAATTATTACTTTTAAAACAAAATGATAAACCAATAGCAATTAAGCAAAGGGGTGTTGCTTTGAGTAACAATTCACTGAGGCCATATAAATTTGAAATTGGAGTTATAAAGTAAAACTTAAGTGCTTCTATTGGATTAAAACCTAAAATATAAAAAATTATACCACCACCTAAAATTGTAAGTATGATTGCAATAAAAGGAGTAAAAAAATATAATGCCATTGGTACATCATTTCTTTTTTCAATTTTAATCAATGGAACCTCCTCCCATTAGAAGTCCTAATTTTTCTGGAGTCACTTCCTCTGAGGGCATTATTTTTGAAAGCTTGCCTTTGTAAATAACTGCAATTCTATCACTTAGTTTTAATAACTCCTCCGTGTCTGTAGAAATCAAAATCGTTGATTTTTCTTGATTATTAATTTTTATAAGTGTTTCATGAATATAATTGATTGCACCCACATCGAGTCCCCATGTTGGATTGTAACAAATTAATAATTCCGGAGCTGTAATTAATTCCCTCCCTAAAATAAGTTTTTGCAAATTTCCACCCGATAGAAATTGACTTTTTAATTCTACATTGTCAGTATTTACTGAGAAATCAGATAATATTTTCTTAGAATGCTCTTTAATTTTTCTTTCATTTACCAAACCTTTTTCAAAAAAATTTGATGACTTGAAATTATTTAAAGCTACATTTTCGTATATTTTTAATTCAGGTACAGCTGCTTGAGATATTCTATCTTCAGGAGAAAAAGCCATTAAATACTCTCGTCGTTGCTTTGGATTAAGCTTAGCAATTTCTTTATTTCGAAAAATGATTGATGTATCAGGTGTAATAATTTCCCCACTCAAAATTTGAAAGAGTTCGTTTTGACCATTACCAGAAATACCTGCTATACCTAAACATTCTCCTTTCTTTACAGAAAAGTTTAGATTAACTAAATTTGTTTCAAAAGGATCATCGCTATAAAAATTTAAATGTTTTACTTTAAATATCTCATCTTTATTTTTGGAAATATTAATTTTTTTCTTAATTTTCGCTAGTTTTTGACCAACCATCTTATTTGCGAGAGTTTCAACTTTTTCATTTTGTGTTTGGCTAACAGATACGACCTTACCTTTTCGCATTACTGCAACTTCATCGCATAAAGACAAAACTTCTTTTAATTTGTGAGTAATGTAAATAATTAATATTCCTTCATCACAGAATTTTTTTAAAGATATAAATAATTCTTCTGTTTCTTGCTCAGTCAAAACAGATGTAGGCTCGTCCATGATTAAAACTTTAGGGCTTCTTAAAAGGCATCTTATAATCTCAACTTTTTGCTTTTGTCCTGCTGATAAATTTAATACAGGAACATCAAGGTCAATACTAAAGTTATATTTTTTTAATATTTCATTTATTCTTACCCTTAAACTTTTGTTATCTTCAGTTGCATCTATACTTAAGTTTTCAAATACTGACAAAGTTTCAAATAAATTGAAATGCTGAAAAACCATTCCAATTTTATTTTTTTTGGCATCTAGTGGAGAACTTAATTTTAAATTTTTTTCATTTAAAAAAACCTCACCATTATCTGGGCTTATTACGCCAGACAAAATTTTTACCAATGTGGATTTACCAGCTCCGTTCTCTCCCAAAAGTGCGTATATTTTTCCACTTTTAAATTGAAGAGATACATTATCATTAGCTACACATCCTGGATATATTTTTGATATATTTGATATTCTTAAGTCTGTTGCCATAGCATTTCTTTAATATAATAAATCAATAACTCAATAATCTTTAAAATTTCCTATCTTTTCAAATTTGTATTAAATTCAAACAATTTAATGAAAGTTTTGAACAAATTGTTAACATAATTCAACTTTAGGTATGTATTAATGATTATCGCTTTTAAATATAATACTTTATCAAAAAAGTTTATTGCTCTGTTTATCACATTAACAATAATTTTTTTAACTGGATGCCAGACAATTAAAAAGAAATCTGATGAAGTGGCTGAAAAAGAGAACGAGAAATTTGGTCAATTCGTTGGAAAAGAAGTTAATGAGATGAGATTAGAATTAGGCTCACCTTCAGAAGATTTTGTAAATGAACTTGGAAATGAAATGCTTATCTACAAAACAAAAAAATATGGAATTCCTTGTGAAAGAAAATTTGAGGTGAATGCATCAGGAGTCATTATCGGATTTAGCTCTAGCGGATGTATTTAATCTTGTGGGGACTAGCCCCACAAGCAAGGTACTTATTTAATTTCAATAAGTTTCTTTTTTTTATGGTCCGGAATAATCCTTTCACATGCAATTGTTAAAAGACCATCTTTTAACTCTGCACCATTCACTTTTACATCATCAGCAATTGTAAATGATCTTGCAAATTGTCTTTGCGATATACCTTTGTGGATTATTTCCCCATCTTGGTTTTTATTTTCACTTCTATCAACTTGTTTAGTTCTTACAGTTAATAGATTATCTTCAAACTCTACCTCAACATCTTTTTTGTTAAAACCAGCTAAAGCAACCTCAATTGAGTAGTTATCTTTGCCAGTTCTTCTTATGTTGTAAGGTGGGTAGTTTGATTGCATACTTAAACCACCATTGCCCAACATGCTTTCGAATTGGTCAAACATATCGTCAAAACCAATTGAGAAAGGCCGAAGTGAGTTGAAAATTGATAGATCCTTACTTGTCATATTATCCTCCTTTAATTAAGCAAGTTTATTTATTGATAGCCCCATTAGGCGACTAACGATGTATATATGGTAATTAATTTTGATATTTCAAGATCAAGTATTTAATTTGCCAGCTATTTTCAAAGCGAATGCGTAGTCTACTGCAATCTCCTCAATTGCTCCATCTCTTCCAGATTTTCCTCCATGACCCGCATTCATTTCTGTTTTTAATAAAAGTAAATTGTTATCGGTTTTGTACTCTCTTAATTTTGCAGTAAATTTTGCTGGCTCATCAAACAATACCCTATTATCACTTAGACTTGTTGTTATCAAAATATTTGGGTAATCCATCTTTTTAATATTGTTGTAAGGCGCATATGAAAATATGTAATCAAAGTGTTCTTTTTTATCTTTAGCATTTCCAAATTCATCAAATTCGCCGACTGTTAATGGTAAGGAATGATCTAAGTTCGTGGTCAACGAGTCAACGAAAGGAACAGCCATAACAATACCCAAAAATAAATCAGGCGCTTGGTTAACAACTGCACCCATTAAAAGACCTCCAGCAGATCCACCCATTCCAATAATATTACCTTTAGACGTAAATTTTTTTTCAATTAAAAATTTTGCAGAAGCGATGTAATCTTCAAATGTATTTTTCTTGTTTAATAATTTTCCTTCTTTCCACCATTTCATTCCTTTTTCCATACCGCCTCTAATATGAGAAGTTACCCATATAATATCTCGATCTATCAGACTTATTCTGGTTGAAGAAAAACTTGGTGACATAGAACTACCGTATGATCCGTATCCATATAATAATAATTTTGCTGAACCATCTAATTCAGTTTTTTTATGTCTTGTTATTGTAAGAGGAACCATCCTTCCATCATGAGAGGCACACTCTAATCTTTCAACTATATAATCATCAGAATTATGGCCACTAGGAATCTCTTGTTCTTTAACTAATTTTTTTTCTTTTGTTTTAAGATTGTATAAGTAAGTCCTTCCAGGAGTTTTTGGTGATGAATATGATAAATAAACGGTATCAGTATTTCTATTTCTTTGGGTTAACGAAACACCGGGTACTATAACTTTTTCATCTGAAAAAAATATTTCTTCTTCTTCATTATTTTTTGGATTTCTTAATATTAATTTTGATAATGCATTAGAAGTTTCAGATCTTATAATCCAATTATTTAAGAAAATTAATCCACCAATTAAAACCTCTTCTCGTGCAGGTATAAATGTTTCCCAGATATTTTTTTCTAAATTATTTGTTTTTTCAATTTTAAAATCTTCTGCATCTTCATTTGTGTGTTTATAGAAATTACCATTCCATGAATTAACCGAATAAATTATCCCTCTTTTTCTTTTATCAATCAGTTTTGGTTTTGGAATTATTTCATCTGATTTAAAATAATACTGTTCTGAGGTATTATGATCAGATGACGTAATAAAAAAATACTTCTCATCAGAGCTAAGTCCTATGCCTACAGTAAAAGCTTCACTTTCTTCTCTAAAGATAAGAATGTCTTTACTAGTAGGAGTTCCAATTTCGTGCCTATAAATTTCTCTCGGTCTATGATTGTCATCAAGCTTTGAGTAAAAAATATATTTGTCATCTAAGCTAAATGTTATTCCGCCACTAGTATTTTCAATTTTTTCACCAATTTGATTTTTATTTTTAATATCTCTTATATGTATGGTGTAATATTCAGAACCTTTTAAATCTAGGGAGTAAGCTAATAATTTATCATTATAACTTACCTCTAAGTCTCCAAGCCCAAAATACTCTGTTTTTAGCTTTTCTTTTTCTAAATCACCATTCCAAATTTCCTCTATTTCATCAGAGTCAATTTTTTTTCTTAACTTTATAGAGTAGTTTCCTTTTGTTGTTGTTTTTGTCCAGTAGCTATATCTTACATCTTTAAATGGAAGAGACTCATCATCAAGTTTAATTCTACCTTTTATCTCATCAAACAAAACTTTTTGAATTTCCTTTGTATCTGACATTTGATGACTAAAATAATCATTTTCATCCTCAAGATATTTTCTAACCTCTGGTATTAATTTTGAACTATCTTTCAATACCTCAAGTATGTTTTCCTGATGTATCCAACTATAATCGTCTTCCCAGGTTACGTTGTGACAAGATTTTAATTCTGGTTTTTTTTTAAGCTGTGGTATTTTCATTTAAATTTAATTAATTTATGAATATTTTTTTTGCAATACTAATTATCTTTATAATTCTTTATATTTTACTCAATTGGTTTGCTAAAACTTCAACAAAAAAAATATCAAAATTTGTAAGAACATTTATTATAATTTCTTCAATATTGTTAGCGGTAATAATGGCATATGCTGGAAGGTACATTTTTTCTTTACCTTTTATGTTGGCCATTTTGCCATTAATAAAGACAAAGGCTGGTATTTCGTTATTTCAATTGTTTAGATTATGGGGCCTTTTAAGAGTATTGAAAAATTCTGGGAGGTTTAATTTTAACCAATTTAACCAAAACGTTTCATCTCAAGCAATGTCTATTGATGAATCTTATAGAATTTTAAATTTAGATCCCAAAAAAAAATATACAAAAGACGAAGTATTGCAATCTTACAAAAAAATAATGAAAAAAATACATCCTGATAGAAGTCCAGAATTAAATAATATTGCAACATTGGTAAATGAAGCCAAAGAGAACGTTATTAAAAATATTAGCTAATTAAGTTCTGAAATTTTTCAAAGATTTTTAACGGATTTATTCGCTCCTTACCCTCTGTTCCATGAGTAACCTTTTCTACACCATCTGGTATAAGTGGATGCATTTTGGAACTATAACTTCCATATATTTGTGGGGTATCTGACATTAAAACAATAGTTTGTTTTCCTAACCCAGCAGATAAATGGCTGAAACTTGAGTCATTACAAATAGCAATATTGCAATTTTTTATTATAGGTAAAGTTTCAGAAATACTAAGTTCATTTAATGGAGTACATAAATTCTTATGGTAACTTAAAATTTCGTTCATAATTTCAATTTCTTCACTTTTATTACCCGTAGCTAAAAAAAATCTGCATTTAAAGTTTTTTAAACATAAATTCATAAACTCTATAAATACTTTTGGTGGAATTCTTTTTGTTGGTCCCGATCCACCAATTCCTAACAATATATTTTTCACTTCATCACTAAAATTAAATTTTAACTTTATCTTTTGAACATTTTCATCTTTAACATCAATAACTGGGTCACTTTTAATTTCTAGATTAAAATTATTTTTTAATAATTTATTAGCAGCTTCTATAATATGCTGATTTTTTTTTTTAAATAATGGATATTGATAAATATCATTAATTCCTGCAAACTTACAAACTAATTTATATCTAAGTGAAGAATTAAAAATTAGTACTTTATCAAATTGATATTTTTTAATATCAGAAACTAGTCGAAAAAATCCGTTCAATCCGTCGTGAAAACCTTTCTTAGTTTGATCTCTTTTTAAAATAATAATTTCATTAATGTATTTATTATCTTTAATTAAGTGTTCAGCTTTTGAATTTTCTTTTACTAATAAAGTTACTTGACTGTTATATTTTTTTGCAACGGCTTCTATATATGGAAGAAATATTACCATATCACCGATTCCCATTCTGTTTTGAATTGCTAAGATTTTCATGTATTTTTAAAACCTTTACTATTTTATATTTTTATATAAATTTTTGGTATGGGATATTTCAATGGTATTTATGCGGCAAGCCTTTCTATACTAGATAATAATTTACAGTTAGACTGCGAAAAAACATTAAAACATGCTGAAAATCTAATTAAAAAAGGTTGCCATGGAGTAATATTTTTTGGCAGCACAGGTCAATCTCAATTAATTTCGTTAAGCGAGAAAATTAAACTCATTAATATTTTACCTAAGAGCAAACATAAAGATAAATTTATTATTGGAACTGGCTTAAATTCGTTGGGAGATAATATTAATTTGCTTAATATTTCAAAATCAATTGGCTTTGAAAATTTTTTAGTAATGCCACCAGCATACTATAAATATAACGATGATGATGTTTTTAATTTTTATTCCAAATTAATAGAAAATGTCAAAGATTGTAGAATAATTTTATATAATTTCGAAAAGTTATCTGGATATAAATTTAGCATAGAATGTGTTTCAAAGTTAGCAAAAAGCTTTCCTAAAAATGTTCTTGGAGTAAAGGATAGTAGTTACAACTTGTATGAAAATTTAAAGATTGAAAATTTTTCTGTCATGCCTGGATCTGAAAGTAAGTTGCTGAAGGGCCTAGAATTAGGATGCTCAGGTATTATTACAGCAACAACAAATGTCACCTCTTATTTAGCAAGAGATGTGTATGACAAATTTAAAAATAATTTAAATCAAACATCAAACGAAAAACTTTGTATGGTTAGAAGTATATTTGACAAATATAATCTCATTTCAGGCCTGCATACATTTATGAGCACAGAAGATTCTGATTTTAAAAATTTAATTCCACCTTTAAAACTTTTATCAAAAGATGAAGAAAAATTATTTTTTTCAGAATTAGATAAATTAAACTTTAATATAAACAACCTTAAAGCAGCTTAATGAAACTTATAAATTTTTTAAACGATTTATTTAAAGAAGATGGCTTTATATTAATAGATTATAATTCTAACAGGTATGTTATAGGAAAGCCTTTGAAAGAAATTCCTATAGAATTACAGTTGTTAGATAAAAGTTTGCATAAAAAACTACTTTTCCATCCAGATCTATATTTTGGTGAGGCGTATACAAATGGTTCTTTAAGATTAAGAAATGGAACTTTGACAGAATTTCTTGATATAGCTTTTAAAAATATTGGAAGAGCAGATATTAATATTTATGGAAAGACATTAAATAAAATAAAGGGAACTTTAAAATACTTAACAAGTTTTAATAAAATTGTTAAATCTAAACAAAATGTTGCACATCATTATGATATTTCAGAAAAATTATATGATTTATTTCTTGATAAAAAAAGACAATATTCATGCGCATACTTCAAAAATGAAAATGACACTTTAGAAACTGCTCAAGAAAATAAAATTGATCACATAATTAAAAAACTTCATATACAACCTAACCAAAAAGTTTTGGATATTGGCTCAGGGTGGGGTACACTTGCAATCGATATTGCAAAAAAAACAAAAGCTTCAGTTACAGGAATTACACTTTCAGAAAATCAATTAAAATATAGTCAAGAAAAAGCTAAAGAATTAAATTTAGATAACCAAGTTGAATTTAAATTAATAGATTACAGACAATTGAATGAAAAATTTGATAGGATAGTTAGTGTTGGAATGTTTGAACATGTTGGAAAAAAATTCTATCAAACCTATTTTAATAGGGTGTCTCAAATGTTAAAAAAAGATGGAGTAGCTCTAATACACACAATTGGATCAAATCTTCCACCTAGAGACCCACAGCCTTGGATAACAAAATATATTTTCCCAGGCGGATATACCCCTAGTTTAAGCGAAATAGCAAGGCCAATCGAGGATTCTGGACTGATAGCTACAGATATTGAGATTTTAAGGATGCACTATGCCCACACTTTAAGAAATTGGAAAGAGAGATTCCTATCAAAAAAAGATAAAGTTTTAGAAATGTTCGACGAAAAATTTTTAAGGATGTGGGAATTTTATCTTACAAGTTGTGAAATGGCTTTTAAATGGGGAGATCAAGTTGTATTTCAACTTCAGCTAACTAAAGATATAAGATCTGTTCCTAATACTAGAGACTATATTTATTAAAAATTAGCTGATAAAGCTGTATTTCTTAAATGAAAAAAAAGAAAAAAAAACCTAAAAAAAAAAATATAAAAATAAAGGTTAAAAAATCAAAAAATAGATCCAAGTTAAAATTTAAAAAAAAAAAATCACAATTTAAAAAAAAAAAATTTAAATTAAAAAAAAAAACGACAAAAAGATTAAACCAAAGAAAAAAAATTAAAAAAGTTAAAAAAAAGATAATTCCTGAAAAGGGTATAATTTCAAGAACAGTTAGACTTGAGGAAGATTTAAAAAATAAGTTTTCTTTCAAATTTAATTTTAATTTACTGGCTATAGATAAATTAATACAAAAGTTTTTTCAAAGTATAGAATTTAGATTAATGCGTTTTAAAGAGATAAGAGCTGAGGAAAAAAGACAAATTAAACTAGAGAAAATAGAACAGGCAGAAAAAGAAAAAATCGAAATTGAGAAACAAAAGAAAGCACATGAAGCAGCTTTTTTAAAAGAAAAGGAAATCCAGTTAAAACAAGAGCAAAAATTAGAAAGAGAAAGAGCAAAGGATATAAAATTATTTTTAAGAAAGGAACAAGCCATACTAAGAAAAGAGCAGGCGGAGAGACAAAAGAAATTTTTACAAGAATTAAAATTAGAAAAACAAATCGAAAAATTTAGAATAAGAGAGGTAAAAGAACTAGAACAGCTAGAAAAATTGGCTTTAAGAGAAAAGAGAGAGGATTATTCAGGATTACAAGAGCGTATCGAAAAACTAAAATTAAAATATCAACAAATACGAGATCAAAAAATAAGAGAACGAGTTGAGGCACTAGGTGTAGAAACCCAAGAAGGAGATGATAGAGCAAAATTACTTCAAAGAGAAAGAGAGTATAATTTAGCTAGGCAAAAAATTGAGTTTGCACTTGAAAGTTTTTATAGAAGTGCGAATAGTTTAGTTTTTCAACTTAATAAAAGATATATAACTAAACATATGTCTATCTTGAGATGCATAGATAGAAGATTTGAAACCGGAGAGATTTTTATAAAATGGGATGAAACAATTGATGATGATTGGTTAATACTAATTTATATAAAAAATAATTCTCCAGACGAAGGTATAGTAATAGAAGATAAAACAAATGAAGAAAAAAATATTTCACATGAATTTAAACCAAGTGAAATTTTTAAAGCCTCAGATTTAATGGTAGATTCATTAACGCAGCTGATTGCAAAAAAAAGATCTAAGAATAATTAAATTTGTTGGTCTTTGATAATTTTTTCTATTAACTTAATATTTTCTCCGCTTTTGATTAATGGATAAATTGACTTTGCTTTTTTCAAGTCATCAACTGCTTTTTCATATTCTTTTAAGCTTAAGTATATTTGCGCCCGTCCAGATAATGCTCCAAAATGTCTTGGTTCTAAATCTAAAACTTTTTCAATATCATCTAAAGATTTCTCATAATCCCCTAATATAAATAGCAATGTGGCTCTCTTATTCCAACCCTCCGCCCACTTTGGGTCCTCATTAATCACATCTGTAAATAGTTTTAATGCCATTCTATAATGCTGATGGTACATGGAATAAGTTCCGTTCTCTAATTTGTTCGTCAGATAATCATTGTTTGGGTGTCTTGTCCAATTATTCCAAATTTGATCCTCTAGCTTTTCTGCTTGTTGTAAATTTTTTGCATTAAGCAATTCTTTAAACAATATATTTAAATTGTCCGAATACACATTATTTGTACTGATAAATAAAAATATAATTATAAAACTTATATGTTTTTTAATCACTGACATATACAGATACTCCTCTAGAATTAATGTCTACATCAAATTTTTTATGTAATGGTGGAAAAGCTCTTTGAGAACAATCCAGTCTATCACAAGTTCTACATGAAACCCCCACAGGTATCTCTGATTTTTTATCATTCAAATCTAAGTTTTCTGTATAAACAAAATCTTTTGCATATTTGGCTTCACATCCAAGTCCAATAGATAACATACTTTTTTTTTGTCCATACCTTCCTATACCTTTTTCAACTGTTCTTGCTATACATACATACTTTTCACCATTAGTCATTTTACTTACTGCTGCCTGTATAACACCAGGTCTAGAAAAAGCCGAATACACATTCCATCGAGGACAAGCACCACCATAACGTGGTATTTCAATGCCTGACAATGAAAATCTTTTTGAAATATTACCAGCGACATCAACTCTCAAAAAATGAAAAGGAACCCCAGGTAATTTTGGATCATTCAAACATGTTACTCTATGTGTGACTTGTTCAAATGAAGTTGCAAAAGTATTTTGCAATAACTCTAAATCATATTTAAGTTTTTTACATTCAGAATGAAATAATTTATAGGGCATTAAAATTGCTGCACCACAATAATTTAATAAAGCAACTTTTGTTAATTTTTTCGATTCTTCATTTGGATAATTAAAAGTATCAAGATAAGAATTTATTATATCACTAGCTCCCTCTTGTACAATTTGAGCTGCAGCATGTAATTTCTTTGTTTCCAAAGACAAATAATCAGACAATAGCAACTTTCTATTTTTGTTATCGTAAATTTTTGAGAATGGTTTTCCTTCCTCAGGAATTATATCTTGCACTTCAATTTTATACTCTGATTTTAAATAATCACATAAAGCAATATATCTTGTTCTATTATTTTGTTTTATTTGTTCAAAGATTTGATTTGCAAATTCCTCTAGTTTTGGAAAAAAATTTCTATTTTCTTGCAAAAAATCTGAAATTACTTCTCCAGGAAATGAGTTTTTTCTATTATCTACAATTTTTCCTGAAAGTTTTTCAATCTTGTTAACCAATTCATGATCTTTTTTTTTCAAAATGTCTCCTAATCTTATTAGAGCCTTACCAATTTTTGGATTACTATTTGCTAGATCTTTAACTTCTGGACCAACTATATCCAAATCTTCAAAAAGTTGATCATCAAGCAATTCTGAAATTGTGTTGACCATATTGATATCTGATTTATTTGTTAGATCGCTAATGTTGATGCTTAACTCCTCACAAATTTTTAAAAGTAATTCCCCGTCAATTTTTCTTTTACCTCCCTCGATTAAAGCTAGATAACTCGGTGAAATGTTAAGTTGTGAGGCTAGTTTGTTTGCCTGCATACCTAGCTGTCTCCTAAAAGCTTTTATTTTTGGACCAATATTTAATTCTACTTGACTCATTTACTATTTGTAAACTTTGTAAATTATTATTTACAAAAAATTTATTGTATTTACTAGACTTTTAACATTTTTTGTAGATTTTGTAAATATTGTAAATTATAAAGTTTACATGGATAAAAACACTATAAAAAACATTGAAACTAGTTCTCAAACTACAAATCACCAAGAGCACCAAGAGCATAGAAGCAGAGGGGTTTATTTAAGAGATGACCACTGCGATTGGGGATCAAGTGGAATGAATGAGTTTACAGAAGAATATAACGAAAAGTAAAAGGAATTAGTTTTAAAGGAGGAATAATGTCAGCCGAGAAAATCTCGTACGAGTTGAAAAGATTTGCAGGAATACAAAGGGATTATAAGCCAGAAGAAGTAGAAAGGTTAAGAGGATCCATTAAAATTGAGTATTCAATGTGTAAACAGCAATCTCAAAAGCTCTGGAGATTGTTAAATACAGAGCCATATGTAAACACACTTGGATCTTTGTCGGGAAACCAAGCCGTTCAACATGCAAAAGCAGGTCTAAAAGCGATTTATTTAAGTGGTTGGCAAGTTGCAGCAGACGCAAACAGTGCTGGTGAAATGTATCCTGATCAATCTTTATATCCTTACGACAGTGCACCTAAATTAGTTGAGTCTATGAATAATTCTTTAATTAGAGCCGATCAAATCCAGCATATGGAAATAGCAGATGGAGATATGAATAGCAGCGAAAGAACCGACTACATGTTGCCAATTATTGCAGATGGCGAAGCAGGATTTGGTGGACCGTTAAATGTATTTGAGCTAACAAAAAAATTTATAAAAGCTGGCGCAGCCGGAGTTCATTTTGAAGACCAACTAGCTAGTGAAAAAAAATGTGGACATATGGGTGGTAAGGTACTTGTTCCTACTGGAACCATGGTCCGAAATCTAAAAGCAGCAAGATTGGCAGCTGATATTGCCGACGTTCCTCTCATTATTCTTGCAAGAACAGATGCCAACGCTGCGAAACTAATAACAAACGATTTTGATGAAAATGACAAACCGTTTTTAACAGGAGAAAGATCACCTGAAGGCTTTTATTATGTAAAAGATGGTATTGATCAAGCAATCTCAAGAGGGTTAGCTTATGCACCTTACGCGGATTTAATATGGTGCGAAACTGCAACACCTAATTTAGAAGAAGCAAAAAAATTTGCTGATGCAATACATGCAAAATTTCCTGGCAAAATGTTAGCTTATAATTGCTCTCCATCATTTAATTGGAAGAAACATTTATCTGATGATGACATTGCAACATTTCAAACTAAAATTGGGATGATGGGGTATAAATTTCAATTTATAACTTTAGCAGGTTTTCATACGCAAAATATTGCTATTTTCGAGCTTGCAGAGAAATACAAGAAGGAAGGTATGACTGCTTACTCTAGAATACAACAAAATGAATTTGCTAGAGAAAAAGATGGATATACCAGTGTTAAACATCAACGAGAAGTTGGAACTTCTTATTTTGATGCAGTTTCCAATACAATAAGTTCTGGAAAGAGCTCCACAACAGCAATGGAAGGCTCAACAGAATCTGAGCAATTTTAATTACTCTTTAGCTTTTGGATTTGATCCCAGGCTGAATTAATAGCTCTCATTTTCTTTTTACTTTCCTCAATAACTTCCTGAGGAACTCCTTTACTTAGAAGTAAGTCAGGATGATGTTCTTTACTTAATTTTAAATATCTTTTTCTAATATCTGTAAGATTATCATCAGGTTTACTCTCTAATACCACATATGGATTGAGTTTATCTGATGATTTCCTACCCTCAACTATTCCATTGAACTGGGCATCACTAAGACCAAATAGTTGAGAAACATGTTGTATCATTCTAAATTCTTGATCACTTATATTTCCATCAGCTTCTGCAATATAAAATAATATATTAATGACTTCTTCCAACACATTTATATTTCTCTGATAGATCTGAGCTATTTGTTTTGCATATGGTTCGTAACCAGTGCTTTCTTCTTTAGCTTTATTAAAAATTTTTCCAACTTGATCTAATTCATGTTCTGGAATTTTGAGTTTATCTTTTACCGCTATTAATTCCTCTCTACTGACCTGACCGTCTGCTTTACTCAGTTTAGCTGATAAAACTATAAGAGCTAATGCAAAAACTTGTTGAGGTTGTGCAAAAGATTTAAATGACGATCTTGATCTTGATACTTTTCCACCAATTAAGGAACCTAATAGCATCCCAAACGGTCCTCCTAAAGAAAAACCGATCATTCCACCAATTAAACTTCCCCAGATAGACATATAAAAAAAATTTAATATAATTTAATATATTTATGTTCTCAACTTTTTTAGCTTTAACATTTTTATTTTTAATGTTTATGTGGTCATTGGCTTGGGTAAATTATTACAATAAACTAGATAAAAGATTTGGTTCATCTTTATGGAGATGGAGTTATGATTATCCAGTGCCAGGTGATAGAGATATTTCTTTTCTTGATGATAAAAAATTTGTTATTTTAAGAAGAAAGAGAAATAGAGCAGTTACAGCTATGTATTTTATTTTATTTTTCTCTTTTTTTATATTTTTATCTTTTGTAACCCAGATTTTATACGCTATTCAAAATTAGTTTAGTTGATGTTTATTTTTTAAATACAAAAAGAACGCTACAATTTCATATCCAACATAAAATAATTGGTAAATGACTGGGAGTTTAAAAAATTTATAAAGAAACTTGTATTTTGGAATACTTTTCCAAATAAGTAAAAAAGCATCAATACCCACATAGATTTTTCCATCTTGTTCCACATGAAGTCTTCTTAGTAGCTCTTTATCAGTTTTTTTTGTTTCTAATTCGGCATTTTTATTTTTAGTAATGTCTATCCAATTCAAATTTTCTATTTTTTCTTTTTTATAAATATTAATTTCTGCTCTGCAGATTTTGCATGAATTATTAAAAAAAACCTTCATAATCAAACTATATTTGAATATTTTATTTTTACAAATGTGCCAAATAAGCAGTTGATATATTAATAATCACTACTACATTCTTCGAATGTCAAATTTCTTCAAAGATACAGATATAGATACATCACAAGCTGAAGCAATTGTTACCAAAACCTTAAAAAATTGTGACGACGGAGAATTATATTTAGAAAATCATAAATCAGAGTCTATTGTTTTAGATGATAATAAAATAAAGAGCTCAACTTATAACTCTGATCAAGGTTATGGTTTCAGAGCTGTAACAGGAGAAGTTGTTGCCTACTCTCATTCTAATGATATTTCAAAGGAATCATTAAGAAAATCAAGCGAAAATTTAAAAGATACTTTAAAGTCAAAAAAAGGAGTCTACAATCATGAAATTCCTAAAACTAATAGCAAATATTACGAAAACATTAATCCTATTGAAAGCAAGACCTTCGACTCAAAGATAGATTTGCTGAACAGTGTTAATAACTATTTAAGATCTAAAGGCTCAATTGTAAATCAAGTAACTGCAAATTTTTTAGGTGAACATAAATCAATAGAAATTATTAGGTCTGATAATCAAGTTTTGAAAGATGATAGACCATTAGTCAGATTCAACGTTTCTGTAGTATTAGATAAAGATGGAAAAAAAGAAACAGGTGTTTATGGAGTTGGAGGAAGACAAAGTTATGATGATTATCTAAAAGATGGAAGCTGGAAAGATGTTTGTGATGAAGCTTTTAGAATCGCAAATGTGAATTTAGAAAGCAAACCAGCTCCAGCAGGAGAAATGAAAGTTGTTTTAGGTCCTGGATGGCCGGCAATTTTAATTCACGAAGCGATCGGACACGGTCTTGAGGGAGATTTTAATAGAAAAAAAACTTCAGCTTTTCATAATTTAATGGGGCAGCAAGTAGCTAGCGAAGGAGTTACGATTGTAGATGACGGCACCTTACATCAAAGAAGAGGAAGTTTAACGATAGATGATGAAGGAACGCCTACTGAAAATACAGTTTTAATAGAAAATGGAATTTTAAAAAACTATATGCAAGACCGTTTAAACGCTCGTTTGATGGGAACTAAGTCAACAGGTAGCGGAAGAAGAGAAAGTTATAAACATGTGGTTTTACCAAGAATGAGAAATACAATGATGTTGTCAGGTAAATATTCGCAAGATGAAATGATAAGTTCAGTTGATAAAGGTATTTTCGCTGTAAGTTTTGGGGGGGGACAAGTAGACATAACTTCAGGAAAATTTGTATTTAATTGCACAGAAGCATACGAAATCAATAATGGTAAAATTGGATCACCAATCAAAGGTGCTACATTAATTGGAGATGGACCGTCAATTTTAAAAGAAGTTTCATTAGTCGGTAATGATATGAAATTAGATCCAGGTATAGGGACATGCGGGAAAGCTGGACAAGGTGTTCCAGTAGGAGTAGCTCAGCCATCAATTCTTATAAATAAGATGACCGTTGGTGGAACAAAACTTTAATACAAATGATAAGGGATCAGGAATTTTTAAAAGATATAGCGTCTTATTGTATTGAAAACTCTAAAAAATTAGGAGCCACAGATGTTGGTGTAAAAGTAATTCACTCTGTCTCAGAAAACGTTAGTTTTAGAAACAAAAAATTAGACGAGTCAAATAGAGCAGATAGTTTTGCTGTTAATTTAACTACTTATATAGAGAAAAAAAAATCAAGCATTAATTCATCAGATTTATCTAAATCAAACTTAGAAAAATTAATAGAACGTTGTATTGACGCTACAAAAATCACTCCATCAGATGAAAATAATTCGTTACCAGATAAAGATTTAATGTCTAAAGAGATAAGAGACCTTAATCTCTATGATGAAACACATTATCCAAATGATAAAAAGATTGAATTTTTAAATAAAGTTGAAGAAACAGCATCAACGGAAGAAAAAATAGTTAATACTGAAGCTGGTTTTACTGAAAATAAAAATAATTTTATACTCGCAAACAGTAATGGTTTTTTAAGTGGATACAAAACCTCAAATTTTTCATCTTCATGTGTAGCTGTATCAAAAATTAATGGTGCAATGGAAAGAGATTATGAGTTTGGTAGCACAAGATTCTTGCAAGATATGATGAAACCAGAAGAAATTGGAAAAATAGCTGCTGATAAAGCAATAAAAAAGTTAGGCCCAAAAAAAATCAAGAGTGAAAAAATTGGGGTTATATTCGATAAAAGAATTTCCAAAGGAATATTAAGCACACTAGCAAGTGCAATAAGTGCGAGTGCTATTGCAAGAGGAACTTCTTTTTTAAAAGATCAAATCAATTCTGAAGTTTTTCCAAATTCAATTAATATCATCGATGATCCAAAAATTGAAAAAGGATTAGGCTCCCAAAACTTTGATAGCGAAGGCGTCGAAACCAATTCTTTGAAACTAGTTGAGAACGGTATTTTAAAAAATTATTTAATTGATACTTATTACGGTAAAAAGTTAAATTTAAAATCTAATGGAAGATCTGGAGGAACAACAAATTTATACTTTGAAAATGGTGATTTAAGTTTCAAGGATTTACTAAATTTAGAAAAAAAGTTTCTATACATAACAGAGACTATAGGCCACGGAGGCAATATCATTACTGGAGATTACTCAGTTGGAGCTTCAGGATTTATGGTTGAGGACGGAGAATTAACTTACCCGGTAAGTGAAATAACTATAGCTGGAAATTTTAAGGAAATGTTTAAAAATATTACTTTAGCAAATGATTTAGAGATGAAGTACTCAACAAATGCTCCTACTTTGTTGATTAATCAAATGACAGTGGCGGGAAAATAATTATTGAATTTTTTTAAGTCTATATTCCCATAGACCCATTCTCTTATAAGCTACTTTTATAATTAAAGCTTTTTTCTTATCGTACCATATTTCAAAATTTAATTTTTTATCATCAGGTAGATTTGGGTCAGTAGAAAATAGTCTAAAATGTTCAACATTATATTCTTTATTATAAAGTTTTATTTTTTTTTTCCCAAAAAATTCTATGTTTTGTTTTTTTACACTTCCAGATAATGGACTTATTTGTGTCTCGGTTTGCAAAATTCTATGATTCCACCAATGACCAATTATATTTTCTTTATCCGCCTCACCCTTATATGAAGATCCATCAATTATAAACTTCTCTTTTTTTTCGTCAAAAATTAAATTTACATATTTTCTCTTATCGTTTTGAAATGTTTCTGAGTTAAATGAAATTAACTGATCTCCAATATATTCTTCAGTTCCTCTACTTTTTATTGAGAATAATGTAACACCTAATAATTTCACTTCAAAATTAGTTGAATTTTTTACAATAAATTTATCTTCTTCTTTTTTAAATGTAAAAATGCTTTCTCCTATTTTTTCATCTTCTTTAAAAATTTCCATTTCTATACTTGAATAATTTTTATAGTGATCAGTATGTGCTTGCAAAAAAAGAGAGGATAAAACCAACAAAATTACCAAGAATCTTCTCATTATTTCATATTATTTTAATTAACTTGTTAGAACTTTATATAGAATTTCTATGTTTAAAAGATAAATAGTCTAAATAATTATGTTTTTAACCATTAAAAATATTCCCTCAAAATCCTGGAGTTCAGAAAAACCTTTAAATTTAAAACCTAAATTTACAACTTTTATACTCTTATGTGTTGGATTAACTTTATTTGGTTTGGGGGAGGGTCTTTTATTAGTTTCTACTACTGGTAATTCTCCATGGTCTGTTCTTGCAGAAGGGTTATCAAATATATTAAATATCTCGATTGGCTTATCTACATTCATAGTAAGCATTGTTGTTTTAGGTTTTTGGTTTCCACTAAAGCAAAAACCAGGAATTGGTACAATTTTAAATATTTTAATTATAGCAGCCATAATTGATTTGACGCTTTTTCTTTTTGATCCACCTTTGACTACTTTTTCAAAATATATTCTTGCTGTATTTTCTGTATTGCTTGTCGGTCTAGGAAGTGGAATATACTTAATTGCAAATTTAGGTCCTGGTCCAAGAGATGGATTGATGACAGGTCTAACAAGAAAAACTCAACTTCCTATTGCTTTAATTCGAGCTACTTTAGAAATTTCAGCTGTTATATCTGGTTGGTATTTAGGAGGAACTGTTGGTTTGGGCACTATAATATTTGCATTTGGGATAGGTCCTGCTGTTGCTTTAGGAATTTATATTGTGGATAAAGTTACGAAGTAAATGTTTTTGGTGGACAATTAGTCGATTGTTTATATTGAATAAAAATTGTAAATATAAATTATGTCTATAAAAAATTGGATGAAAGAATCGGCAAATATACTTTTTGACGATAGTAAAAACGATTTAAGAGCACTTCCCAAAACTGTGAGATTACAAATATTGTTAGTTTTGAGTTTTATATGGACTACAGTATTTAGCTTATACGTATTTTCGTATGCTACTTTTGCATTTGGTTGGGCCGGGACCTATGTTGCTCATATAGGTTTAATATTTGCTGTTTATTATACGTTTAAACAATTTCATAGAGCTGAAGCAAAAGCTGTTAGTGTTTTTAAGACAAAAAACTTTGATCCATTTAAAATTATGACAATTGTTTTTGTAATAGTTTTTATTTTTGTTTTCTCTAAAGGTATTGAAGTATTGACAAGAACGAACTCTTACTCAATTCCATATGATGGGCCTAGTAAATCAGCATTTGAAAAGTGGCTGCCTTTTACTAAAAATAAATCTGAATAATAATTTTTTAAGAAGCTTCTGATAATTTAGAGAGCTTTTTTCTCTCGTGGGGATCAAGTACAGCTTTCCTTAATCTGCATGAATTTGGAGTAATTTCTAGTGCTTCATCAGAATTTAACATGCTCAATTGCTCAGCAATAGACATCTTTCTTACGGGGGTTAAAACAACATTTTCGTCTGTTCCTTGTGTCCTCATATTTGTAAGTTTTTTACCTTTCATGACATTTATAATCATATCACCAGGCTTAGGTGACAATCCAACAATCATACCCGAATAAACTGGATCGTTATGAGTAACAAACATTTCTCCTCTTGCCTGTAGATTATAAATTGCAAATGCTACTGCTTTTCCTTGTTCCATAGAAATTAATGCACCATTTCTTCTGCCTTCCATATCTCCCTCAAATTTTCCATAAGAATGGAATATTCTATTTATTACTCCTGTTCCTTTAGTTAGAGTAAGAAATCTACTGGTGTATCCCATTAAACCTCTAGTTGGCGCATGAAAGATTAATCGTTTTTTATTTTTTCCAGTATCTTTAAGATCTATTAATTTTCCTTTTCTTTTATTCATGGAGTCTATAACTTTAGAAGAGAATTCTTCGTCAAGATCCATAGTAATTTCTTCAATGGGTTCTAATTTTTCACCATTTTCATTTTTTTGAAATAAAACTCTAGGAGGGCATACTGTCATTTCAAACCCTTCACGTCTCATTTGTGTCAATAATATTTCTAACATCAATTCACCTCTTCCGCTTATTTCAAATGAATCTTTGTTTTCATTTTCTGAAAATGAAATCCCAACATTATTTTGAGCCTCTTGAACTAATCTCTCTCTAATTTGAGTACTTGTAAGTTTTTTACCCTCAGTTCCAGCTAATGGAGAACTATTTACAGTTATCTTAATAGACATCGTTGGAGGATCAATCGGGGTTGCTTGAATTGGTATATCTACCTCAGTATCACATATTGTATCAGCAACATTTGCTTTTTCTAATCCAGCAATAACCACAATATCTCCAGCTTCACCAACTTCTATTGGAACTTTTTTAGTTCCTTCATATCTAAATATTTTTGTTAATCTACCTTCGTCAACTTTTTCTCCATCAAGATTAATTGCCTTGATTTGTTGATTTGCTTTTGCAGTACCTTGAGAAATTCTACCAACTAAACTTCTACCCAAAAAACTGTCTGCATATAAAAGAGTCGAAAGCATCGCAAAAGGCTTTGTTTTGTCAAATTCTGCTGGCTTAACATGATCTATTACCAGATCTAATAAAGGATTAAGATTATCTCGTGAACCATCTATTTCTTTGGATGCCCAGCCAGATCTTCCACTTGCGTAAATAACTGGAAAGTCTAATTGCTCCTCGTTGGCATCTAAGCTGACAAACAAGTCAAAAGTCTCATTTAAAACTTCATCAGCCCTTTGGTCAGCTTTGTCTAACTTATTAATAACCACTATTGGTTTAAGGCCTTGTTTAAGTGCTTTAGCTAATACAAATTTAGTTTGAGGCATTACCCCTTCGGCTGAGTCTATTAACAATAATGCACCATCTGCCATACTAAGAACTCTTTCAACTTCTGCAGCAAAATCTCTGTGTCCAGGTGTATCAATAATATTAATTCTAGAATCTTTCCAATTTATGGAAGCTGGTTTGGCAAGAATTGTAATACCTCTTTCCTTTTCAAGTTCTCCAGAGTCCATTAGTCTTTCATCAACAATTTCATTTTCTCTGAAAGAACCACTCTGTTTCATTAAGTTATCAATCAAAGTAGTCTTGCCATGGTCAACGTGAGCAATTATGGTGATGTTACGTATTGTTGTTGTCATTTTCGCGTTCTTATATATTCAAAATATTTTTTTTCAATTCAAAAAAAAAGGGCAGTAAAAACTGCCCTTTTTGAATTTTTGTTTGAGATAAATGGGGATTACATTCCCATTCCACCCATGCCGCCCATACCACCCATTCCTCCAGGAGGCATACCAGCTCCACCAGCATCTTTTTCTTCTGGTTTATCTGCAATCATTGCTTCAGTTGTTACTAACAATCCAGATATAGAAGCAGCATCTTGAAGTGCTGTTCTTACAACTTTAACTGGATCTATAATACCTTCTTTAAACATATCAACATATTGCTCAGATTGTGCATCGTAACCATTGCTAGGCTTGTTGGTTTCTAATAATTTACCTACAACTACTGATCCATCAACACCTGCATTTGTTGTGATTTGTCTAATAGGTGCTTGTAAAGCGCTTTTAACAATTTCTACACCAGCTTTTTGATCATCACCTTTTACTTTTAGACTATCAAGTTCTTTTGAAGCATAAAGCAATGCACATCCGCCACCAACAACAATACCTTCTTCAACTGCTGCTCTTGTAGCGTTTAATGCATCCTCAACTCTATCTTTTCTTTCTTTAACTTCTACTTCAGTAGCTCCACCAACTTTGATCACAGCTACACCACCTGCTAGTTTAGCAAGTCTCTCTTGTAGTTTTTCTCTATCATAGTCTGATGTTGTTTCTTCAACTTGAGCTTTTATTTGAGCACATCTTGCTTCAATGTCAGATTTCTTACCTGCTCCACTTACAATCGTACTATTTTCCTTATCAACTTTCACACGTTTTGCAGATCCAAGATCATTAAGTTTAACATTTTCAAGTTTAATTCCTAAATCTTCAGAGATAACCTGTCCACCTGTAAGAATTGCTATGTCTTCTAACATAGCTTTTCTTCTATCTCCAAAACCAGGAGCCTTAACGGCAACAACTTTTAAACCACCTCTTAGTTTGTTAACTACAAGTGTTGCAAGTGCTTCACCCTCAACATCCTCTGAAATAATCATTAATGGTCTGCCCGCTTGCACTACAGCTTCTAACAGCGGAACCATTGGTTGAAGATTTGTTAATTTTTTCTCATGAAGAAGAATGAGTGGATTTTCTAACTCTGTAGTCATTTTATCACCATTTGTAATAAAATAAGGTGAAAGATACCCTCTATCAAACTGCATACCTTCAACGACATCAAGTTCTGTTTCAATTCCTTTAGCTTCTTCAACAGTAATTACCCCTTCATTACCAACCTTTTGCATAGCTTTCGAAATCATTGCACCAATTTCTTTATCACCGTTTGCTGAAATTGTTCCGACTTGTGCAATTTCATCACTATCTTTTACTTTTTTAGCTGACGAAATTAATTTATTTTTTACATGGTCTACAGCAGCATCAATCCCTCTTTTAACATCCATTGGATTCATCCCTGCTGTTACATACTTGCAACCTTCTTTAACAATTGCTTGAGCTAATATTGTTGCAGTTGTTGTTCCATCACCAGCTTCATCGTTTGTTTTGCTGGCAACTTCTTTAACCATTTGTGCACCCATATTCTCAAATTTATCATCAAGATCAATTTCTTTTGCAACTGAAACACCATCTTTAGTTGTTCTTGGGGCACCATAAGATTTGTCTATAACAACATTTCTTCCTTTTGGTCCAAGAGTAACCTTTACAGTATTGGCAAGTATATCAACTCCCTTTAACATTGATGCTCTAGCATCTGAATCAAATTTTACTATTTTAGCCATTCTAAACTCTCCTTATTAATTATTTACCTGTTGCAATACCCATAATGTCAGATTCTTTCATTATGCTGTACTCTTTACCATCAATTTTAACTTCTGTTCCTGACCACTTACCGAATAAAACTTTATCTCCTACTTTAACGTCCATAGGTATTAGTTTTCCATCTTCAGTTTTTGCACCTCCGCCGACAGCAACAACTTTACCTTCTTGAGGTTTTTCTTGAGCTGTATCTGGAATAATTATGCCACCAGCAGTTTTTTCGCTGCTATCTAAAACTTCTATTAAAACACGGTCATGTAACGGTTTAAACTTCATACGAATTCTCCTTTAAATTAGCTGTCATATAGAGACATATTTAATAATTTTCAAGATCTTGAATAAAAATTATGGTCTAAAAAACCCAAGAATAAAGCATATTTTTAAGCTATACCTCAAGTATGCCCCAAAACTTAGACAAAGATGGATTAAGATCTAAAATAAATAGTTACGAATTATTTTTTATCGACATATGGGGAGTGATCCATAACGGATTACAAATTTTTGAAGATTCTATTGAAGTATTAGAAAATTTAAAAAAAAATAATAAAGAGTTTGTATTACTTACCAATGCTCCAAGACCAAATTCTACAGTTATTGATTTTTTAAAAAAAATGGGACTCAAAAAATATTATGAAGATGTATACACCTCAGGAGAAGCTTCATTAAAATATTTAATGGAAAATTTTCTAAATGCAAAATTTTATCATATTGGACCACCAAGAGATTTTGACTTATTTAAAAGATTTGAACAAAATAAAGTTAGTAATATTAGTCAAGCTGATTATTTTATTTGCACAGGGTTATTTGAAGATCATGAGACAAAACTTGAATATTATAAAGATTTACTTGAGAAATTTTCAAATAAAAAATTTGTGTGTACTAATCCAGACCTAATTGTTGATAGAGGAGATGTTAGAGAGTTTTGCGCTGGATCAGTTGCAAAAATATTTGAGGAAATTGGTGGGAAAGTAATTTACTTTGGAAAACCTTATCCTCCAGTTTATAATTTATCTGCTAACATAAATGGTAAAAATGTTTTATGTATCGGAGATAATATGAATACAGATATAAAAGGAGCTAATATTCAAAATTTTGACAATTTGTTAATAACGAGTGGTATACATAAAAAAGAATTAAGTAGTTTAAATATTGATAAATTAGAAAAAAAATATGGAGTGAGTGTGAATTACACTCAAACAAAATTAAAATGGTGAACAAAATTAAAATTTATAAAAATTTTGAGATTTTAAAAAAACATCAAAATGCCATGATACTAATCGGTAATTTCGATGGATTACACTTAGGACATCAAAAATTATTCAAAGAAGCAAAAAAATATAAAAAAAAATATAATTCTAAAATTGGAGTGGTGACATTTGATCCAATACCAAAAATGTACTTTAATAAAAGTATTACGAATTATCGACTTTCAAATCTTAATCAAAAAAGCAGATATTTTAATGATTATAACGTTGATTTTTTAATAAATAAAAAATTTGATAAAAAATTCTCTAAAATATCTTGTCATGATTTTATAAAAAATATTTTATGCAAAAAGTTAAGTGCAGATTATATTTTTGTTAGTAATAATTTTAGATTTGGAAATAAGAGAGAGGGGGACGTAAATCTATTAAAAAAACTTCAAAAGAAATATGATTATAAATTAATTAACCCAAAACCATTATATAAAAAAAATAAAATTATCTCTTCAACATTAATAAGAAAATTAATCGAAAATGGTAATATAAAAATTGCAAATCAACTTTTATCTAGAAATTGGTCAATAGAAGGTGTCGTTGAAAAGGGTAGAATGATGGGAAGAAAAATTGGTTTTCCGACGTGTAACATAAATATAAAAAACTATGTAATACCAAAAGTAGGAGTTTATGCAGTTGATGTTTATATCGAAAAAAACAGAAAAAAGATCAAAGGAATAGCAAATATTGGTTATAGGCCTACTTTTAATCAAAAAAAATTATTATTAGAGGTAAATTTATTTAAATTTTCTGGAAATCTTTATAATAAAAATCTAACTATTAATTTTACAAAATTTATTAGAGGAGAAACCAAATTTAAAAATATTGATGCTTTAAAAAAACAGATAAAGAAAGATATTAAAATAGCCAAAAGATAAAATATCATGAGCAAGGAACATATAAATCTACCTAAAACAAAATTCTCAATGAAGGCAAATTTGCCAAATAAGGAGCCAAATTACATTGAATTTTGGAAGAAAATTGACCTGTACAATTTGTTAAGAAAAAAAAGCAAAGGGCAAGAAAAATTTGTGCTCCATGATGGGCCTCCATATGCAAATGGAAATATTCATATGGGTACCGCTTTGAATAAAATTTTAAAAGACATAATTACAAAATTTCATCAAATGGATGGAAAGGACTCAGTTTATGTTCCTGGATGGGATTGCCATGGGTTGCCTATCGAGTGGAAAATTGAAGAACAATATAAAAAGAATAAAAAAAATAAAAATGATGTTCCAATAATTGAATTCAGAAAAGAATGTAGGGAGTTTGCAAACAAATGGATAGATGTTCATAAAGGAGAATTTACAAGACTTGGGGTAATTGGTGATTGGGAAAACTACTATTCAACAATGTCATTTGATGCTGAAGCTCAAATAGTCAGAGAACTTGGAAAATTTCTTAAAGAAGGAAGCCTTTATAGAGGTTACAAGCCAGTTCTTTGGTCTACTGTTGAAAAAACAGCTTTAGCTGATGCTGAGGTTGAATACATGGATCATGTTTCAGATACTATTTATGCTGCATTTAAAGTGAAATTTTCAAATTTAGATATAATTAAAGGTGCTGACGTAATAATTTGGACTACAACTCCCTGGACTATTCCTGCAAATAAAGCATTAGCTTACAATGCTAGCCTTAAATATGTATTGCTTGAAATTAATGATAACAAAAATTTTGTTAACAGAAAAATTGTAATTGCAAAAGATTTATTAGAACCTTTTAAAAAAGATACCTCTATAGAAAATATTAAAGTTTTAAACGAATTTTTAGGAAAAGATTTAAATGGAACTATTTGCAGTCATCCATTTTCTAAAATGGAATATAATTATGATATTCCTATGCTTGAGGCTAATTTTGTCACCACTGAACAAGGAACAGGTATTGTACATTGTGCTCCGAGCCATGGACCAGATGACTTCAATCTTTGTTTAAATAATAATATCAAAGCAATTGAAACAGTTGATGGTGATGGAAAATATACAAGTGAAATTAAACTTTTTGAAGGTTTACATATTTTTAAGGCTAATAACTTAATTATAGAAAAATTAGATGAACAAAAAAATTTAGTAACAAATGGAAAACTAACTCACTCTTATCCTCATTCTTGGAGATCAAAAGCTCCACTAGTTCATAGGGCAACGCCACAATGGTTTATATCAATGGAAAGTCACGGGTTAAGAGATAAAGCATTAAAAGCTATCGATAATACAGATTTTTATCCTTCCAAAGGAAAAGAGAGAATAAAATCAATGATTGAAACTAGACCAGACTGGTGTGTATCAAGACAAAGAGTTTGGGGTGTGCCACTACCAATTTTTATTTCAAAAAAAACTGGTGATGTTTTAGTTGATGATGAAGTATTTGAAAATATTGCAAAAATTTATGAAAAAGAAGGTTCTGATTGTTGGTTTAATGACGATTATCAGATCTTTCTTGGAGACAAGTATAAAGCAGAAGATTATGAAAAATTATCAGACATAGTTGAAGTTTGGTTTGACAGTGGATCCACTCACTCTTTTGTTTTAGAGAAAAGAGACGACCTTAAATGGCCAGCATCTATGTATTTAGAGGGCTCAGATCAACATAGAGGATGGTTTCACTCCTCATTACTTGAATCATGTGGAACAAGAGGAGTCGCTCCATTTGAAAGCATTCTTTCTCATGGTTTTGTCGTAGATGGAAAGGGTCTAAAAATGTCAAAGTCAACAGGTAACGTAATTGCTCCACAAGATATATTAAAAAAATATGGAGCTGATATATTAAGAATTTGGGTTGCATCTTCAAATTATGCTGAAGATTTAAGAATAGATTATTCAATTTTAGATCAACACGCTGAGTCTTATAGAAAAATTAGAAATACATTTAGATATCTATTAGGAAATATTCAAGATCAATACGAAAATCTTGATCTAGAAAAAGTTAAATTTGAAAACTTTGATTCTCTTGAAAAATTTATGCTTCATAGAATTTATACAATAAATGAGAATTTTAAAAATAATTTTAAAGTTTATAACTTCCATAATTTATACAAAGAATTACTAAATTTTTGCACAGTAGAGCTTTCTGCTTTTTATTTCGATATCAGGAAAGATACTCTATATTGTGATGCTTTAAATTCCGATAAAAGAAAGAACTGTATAACTCTTTTAAATATTATTTTGCAGTGTCTCCTAAAATGGTTTGCACCAATATTATCATTTACAACTGAAGAAATTTATCAACTAGTTAAAAAGGAAAAAGATAGCCAAAGTATCCATTTACAAAATTTCGTTTCAGTTCCTAATTCTTGGAACGATGAAGAACTTAGCTCAGATTGGGATTATGTTAAAAAAATTAGAGATGAGGCAAATATTTCAATAGAGAATATGAGAGCCGAAAAGTCAATTGGTTCAAGTTTAGAAGCAACAATTGAGATAAAATTAAATAAAGAATTTTACGATAAGGCAAAAAATATTAATTTTTCTGAAATTTGTATAACCTCATCTGCCTCTGTAATTAAAGATGAAAATTTAAAAAATAGTATTGATGTAGTTGCAAAAAAGGCCCAAGGAAATAAATGTCCTATTTGTTGGAAAATTTTTGAAACGAGTTGTGAAAGACCAAATTGTGGACTTTTAAATACTAATGGGAAATGAAAAATTAAATAAACTTCTTATAGGTTTTGTATTTTTAGTTGTTTGTTTTGCTTTAGATAGACTATCAAAAATTTATATTCTAAATATCTTAAATAATGAAGGACAAGTTGATCTTTATATAAATCAATTTTTAAATATCTATTTAGTTTGGAATACAGGGATAGGATTTGGTTTATTTTCTTCAGAAAGTAATTTTTTTTACAATTTTTTCACTTTTATTATTATCATAATAAACTTTTTAATATTGTATTTTGCACTTATTGAAACCAAAATTAAATCCTTTTTTCTAATGATTATTCTTGGCGGATCACTAGGAAATTTGTTTGACAGATTTTACTATAAAGCTGTACCAGACTTCATTGATTTAAATTATGCAGGGTATCATTGGTTTATTTTTAATGTTGCAGATATATTTATAACTATTGGAATTATATGTCTTATTTTCATCGAATTTATATTTTATAAGAAAAACAATGAAAAAAAATAGATTTAAAATATTTTTATTAATTTGTATTTTGCCTTTTCTTTCATATTGTTCGGGTTTTAAAGATGCATTCGAAGGGAAAAAAAGATCTGAACAAAGCGACGAGTTTTTAGTTAAAAAAAAAAACCCACTGCGTATGCCTCCAGATATGGATAAGCTTCCTGTTCCTGGACAAGATTTGGAGATAAATAATCAGATAAGCAACGAAGATGTAAAAGATCTACTTAAAATAAAAGATAATGATAATAAAGATTCAAGCAGTGGGTCTGATTTATTAAATAATATGAAAGAAAAAATTAAGTAAATAATGGAGACAAAAAGTATTATTTATAAAAATTTTAGTAATAAAAAAAAATTATTAAATAAAAAAAGACTTGCTAATTTATTTAACTTTAAAATAGTGTTTCAAAAATATCCGCTATTGAAATCTTTGACAAATAATTACAGTTATTCATATAAAAAAAAAGATTTAAAAAATTTAAAAAAATATACTGAGTTTAATTTAGTAGGTATGGGTGGATCAGTTTTAGGCGCTCAAGCTATATATGATTTTCTTGAACATAAAATAAAAAAAAAATTTTTCTTTTTTAACAACTTGCAGAATTTTAAAATTTCAAAATCGAAAAAAAAACGTTTAAATATTGTAATATCTAAATCGGGAAATACTTTAGAGACGGTATCAAATTTAAATCAAATCTTATCTAAACAAAAAAAAAATAATAACTTAATAATTACAGAAAATAAAAAAAATATACTAAGATTAATTGCGAACAAGATTAGATCTGACATTATAGATCATAAAAATTACATTGGAGGAAGATATTCAGTATTGTCTGAAGTTGGAATGGTTCCTGCTGAGTTAATGGGACTAAATGAAAAAAAATTTAAAAGATTAAATTACTTAATAAAAAATAAAAGTTTCATGAATTATTTAATTCATAATGTATCATCTATTCACTCGAATGTTACTCGAGGAAAAAAAAATTCTGTAATTTTAAATTATGATGAAAAATTAAATAACTTTTTAAAATGGTACCAGCAATTATCTGCAGAGAGTTTAGGAAAAAAAGGTAAGGGCTTCTTCCCAATCATTTCTACCATGCCAAAGGATAATCATAGTCTTCTACAACTTTACTTAGATGGTCCTAAAAATAATTTCTTCAGTTTTTTTAGTTCAAGAGAGAAATCTTCATTTAAATTTAATAAAAATTTTTTAATTAATGAATTAAAACATATTAACAAAAAAAATGTTGATCAGTTATTACAAGCTCAAAAAAAAGCTACTCAAAATGTATTTAGTAAGAAAAAATTTTCTTTTAGAAGCTTTGAAATTATTAACAGAAATGAGGAAACACTTGGTGAGCTTTTTACATTTTTTATATTAGAAACTTTAATGTTAAGCACATTATCAAATGTAAATCCTATTAACCAACCTTCTGTTGAATTAATAAAAATTGAAACAAGAAATATTCTAAGAAAATAACTTACCAAATATTATTTTTGATAATCCATAAGTTTTTTCTCTCAATACTTTAAAATCTGCAATAAATTCTTCTTTAAACTTTTTATTTCTATGAATCACTATTAGAGTATTATTATGAGCTATTTTTAAGTCTTTAATTTTTTTTAATAATTTATTTATATTTTTATCTTTAAATGGAGGGTCCAAATAAATTAAATCAATTTTCTCATTGTCTACATTTTCTGTTGAAATTTCGTATGCGTTTATTTCATTTATGAATGAGTTTTTATCAATATCTAATTCTTTAAGATTTTTCTCTAAAATTTTTATAGAAGGTTTGTAATTTTCAAAAAAATACACTTTTTTTACTCCTCTTGACAAACATTCAATACCAAACGATCCAGAACCTGAAAATAAATCTAAAACAATGTCGTTTTTGAAATTAATTTTTTCATTACTAGAATGCTCTAAAATATTAAATATCGACTCTCTAACCATATCTTTTAATGGTCTTGTTGTTTTGTCTGTAGGATTATGAATTAACTTCCCCTTAAGTTTTCCACCTATTACTCTCATTTATCTATGACTTTATGACCTATATCCGATCTATAAAAACCATCTTTCCAATTCAATTTCTTAATCTGATTGATGATTTCTTTTCTGCTTGATGCATAGCTATCTGAGATATTCACAAAATTTATTACTCTACCACCAACTGCTAAAATTTTATTTCCAGAACTTTTTGTTCCAGCATGAAAAATAAAATTATCTTTAGTTGATTTGAATTCTTTTAAATTTTTAATTTCAACATTCTTATTATATTTTTCAGGATAACCTTTGGAGCACAATGCAATGCACATACTTTTTTTATTTTTCCATTTTATCTCTTGATTTTCTAATTTTGAATTACAACAAGCATCTATTATTTCTAATAAATCACTCTCAATTAAAGGTAATATAGTTTGACATTCAGGATCACCCATTCTTACGTTATATTCAATTAAGTAAGGTTCATTATTTTTTACCATCAAACCTGCATATAGAAAGCCAATATACTTCTCATCCATTTCACTTATAGCTTTTAAAGTTGGTTCAATTATTTTTTTTAAAATTTTACTTTCTAAATCATTGTTAATTAAGTTTGAGGGTGAATAAGCTCCCATTCCTCCTGTATTCTTACCTATATCACCCTCGCCAACTCTTTTATGGTCTTGGGCTGTATTAAAAGTTTTATAACTAATTCCATCAGAAATAATAAAAAAACTCATCTCTTCACCTTCGAGGAACTCTTCGATTAATACTTGATCTGCTTGCCCAAATTTACCATCAAATATTTCATTAATAGCTGTTTTTGCCTCATCAACATTTTGACAAATATAAACACCTTTGCCTGCTGCAAGAACATCTGCCTTTACAACAAGAGGAAAGTTGGAAGATGATACAAATACAAATGAATCTTCTTTGGATTTACAAATTCTAAATTTAGCAGTTGGTATATTAAATTTTTTACAAATTTCTTTTGTAAATATTTTTGATCCTTCTAATTGAGCGACTTTTTTTCTAGGACCAAAAACTTTAATATTTTTTGACTCAAGGAAGTCCACCATTCCTTCGACTAATGGTTTTTCTGGACCAACAACTACTAATTCAATTTGTTCTTTATTGATAAAATCATATAATTCATGAAAATTCTCTAAATTGAGATCAATATTTGTAGATATTTCTTTAGTACCAGCATTACCAGGTATTGAGTATAATTTTGTTATTTTTTTTGAAATACTTAATTGATTAACCAAAGCATGCTCTCGTCCCCCGCTGCCTATAATTGCAATTTTCATTTAGTAAATATATATCTTAAATATGTTAAATAAGTTAGCTAAATTAAAATACTTAGCAAACAATTTTGAAATAATTGAAGATGGAGATCATGTGATCTGTGCAGTTTCACAAAAAAAAATACCTCTTGAAAATTTAACTTACTGGAACGTTGAGGAACAGGAAGCCTACTTTTCATATGTTGAGGCTTCAATGAAAAGAGATTTATTAAATAAAAACTGATTATTTTTTCCACCTATCATGTGTCCAGATCCACTGGTCTACATTTTTTAAAATCATTTTTTCGAGTATCTTATTAAGATGTTCAGTTATCTCTTTAATTGATTTATTGTTACCAATTTTAATTGGTTCTGAAACGAACATTTTAAAATAATTGTTTCTTCTTCTCTCTATGTAAATAGGCACTAAATCGCATTTATATTTTTTAATTAACTGTGCAGGTATAGTTGTGGTACTAGCCGGTTTACCAAAAAAATTAACTTTCATACCCTCTCTGACTCTTTGGTCTATCATCAGAGCTACTGAATTGCCTTTTTTTAAATTTTCAATAATCTGTCTTGTGCCCGATCTTCCTTTTTTAATTTGATTTTTGCATATAAAATTTTCTCTTATTTCTTCCATTGTTTTATTAAGGAATAAGTTATTCAACGGTCTATAAATAGCACATAAATTTATTCCAGCTTTTTCTATTTGGAGCGCCATCAACTCGAAATTATTGAAATGACCAGATATAAAAACAACTCGTTTTTTTTCTTTTTTAATTTTATCAAGGTTCTCAAGACCATCTATTTCAATAAATTTATTTAATTGGTTATTTCTAAATGCTTTAAGAAAAGGATATTCAGCAAGTATTCTTCCGTAGTTACCATATATTTTTCTGATAATCTTGCTGTAATTTTTTTTGTCCACAATACCAGATTGTTCCAAATTATTTTCAATTAATTTTTTTGATCTAAATATGGGCCCAAACAAGCGTCCAATAAAATCTCCTAAATTAGATCCATTTTTATAACCAATTATAATTAGTATAAAAAAAAACAACTTTATTAAAATAAATTCAATTAAATAAAAAAACTTTCTCATAATTTCTTTAATAAAAAATTTCTAAATTCTTTTTCTTTTTCAATTTTTAATTCTATTTTTAGAAATTGGATATTTTTTTTTTGTATATTTGATAATCGATTGTAATCTTTTTCTGTTGTTATAATTTTTAATTTATTACTCTTAGCTATATTTTTTATATTATTTATATCAGAACTCTTATATTTATAATGGTCAGGAAAGGTCATTATTTTTTTTATCTTAAAATTATATTTTTTTAATGTTTGTTGAAATTCCAAAGGATTACCTATGCCTGAAAAAATTAGAAAATTATTTTTAAATTTAAAAGACTTAAGATTTTTTGGAGAGTATTTCGCCCTAAATATTTTTAAATTTGGATTTAATTTCTTTAAAGTTTTTTCGAAACTTTTATTATTTTTTTCACCATTAAGAAATGCAAGATCATAATTTAAAATATTTTTAATTCTTTCCCTTAAAGGTCCAGCAGGCAAAACCAGCCCATTTCCCACTAGTTCTGAACTATTAAAGCAAGCGATAGAAATATCATAATTTAAACTTTTATCTTGTAAACCATCATCTAAAATAGCTAGTTGATATTTTTTTTGTTCAGCAATTTTAAGCGCGATATCTCTAAAACTTAAACAAATTAGATTTCCATATTTTGATAAAATATTTTGTTCATCAATTTGATCAATATATTTTTTCTTAATAAACACAGTTTTAAACTTATATTTTAACATGTCATTTATTTTTAAAACTAAAGGTGTTTTTCCAGTTCCGCCTAAGTAAATATTTCCAACACAGATTGTTTTTATTTTGAAAAATTTTTTAAGACTTAAAGATTTAAAAAAATTAAAAATAATTGTTATCAAACTAAACGGTAAGAGCAATAATGATATGAAATTGAAACTATCCCAAAAAATGGGTCTTTTTACTTTCATTATAAATAATTTTTAATTTCTTTAACGTTGTTTTCAAAAATTTTAGAACCTAAATAATTAATTTTATTAATTTTTCTATTTGATATTTTGTAATTATGATTTTTTACAAATACTTTTGCCATTTGATCAAAATTTTTAACCTCTGAGGATATTTTTAAACTTTTTAATTCCTTATATATTTCCTTAAAATTATTTACTTTTTTACCATGCATCACGTAATTACCCATTCTTACAGCTTCCAATGGATTTTGTCCTCCATGGTTTACTATAGACCCTCCGATAAATGTTACATTTGAAAGTTCTAAAAAATTTGACATTTCTCCATAAGTATCAACGATGTATACATCGCAATCAGTTGACGGCTTAAGTCCACTTGATCTCTCAATAACTATTAGTTTTAATTTTTTAAGTTCTTGCTTTATTTCTTCTGACCTATTTATATGTCTTGGAACTAATATTGTTATTAAATTTTTAAAATCTTTCTTTAATTTCAAATGTAATTTTCCTATGATTTTCTCTTCATTATAATGAGTGCTAGCAGCACATAATACTTTTCTATTTTTAAAATACTTTTGAATATTTGTTTTAGAGTTTTGTTTAAAATTTTTAAAATACTTTAAATTTCCAATAAATTTAATATTTTTTACACCTAATTTTTTTAAATAATTTTTTGTTTCTTGATTTTGAGGTAAAGCAATAGTTATTTTACTGAAAATATCCTTTGCAAAAGATGGAAAGATTTGCCACCTTTTAAAACTTTTACTTGTGATCCTAGCATTAATTAAAATCAGAGGAATTTTTCTTGCATTTATTTTTTTATACATATTTGGCCAGATTTCTGAATCAACAAAAATTGCTATTTTTGGGCTCCATTTATCTAAAAAATTATTACATATAAATCCAATATCAAATGGGTAATAAACATGTGTTGTTTTCTTTAATGATTTTTTTTTAATTATTGAAGCAGAGCTTACAGTAGAAGATGTAAGTAAAATTCTCTTAATAGATTTATCTTTTTCAAACTTATTTATCAAAGGAAGAATGCTCATGATTTCACCAACACTTGCACCATGAAACCATAAAGTAGTATCAGAATTTTTTTTATTATAATAAGAATATTTTTCCAAAATTCTTTTTATATCCTCTTTTCCATTAGCTATTCTAATAAATAATATAAACGGTGAGATTAAAAAAAAAATGACTCCAAATATATTGTATAATAAATACATTAATTACTTTTAATCTGCCTTTCATAGAAATTTTTATAAAGTGATGAATTTTTTATTAGCTCATTATGTTTTCCAGATGACTCTACCGATCCTTTATCAATTACATAAATTCTTTCTGAATTGAGAATTGTTGATAGTCTATGTGCAATAACTATGGTCGTCTTATTTTTTGTCAATTCTTCTATTGCTTTTTGTATTTTTTCTTCTGTTTCAGAGTCGAGTGACGACGTTGCTTCATCTAAAAGTATTATTTTGCTGTTTTTCAAAAGCGCTCTGGCAATCGAAAGTCTTTGTTTCTCCCCGCCAGACAATTTCACACCATTTTCTCCAATTACCGTCTGGAATTTATTATCTAGTTTTTCTATAAAATCAGTGCACATTGATATTTTTGCAGCACTAAAAATTTCATCATTTTTTGCATCTGGTTTTGCGTACTTAATGTTATTAAAAATAGTATCATCAAAAAGAGTGGTATTTTGATCAACGATAGATATCTCTTTTCTTAATGAATTCAGATTTAAGCTTTTTATCTTTTGATTATCTATTGTGATCTCGCCTGAATCAGCATCATAAATTCTTGGTATCAAATTTAATAAAGTAGATTTCCCAGATCCACTATGACCTACTAAAGCTGTCATTTTTTTTCCAATAATACTGATATTAATATTTTTAAGAACAATATTTTTAAGGTTTGATTTGTAACTAAAATTAATATTTTTAAATTCTATAGAAGCATCTTTTATCTCTAATAAATTTCCATTTTCGTTGACCAATATTGTATTTTCTTGATCTATAATAGGTAGTATTCTTTTTCCAGCAGACAAACCTTGACCAAAAGCAACATTCACGTTCGCCAAAGATTTGACCGGTTGATATGCAAGCATCATTGCAGCTAAAAAAGAAAAGAAATTATTTATACTCAATTGATCATTCATAATTAATTTACCAGAATAAAAAATTAATATTGCTATCATAATTCCAGTTACAACTTCCATAATAGGTGTTGACCTTATAAATACACTATGAATTTTTATTGTTTTTTCTTTAAGGTCATTTACAAATTTTTCCGATCTTTCATTCTCATAATTTTCTCTTTGGAAGATTTTTATAATTTTATGGTTTTTAAAAAGATCAATTAAATATTTGTTTAAATCACCAGATTTTTCTTGTGCTTCTGTTGCAACTTTTACAATACGTTTACCTAACTTTTTTGCAGTAATTGATGCTATAGGAAGCATTATCAAGGCTATTAGAGAAAGTTTCCAATTTTGAAAGAACATTACAAATAATAAACCAATAAGAGTTAATCCATCTTTAAACAAGTTTAAAACTGCATTACTTAACATCCCAGTTATTTGATTTACATCAAAGTTTAAATTTGAAATATATTTTCCTGAATGTTTATCTTCAATTTTTTCAGTATCAGACTTAATAAAAGAAGATAGCATATCAATTTGAATATTCTTTTTTACTTCTTCAGCAGTTTTTATCATCAAAATTTTTGCTAAATATAAAGATATACCTTTGGTAGCAAAGGCCACTATTATCAAAAGCGGGATTACAAAAATTAAAGTTTGATCTTTATTTATAAAAATTTTTTCTATTGCAGGATCTAGTAACCATGCCGTTGCTGATGTGGCACCAGCAACCAAAATAGAAAAAAATATAGCAAGTATTATTTTGTTAAGATGTTTTGATGTATAGTCATTGTACAATCTTTTTATTATATCAATATTTTTCATTAAGTTAATTTTCCTAATAACAAAATTATTAAAATAATAAGACCCAAAAGATTGTTGCTTTTAAATTTTGCTAAGCAGTCATTCCCACTTTCAGTTTTTAATTTAAGAGATTGAAAAATTAACAAATGAGTTAAAGGCACTATTAAAGCAATATAATATAAATAATTAAAATTCATTTTATAACCAACAAGAAACAATGATATTAAAAATATAATGTAACAAAACGATATAAATTTTTTTGGGTTATTTTTAAATTTAATCGATGTTGATTTAACTCCAATTATTTCATCATCATTAATATCTTGATATCCATATATTGTGTCGTAACCTAATGTCCAAAATGTGGCTCCTAAGTAAAATATAATTGGTACTATAGAAACTTCATTTTGAATGGATATCCATGCCAAAACTAGACCGTAATTAAAAGTAATACCTAAAAAAAGTTGAGGCCAGTAAGTAAATCTTTTCATTAATGGATATGTAAAAGCCAATGGCATTGAAAGAAGTGCCATATAAATAGTAAATTTGTTAAAATTTATTAAAACTATAAACGCAATTAAACATAAAATTGCGGCATATATTGCAGCATTAAATACTGAAATTTTTTCTGACGCGATTGGTCTATTTTTTGTTCTTTCGACTAACTTATCAATTTTTCTATCACTTATATCGTTAACAATACATCCTGCTGATCTCATAAGAATAGATCCAGAAAAAAATAAAAAAGCGTAAACAAAATAAGTATTTAAAGAAAGAGAAAAATCATATGAAATTGTTAAACCCCAAATACATGGCCAAAATAAAAGCATGAAACCAATTGGTTTATTAAGTCTTGTTAATTCAATGAAAATTTTAACCTTTTCTGACATAATTTACTTGTAAATAACAAAGCGTAGATTCATAATCAAATTGATTCGCATGAATATTGATTACACTGTTACCGCATTAATGTTTCCCGCCATCCCTTTAATTATGGCTGTCTATAGTAATAGATTTCATACATTAAGTGGTTTGATTAGAAAAATACACGATGAATATGTTTTTGAAAAGCATACTCCACCAGAGTGGAAGCAGCAGCTAATTAATTTAAATGATAGAGTAAAAAATTTAAGGATTACTATACTTTTTGCAGCATTTGGTTTCTTATTTAATATGCTTACAGTTTTTGCTCTTTATTTAGAGACATATTTTTTAGCTAGAATAATTTTTGGCTCTTGTTGTTTATCGATGATGGTATCAATAATATTTTTTATAAGAGAAATACAAATCTCTACTAGAGCGTTAAGACTTCATCTCTCAGATATGGATGATCAATTTAAGGAATAATAACGGCTGGTCCTGTTAAAACCCTATTCTCCAAATCTATATGAGCTTGTTTAGCTTCACTTAATTTGTATTTTTTAGAAACTTCAATTTTTATCTTCCCTGAGAGAACTGCATCAAAAACCAATTCAGCAGATTTTTCTAATTCATCTCTTGTAATTGTATAATGCATTATTGACGGTCTTGTAAAAAAAAGACCTTTTGTATTTATATGTTTTTTAACATCTATAGTGTGAACATAACCAGATGCATTTCCAAATGCTACCATCATCCCTCTAATTTTTAAACATTCTATTGACCCTTCAAAAGTTTTTGCTCCTACACCGTCATAAACAACATCTATTGCGTTTTTACCTACTATTTTTTCAACTTCTTCCACAAAATTATGATCTGTATAATTGATAACATGATGACACCCATTTTTTTTTGCTATTTCAACTTTTTCTTTAGATCCAACTGTTCCAATAACTTCACATCCTAAAGCATTAGCCCACTGACATAATATTTGACCAACACCACCAGCTGCAGCATGAAATAAAACTTTATCTCCTTTTTTTACAGCATATGACCTATGTAATAAATATTCTGATGTTATGCCTTTTAATAAAATACAAGAGGCTATTTCATCTGAAATACCTTCAGGCACGGTAACTAATTTTTCTTCTGGCATTATTTGTTTTTCTGAGTATCCACTTATCGGAGCAGATGCGTGACTTACTCGATCTCCAACTTTAAAAAGACTTACTTCTGAGCCAATTTCTTCAACTACTCCAGATGCTTCCAATCCAAGTCCACTTGGTAATTCAATTGGATACAAACCTGTTCGATGGTAAACATCAATATAATTGAGTCCAACTGACAAATTTTTAACTAGAACTTCCTTTGGACCAGGTTTACCAATTTCAATATCCTTGTATTCTAAGACTTCTGGACCTCCAAACTTTTCAAATCTTATAGCTTTCATATTTACTTTACGAAATTACCATTATGGTAATCATCAATTGCTTGAAGTATTTCTTGTTTGGTATTCATGACGAATGGGCCACCTCTTGCAATCTGTTCTCCTATCGGTTTTCCAGATATTAGTAAAAATTTAGCATTTGTTAAAGCAGTTACTTTCAAGTTTTCACCTTTAGATAATAAAATTAAAGTAGAGTCTTTAACACTTTCATGTTTATTGTTTCCAATTTCTATTTCACCTTCAATTAGATATATGAATGAATTGTGTGTGTATGGAACTTGATGATTAAAAATTTTACTCTTATTTAATTCTACATCAAAATAAATTGGATCGACATTGTGTTTTTTTATTGGACCTTCAGAATTTTTAAACTTTCCAGCTATTACTTTTATAAATTTATCTTCATCCTTATGTGTGCTCATCCTATCAGAGTCTATATAATGGTATTCTGGTTTGCTCATCTTTTCGCTAGCAGGCATATTAATCCATAATTGAAAACCATGAAGTTTTCCATCATTCATAGCTGGCATTTCAGAATGAATTATTCCACTGCCAGTTTTCATCCATTGTACATCTCCTGCAGTCATTTTTCCTTGACCACCTGTGCTATCTTTATGTTCAAAACTCCCAGCTAACATGTATGTAACTGTTTCAATTCCTCTGTGTGGATGAGGAGGAAAGCCTGCGATATAATCATCTTTATTTTCTGATCCAAATTCATCTAACATTAAAAATGGATCATAATAATTTGGTTCAACACCAATACTTCTTTTTAATTTAACTCCTGCACCATCTGATGCTGGTGTTGGATCTATAATTTTTTCTACTTCGATATCTTTCATGCCTTTCATATAGGATATATCTAAATTAAATCAAGCAATTCTGATAAATTACTTATTTGTTGGTTAGGTTCAAAATCTAATTTATCAAAAATATTATTATTTCTATTCACCCAAACTGTGTTGTATCCATAATTCCCTGCACCAGATACATCCCATGTATTTGCACTTAGGAATAATACTTCATTCTTTTCAATATTATATTTATTTATTGGAAGATCGTATACTTTTGAATCTGGTTTAAAAATACCAGCTTCTTCTACAGAAAAAATATCATCAAAAATATCTTTTAATTGATTGCTGACTACAAGTTCATTTAAAAGGTCAGGTGTACCATTTGATAGAATTGCTAATTTATAATTTGATTGTTTTAATTTTTTTAGAGCACCCCTTACTTCTGTAAATGGTGAAAGCACTTTATATAAATTTAATAGTTCTGATCTCATTGAATTATCAATATTGTAAAAATTCATAGATTTATCCAAACTGTCTTCAGTGATTTGCCAAAAATCTTTGTGTCTTCTCATTAAACTTCTAAGCCATGTATATTCAAGCTGTGTAGTTCTCCAATAATTAGCAAATCCTTCCCATTTATCTCCTAATTTTTCCTTACATTTTTCAGCTGCAGAATTAACATCAAATAGGGTGCCGTATGCATCAAATATGATTGCTTTAATTTTTTTCATAAATTAATTTAAATATAATGAGCAATATTAGAATATTTTATCCAGAAAAATTATCAATTAATTTAGAAACTAATTTAACTAAGTCTCAGTCACATTATTTATTGAAAGTAATGAGGATTAAACAAGGAGAGACCTTTTCAGTTTTTAATAAATCTGGAGAATGGAAGTCAATTGTAACTGAAATTTCAAAAAGCAGCTTAAATTTCAAGGTTGTTGAACAGTTGAGACAAAAAGTTAAAGAGCAAGAAATTTGGTTAGCCTTCTCACCCATTAAATCAAATTACTTTAACTTCATGATACAAAAATCAACTGAGCTTGGAGTAACAAAATTTGTACCAATTATTTCTGAAAGGACAATTGTTAGAAAAGTAAATAATGAGAGATTAAATAAAATAATTATAGAATCGTGTGAGCAAAGTAATAGAATAAGTATACCTTCAATTGAAAAACCTCAATCATTAGATAAATTCCTGTCTAACAATTTAGATATCAACTTAATTTTTGGAGATTTAAATACAAATAATAAAAAAATTAAAATTTCTAATTCAAAACCAAATTGTCTTTTAATTGGTCCTGAAGGGGATTATTCAGCCGGTGAAATTAAAAAGATTCTAAACTTTAAAGGGTCTCAATCGATAAAACTAAGTGATAACATTTTAAGGTCTGAAACTGCGGTTATATCCGCGTTATCTTTGATCAATTATTTGCAAAATTGATAAATTGTCGCGAATTCTCTAGTATTTTTTATAATATTTTCGATCTATATAGAAAACAAATGAAGAAACTATTTTTTGTTTTTATAGCATTAATTTACTCAGTTGAGGGGTTTGCAAACCAACCAAAGAATTGGCAATTAGGTTTTCAAGAGCCTGCATCGCAAACTATGAGAGATATAGTTTGGTTTCATGACTATATGTTAGTGCCAATCATAGTTGCTATAAGTGCGTTTGTTTTATTTTTAATGCTTTATGTGATGGTAAGATTTAGAGCATCGAGAAATCCTAATCCATCTAAAAGAACACATAATGTTTTAGTTGAAATTGTTTGGACATTAGTTCCTTGTTTAATCTTGATCGTGATGGCAGTTCCGTCATTTAAAGTTTTATATTCACAAGATGCAATTCCTAAAGCTGATGTAACTATAAAAGCAATTGGATACCAATGGTATTGGGGATACGAGTACCCAGATGAAAATATAATTTTTGATGCTTATATGATCGAAGAGAAGGATTTAAAAGAAGGTCAGCCAAGATTGTTAGCAACAGATAATGTAGTCGTTGTTCCAGTAAATAAAGTAGTTAAAGTTTTAATTACAGCAAATGATGTGCTTCATGCATGGGCATTACCAGCATTTGGAGTTAAAAGGGATGCGATGCCAGGAAGAGTAAATGAAACTTGGTTCAAAGCTGAAAAAGTTGGCACCTATTACGGACAATGTTCTGAGTTATGTGGAATTAAACATGCTTTTATGCCAATTGAAGTTAAAGTAGTTTCAGAAGAAGATTACCAAATTTGGCTTTCAGAGGCGAAGATAAAATTTGCAAAAGATGAAAATTTAATTAATAAAAAACTAGTAGCGAGTAAATAAAAATGAGTTCAGAAGCAGCACATATTCACGATCATCATACTCCAACAGGTTGGAAGAGGTGGGCATATTCTACAAATCATAAAGATATAGGAACAATGTATTTAATTTTTGCAATTATTGCAGGAGTTATTGGAACAGCTTTTTCAGTTTTGATGAGAATGGAATTAATGCATCCTGGTGATGATGTTTTAGGTGGTAACTACCATCTTTATAATGTTTTGGTTACAGGTCATGGATTAATAATGATTTTTTTTATGGTGATGCCAGCAATGATTGGTGGTTTTGGAAATTGGTTTGTACCGATAATGATTGGAGCACCAGATATGGCATTTCCAAGAATGAATAATATTTCTTTTTGGTTGTTGCCTGTTGCATTTATTTTATTACTTTCATCAATTTTTGTAGATGGACCTCCGGGTGCACAAGGTGTTGGTGGTGGCTGGACGATTTACCCACCTCTATCTTCTACTGCAGGTCAACCAGGTCCAGCAATGGATTTAGCAATTTTAAGTTTACACGTTGCAGGAGCTTCTTCAATTTTAGGAGCAGTTAATTTTATTACAACTATTTTAAATATGAGAACTCCTGGAATGACTTTGCACAAGATGCCTTTATTTGCATGGTCAATATTAGTTACAGCATTTTTATTATTACTTTCGCTACCAGTATTAGCGGGAGCAATTACTATGCTTCTAACAGATCGAAATTTTGGTACTGCATTTTTTGATGCACAAACAGGTGGAGACCCAACATTATTTCAACATTTATTCTGGTTTTTTGGTCATCCAGAAGTTTATATTCTAATACTACCAGGATTTGGAATGATCAGTCATATTGTATCAACGTTTTCAAAGAAGCCGGTTTTTGGATATTTAGGAATGGCCTACGCGATGGTAGCAATCGGAATAGTAGGATTTGTTGTTTGGGCTCACCATATGTACACAGTTGGCTTAGATACTGATACTAAAGCGTATTTCTTAGCAGCAACAATGATCATCGCTGTTCCAACCGGAATTAAAATATTTTCATGGATTGCTACAATGTGGGGAGGATCTATATCATTCAAAACCCCAATGGTTTGGGCTTTAGGATTTATATTTTTATTTACAGTTGGAGGAGTTACTGGCGTTGTTCTAGCAAACGCTGGAGTAGATACTGCATTGCATGATACTTATTATGTTGTAGCTCACTTCCATTATGTATTATCTTTAGGGGCTGTTTTTGCAATTTTTGCAGGCTTCTATTATTGGTTTGGTAAAATGTCAGGGTATGAATATTCTGAGTGGATGGGACAACTTCATTTTTGGTTAACTTTCATAGGTGTAAATTTAGTTTTCTTTCCACAACACTTCTTAGGATTAGCTGGAATGCCAAGAAGATACGCTGATTATCCAGATGCATTTGCTGATTGGAATTATATTTCTTCAATCGGTTCATATATTTCTGTAGTTGGCTTAGTGGTATTTTTCGCTAATTTAATCTACGCTTTTGCAAAAAAGAAAAAAGCAGCACAAAACCCATGGGGAGAAGGGGCCACAACATTAGAGTGGACAGTTCCATCACCACCGAATTTTCATACTTTTGATGAATTGCCGAAGTTTGAAGATTATGAAGGCACTGAAAAATCTAGTAGTTAGTAACGTCTTAAGATATAAAAATTAAAATGGCTACGACGTATTCTAAAGTAAAAAAATCATATTACGAACTAGGTATTATTCCTGAATTATTAAAGTTAATGAAACCAAGAGTAATGTCTCTTGTTATTTTCACTTGTGCAGTTGGTCTGTTAACAGCTCCTACTTCAGTTTCATTTCAACAATCAGTGATTGGGATATTAATTGTAGCCTTTGGTGCTGGAGCAGCAGGAGCACTTAACATGTGGTATGAAGCTGACTTAGACAAACTAATGTCTAGAACGTGCTTACGTCCAATTCCAAGAGGAAAGCTGAACAGAAACCAAGCATTATATTTTGGAACATCTCTGTCAGTTATTTCAGTTGTAAGCTTATACTTTGTTACAAATGCTTTATCAGCATTTCTATTATTGTTTACGATATTATTTTACGTATTTGTTTATACAATTTGGTTAAAAAGAAAAACCCCACAAAATATTGTTATAGGTGGAGCATCAGGAGCTTTACCACCAGTAATTGGATGGGCAATAGCAACAAATTCTATTTCATTGGAGTCGATTGCTTTTTTTTTAATAATTTTCTTTTGGACACCATCACACTTTTGGGCATTAAGCTTGTACAAAGCTGATGATTATAAAAAAGCAGGTATTCCAATGCTCCCAGTAACTAATGGAATTCAGGATACTAAAAAGAATATTCTAATTTATTCTTTGTTAATGATACCTACAATTGTTTTCCCATATTACATTGGATTTGTCGGTGAAGTATTCTTAACACTTAGCTTGCTACTTACATTTTATTATAATTTAATTTGTTTCCAGCTTTACAATTATAAAGTTGGAAAATTTAATATAAAGAAAGCTAGACATATTTTCAGTTATTCAATTATTTACTTATTTTTAATATTTGTTTTTTTCTTAGTGGATAAAGTTTTATGATAGTCAAAGATCAAAAATTAAAAAAGAAAAATTTATGGACAGCAGTTGGCTTGGTTGCATTTATAGTTTTCTTATTCATTTTCACACTATTTAATATTGGAGTATTTGAAAGACCTCTATGATTAAAAAAAATACTTTAACTCCACTAATTCTTGCAGGAATTTTTGTCTTTATGTTGGGATTGTCTTTTGCAGCTGTACCTTTGTATGATTTATTTTGTAGAGTAACTGGCTTTGGCGGAACAACACAAATATCGAAAGAGGCTCCTGATATAGTTTTAGATAAAAAAATAAATGTAAGATTAGATACCAACGTTAACAGTGCTCTTGATTGGAATTTTGATGTTGATCAAAAGACAATGGATGTTCAGCCAGGCAAGGTATACAGAATTAAATTTGAAGTAGAAAACACGGGAGATGAAATTTCATCTGCTGTAGCTACATATAATGTTTCTCCATCATCATTTGGAGCATATTTTAATAAATTAGGATGTTTTTGCTTTGAAAAACAAACATTAGATCCAGGGGAAAAGGCAAGTTACACCCTAGTTTTTTACCTAGATCCAGAATTAGTAAATGATCCAAAAACATCTAGAGTTGAGGATGTTACTATGTCATATACTTTTTTCTCATCTGAATATTATAAAAACGAAAAAAAAGAGAGTTAAGATAAATGTCTGCATCAGGTCAAAAACATGATTATCATTTAGTTGACCCTAGTCCTTGGCCTTTAGCCACATCTATAGCAACACTAATTACAGCTGTTGGATCTGTTTATTATTTTCATAGTAAAGTTATGTGGGCAATGGTTTTAGGTTTTTTACTTATAATTTATTGTGCCTTCATGTGGTTCAGAGATGTTGTAATCGAAGCTGAGCACAAAGGTCATCATACACCTGTTGTTCAAATTCATCATAGATATGGAATGACATTATTTATTGCTTCTGAAGTAATGTTTTTTGTTGCATGGTTTTGGGCATACTTTGATGCAAGTTTATTTCCAAATGAATTCATGGGAAATGTATGGCCACCAAAAGATATTGAAACTTTTGATCCATGGGACATTCCACTTATAAATACACTTGTCCTACTTTTATCTGGTACAACAGTAACTTGGGCACACCATTCTTTGTTAGAGGATGATAGAAAAGGATTTATAAATGGTCTAATCTGTACAGTAGTTTTAGGAGCATTCTTTACGTTATTGCAAATATATGAATACCAACACGCCACATTTAGTTTTTCGGGTCATATTTATGGAGCTACATTCTATATGGCCACTGGTTTTCATGGTTTCCATGTTTTAATCGGAACTATTTTCTTAGCGGTTTGCTTATGGAGAGGTAAATTAGGACATTTTACTAAAGAACATCACTTTGGTTTTGAGGCCGCTGCTTGGTACTGGCACTTTGTTGATGTTGTCTGGTTGTTCTTATTTGCAGCTATTTACATTTGGGGAAGTTAATAGTTCTTGAAAAATAAGTTATCTTTTTCAATTTTTGTATACTTTTTTATTTTAGTTTTTTTGGCATTAGGTACTTGGCAAATTATAAGACTAAATTGGAAGCTAGATTTAATAAATTCAATTGACCAATCTTTAAAAAGTGATCCAGTAGAATTTAATGGAAGTAATCCTATTAACTTTAAAAAAATCAAATTTGAAGGAATACTAGATAATTCAAAAATAATTTATCTATATTCCTTAAATGAAAAAGGAGAGCCAGGATTTGATATTATAAATCCAGTAAGTATTAACAACAAAAGCTATTTAATAAATCGAGGTTGGGTTCCAAGAGACCTTAAATATAAAAAGTATGTTTCAAATGAAAGTAAATTCGAGGGAGTTTTAAAATTAAAAAGCAAATTTAATTATTTTAAGCCGGATAATGACGTTAATAAGAATTACTGGTTCACCCTAAAAGATGAAGATTTATTGACTTATACAGGCAAAGAATTTTCTCCATTTATTATCAACAATATTAGCAAGCAGGAAGGAATTTATCCTAAGTCAAAACAAATAGGAGCCAATATTTCAAACAACCACTTAAAGTATGCTCTTACATGGTTTTCATTAGCTGTTTCTATTTTTTTAATATATTTATATTTTAGAAAAAAAAATTACTGATGGAATATATAAGCACTAGAAATAATTCAGATCATTTTTCATTTAAAAACGTATTTCTGAAAGGTTTAGCTGATGATGGAGGTCTTTTTGTACCTAAGTCAATCAAACCATTTAGTAAAGATGAATTCAACAAACTGAGTGGTCTTAATTACAATGAATTAGCAGCCGAAGTAATTTTCCCATTTATTGGTGATTTTATGACTAAAGAAGAGTTGACTTCCATAGTATCAAAATCTTACTCAAATTTTAGAGCAAAGGATGTTGTAAAAATCTCTGATTTAGGAAATTTAAAAGTTTTAGAACTATATCACGGCCCAACACTTGCTTTTAAAGATATTGCAATGCAATTAATAGGAAATTTTTATCAATTTCATTTAGCAAATGAGCAAAAAAAAATTAACATTATTGTAGCAACTTCAGGAGATACAGGTGCAGCTGCTATTGATGCTTTAAAAGGCAAAAAGAATTTAAATGTTTTTGTATTACATCCAAATAACAGGATTTCACCAGTACAAAGAAGACTTATGACAATCCATGAAGAGAAAAATGTATTCAATATTGCTATCGAGGGGAACTTTGATGACTGTCAAAATCTAGTTAAAGCAATGTTTAATGATGAAAAATTTTCTAGCTCAATAAATATGTCAGGTGTTAATTCAATAAATTGGGCAAGAATTGTTGCTCAAGCTGTTTATTATTTTTATGCTTATTTTAAAATAGGAAAGGAGCAGCCACTGTCTTTTTCTGTGCCGACTGGAAATTTTGGAGATATTTATGCTGGTTATCTAGCAAAAAAACTTGGTCTTCCAATTGATAAACTTATTGTAGCTACTAATAAAAATGACATCCTTCATAGAGCAATTTCTGGTGGGGACTATACTCAAAAGAAAGTTGAGGAAACAAATACTCCTAGCATGGATATCCAGATAGCAAGTAACTTTGAGAGACTTTTATACGATGTAAAAGACTGTAATTCAGAAGTTACAAAAGATGTAATGGATAAAATAAAAAATAATACTTATCAAATCGATAATAGTGATTTAGATGAAATAAAAAATAATTTCACATCTGAAATGTTAGATGAAAACGAAACTATCCAAATGATAAAAGATATAAATGAAGAATATAATGTTGTGGTGGATCCACATACTGCAGTTGGAATTGGTGCTGCAAGAAAACTTGGACTAGAAGAAAATTGCGTTGTTTTATCTACAGCACACCCATGTAAATTTCCAAAAGCAATAAAGGATGCAATCTCAAAAACTGAGAAATTACCAGATAGTCTTAAATATGTTTATGATAGAGATGAAAAATTTGAAGTTATATCAAATGATTTAAATAAAGTTAAAGAATACGTAATAAACTCAATATGAAATTAAAAATAAAAGATCAAATCCCAGATATAGAAATTTTTCATCTATTAGATGGTGAGCCACAAACTAGTAAAATTAGAGATATTTTAGGAAATGGTAAAGTTGTTTTATTCGGATTGCCTGGTGCTTTTACTTCTACTTGTTCAAAACTCCATCTTCCTGGATATGTTGCTAATGCCGATAAAATAAAAGCTAAAGGAATTAAGAATATATTTTGTTTATCTGTAAATGATCCTTTTGTTATGAATGCTTGGGGAGAAGCAAATAATGCAGCTGGTAAAATAACAATGCTATCTGATCCATATTTATTTTTTACAAAAGCAATTGGTGCAGAAGTAGATAGAAATTCAAAAGGAATGGGTATTAGATCAAATCGGTATGTAATGCTTATTGAAAATTTAAAAGTAGTGAATATCAGGGTAGAAAAAGAGACCAAACAATGCAATTTGTCTTCTGCAGATAGAATTTTAAATATTTTGTGAAACTTTTATATCGTCCAGAAATAGATGGTTTAAGAGCGATTGCTGTTCTTGCAGTCATTCTCTATCATGCTCAAATTACTGTTTTAGGCCATCAACCATTCCAAGGTGGATTTATCGGAGTTGATATATTTTTTGTTATCTCTGGTTATTTAATCACATCAATAATTTATAAAGAATTAATTGCCTCAAGTTCTTTTTCATTTAAATATTTTTACGAAAGAAGAATAAGACGAATACTTCCAATTTATCTTTTTATTGGATTTGTTACTATTTTATTATGCTATCTAATTCTCCCACATAAATTATTCAATTTTAACTTTTCATCATTCGTTTCTTCATTATTTTTTGTATCAAATTATTTTTTTTATAATGAAGCACTGCAATATAGTGCTTTAGGCAATACTGATATATTTTTACTTCATACTTGGTCGCTTTCAGTTGAGGAACAGTTTTACTTAATTTTTCCAATTTTATTTTTATTCATATTTAAAAAATTTAATTATAAATATTTTTTTATATCATTATTTATTTTTGGATTGATGGTGTCTATATATTTCTCGTTAACTAAACCTAACTTCTCTTTTTATTCATTACCTACAAGATTTTTTGAACTTTTACTTGGTTCACTGGTATGTTTTTATGAAAAAGATATTAAAGAAAGATTTAACCAATACTCTAAATTATTCTGTTTTGTGGGATTTTTTTTAATTATTTTTTCAATATTACTTTTTTCTCATGAAACATTGCATCCATCTCATCTAACCTTAATACCTTTATTTGGTACAATTTTAATAATCATTTTTTCTAATAATAACGATTATTTAATTAAAATTATTTCAAGTAAAGTTATAGTTTTTATTGGGTTAATTTCTTATTCACTTTACCTTTGGCATTATCCAATTTTTCTTACAGTTAAATATTTTAATTTAGTAGAAGGATTACTTTATAAAAAACTTTTATTAATGGTTTTTATCTTTGTCATTTCTTATCTAAGTTACAGATTTATCGAAAAACCATTTAGAAGATCGTATTCTTTTAAAACCGTTTTAATGTTTATTTTTTCATTAATAATTTTAAGTATGACAGTAGGTTATCTATCCAAATACCATAAAAATTTTTTATACCAGTCCAGTATATTTTTACCTCAAGATGAAAATAATAGCATTTATTGGGATGATGAAATTTGGCATATGTTAAAAGATGAAGATGGCAAAGAATGTTTTGATAGAAACGATGACTTTTGTGTATTTAACTCCAATGCTCAAAATAATATTTTGCTTGTTGGTAATAGTGTTATGGCAGCATATGCATATAACATTAAAGAGAACTTAGAAAAAAATTATAAATTCACAACATCGACTGCTGGTGGTTGTATGTATATTGATAATTATTATAAGTGGTTTCATGACAAAGAAGCAATTAATGTTTGTGATTTAAGTTTTCAAAAAAATGTAAAAAATATTATAAACAAAAGTCAACCTGGTTTTGTAATTTATGGAGGAAATACACCATTTACTGAAAACATTTACAACAAAATGTTAAAAAAAAATTCAAAAAAATTTAACAAGAAATTATTAATAGAAAATATAAAAAAAACGATATATTCTACCCTTAATAACAATATCGTTATTTTAGTATACCCATATCCGTATTCTCCATATGCTAATATTAATAAAGATTTACATTTAATGTACTTAAAAAAGAATTTTTCTAAATCATATAAGGAAGATATTTTAAAGTTAAATGAAAGTTCTTACATAAAACAATTTAGAGAAATCAGAAATTTATTTGATAGTATTGAGCATCCAAATTTATATAAAATAAAACCTATTAAAATTCTATGCAACGAAAAAAATTGCTCAAGTATCAAGGACAATAAATTTATTTTTTCAAATAATTCTCATCCAAGTTTTTATGGATCCGAAATAATTGTAAAAGAAATTCTTGCTATAATTGAAAATCATGATTTATCAAAAAAAAAACAATTAAATAAATAATTAGTTCCTTAAAAATTATAAAAATTATCTAAAAAAAAATAATTTAATAAAAAATCTTCTTACGAAACTTTTATATATTTGCAGATGATCTTGCTAATAAATCCACTTCATTATTAAGTTTATCTGTTGAATGTGCCTTTACCCAGCTCCATTTAATATCAAAAGTATTTGATAGATTATCTAATTCAGTCCAAAGTACTTTATTCTTAACTTCTTTTTTATTTGCTGTTTTCCAACCATTTTTTTTCCAATTATGTATCCATTCAGTTATTCCAGATTTTACATATTTAGAATCTGTAAATATTTGAACCTTGCTTCCTTTTGGAATTTTTTTTAAAGCTTTGATCGGCGCAAGTAATTCCATTTGATTATTTGTTGTTTCTTTTTTGCTTCCTTTAATTTGAGTTTTCTTTCCATTTTCAATAATAATTGCAGCCCAACCACCATTTCCTGGATTTCCAATGCAAGAACCATCTGTATAGATTTTAATCATTAAGAATAATCCTTAAATGAACTTAGATTTCTATGAAAATTTAACTTATCTATATACTCCTTTGGGTCTTTAATTTTAATGATAGCTTGTTTAGGAGTATTTAAATAATCATAAGATCTAGTTAAAAGATATCTTAAAGCTGATCCTCTACACAAAGTATTTAAATTTCTTTTTTCAATTTCACTTAATTTTCTAACAGATTGGTAGCCTTTTAATAAATTTGAGGATCTATTTTTATCTAAAATAAATTTTCTATTTTTTTTCCTAAAGCATAAAGCATTAATGCAAGTTGCTAATTCATAAGATAGAAAATCATTAGCTGAAAAATAAAAATCTATAAATCCATGAAATTTTCCTTTATAGAAAAAAATATTATCAATAAATAGATCACTATGAATTATTCCATTTGGCATTTTTTTAGGCCATTTTTTTTTGAGATCTTTCAAATCATCTTTCATTAAATCTTTTAGGTTTTTTGACAATTTATTAATTTTATTGTCTATTTTATTCAGAATTGATCCCCATGAATTAATCGATAGAGAATTTTTTCTATATAATTTTAATTTTTTTGAAGCCTCATGAAGTAATGCTGCATTTTTTCCAACTATAAAACAATCTTTACTATTTAGTTGATCTTTATCTTTTCCTTCTAAGAAACTGACAATACAAGCTTTTTTATTTTTTAAATTAAATAAATATTTACCTCTTTTGTCTTTTATAGGAACTGGACATTTTACTTTTAATCTAGATAGACCAGACATAAGATTTACAAAAAATGGAAGATCCTTTTTCTGAACTCTTTTTTCGTAAATAGTTAAAATATATTTATTTTTCTGTGTCTTCAAAAGGAAGTTGGTATTTTCGATACCTTTTTTTATACCTGAATATTTGTCTATTTTTCCAATATTATATTTCTTCTCGATAAATTTTATGTGTTTATTATTAATTTTAGTATAAACAGCCATTAATTTAATTTTCCAGGAATTTTAAAAGTAATATTTTCTTTTACGATTTCTACTTCTTCTATGTTGACTGTAAATTGATCTTTTAACTCTGCTATAAATTTTTCAACAAGTATTTCTGGTGCTGAAGCACCTGAGGAGATTCCAATCGTATTACATCCTTTAATTTTATCTATAGGCACTGGACTTTCTGAATGTATTAACTCAGCAGAACTACAACCAGAGTTTTTAGCAACCTCAACTAATCTTACCGAGTTAGATGAATTCCTACTTCCAATTACAAAAAACATATCACATTTATCTGCTATTTCTTTAACTGCCGATTGTCTATTTGTTGTTGCATAACATATGTCATCTTTTTTAGGCTCTTTAATATCTGGGTATTTAGATTTTAAAGCTGCTATTATATCTTTGGTATCATCTACAGAGAGTGTTGTTTGAGTTATGAAAGATAACTGTTTATTTGAGATATTTTCATACTCTTTTGCGTCCTCAATATTTTCAATCAAATCTATTGAACCTTTTGGTAATTGACCCATAGTTCCTATGACTTCTGGATGGTTTTTGTGTCCTATTAATAATATATGATGACCTTGTTTGTTTAAGTTTTCTGCTTCTCTATGAACTTTAGATACTAGAGGACACGTTGCATCTACAAACATCATATTTAAATTAGAAGCTTCCTCTGGGACAGATTTTGGCACTCCATGTGCTGAGAATATAACTGGTCTAGACTTGTCTTTGATTTCATCTAATTCTTCAACAAATATCGCTCCTATTTTTTTTAAATTTTCTACAACATGTTTGTTATGTACAATTTCGTGTCTCACATAAACTGGAGCACCAAATTTATCTATACTCTTTTTTACAATTTCAATTGCTCTATCAACTCCTGCACAAAATCCTCTTGGTGCAGCTAAATAAATTTTTAAATTTTTGTTACTCATTTTCGTCCTTTTTAAAAAATGGAATTAAAAATATTATACAAGCAATAAAAAAAAACAGGCTTCCGAACATAGCCCAAAAACTTCCTACACTTGAGATGATGAAACCAATTGAAGATATAATGAACAATATCCATCCAATTAGATTTATAGTTTTATTTTTCATTTTTTTTCTACCATGAATTCAAGTAAAATATGAGGAAAGGTCAATGAAGCCAATCCAACAAATATTATTTTAATAATACTTTCATCTATACCAAATTTTTCTGAAATAAAATAAAAAACTATTAAATATATTATTGCTGTAATTACTGTAAGAGGAATAATTTTTCGTAAAAAAATAGGAAATCCTTTCATCAAATTTTTATTTATTTCACTAATTAAACTTAGTGAGTGTCTTATAGAATGAAGAAAGCAGAAATAAATTGTGAAAGCCAATATAGGGTTAAAAAAATAGTTTAAAATAATTATTGAAAAACTATCTAAAAAAAGAATTGATCTTAAATCATTATTATTACCTCTATATATAAGAAAATTACTTAGCACTGATAATATAACTAAAGGAATTAAAAAATTATTAGCCACAATATTTTCGTCTATTGAAAAGTTTAACAATTTAAAAATTTCGACTGTCTCAGCTTTATGAAACAGTAAGGGTGCTGAAATAACTAATGATCCTTTAAGGAAATAAAAAATTTCTAAAAAATTAGCATTTTTTGTCTCGATAAAGTCACTATCCTCTTTGCCAAAATGATATGCTGCAACTATTAAAAAAAGCGAAAGCAACAATATTGGACTTAAAATCCAAATTAAAACAACAAAAATAGCAATACCTATATAAGTTATATAAAACACTTCTGTATTTTTAATTTTATAAATTTTTAAAAGTTTCTTACCCTTTTCATGATCCAGCGCACCGTGAGAGATACCAATTGTAAGAATTAAAAAAAAACTAAAAAGTATAAACGAATTATTTCTCAATACCTCAAAGGCAGAAAAAAAAATACAGATATTAAAAAAAATAATAGAATGAAAAAAATTTATTTTGTTGATCATTATTTAAATACAGCTTTAATAAAAATCCATTTTGGCATCTTTAATATAATGGATAAGTCCTCGAAAATATTACTTTTATTGGAAAGGAAATTTATTACTGTTTTTGACTTGCTTTTAAACATTTTGAAGAAAATATTTGGCATGATCTCTGGCTTTTCAGCCAGGACTTTCAAAAAAACATTATCTAAAAACTTATACTTACTTTTTATATTGAAAGCTCTAGTTTGGGTTATTTTATCAATGTTTTGCGTAATATATTCTGCTTGTTCTTGAATATTTAGGAAAGTATAGCCAGTACTTAAACGCGTCATACCTCCAGCAGTTCCAATATTAATCGTATTTTTGTCGTTTTTAAATTTTGGATAAAATAATGGTATGGCCCCAACTTCTTTATAATTAATTTTATATTTTTTTAATTTTAAAGTGTTTTCGATGTAATCAGTAATTTGTTTATCATAATCTTTTTCACTATCATCTTCCATCTTTGAAAGCCACGTAGTTTCAATTAAAGCCGATTTTTTTGAATAGGGTAGTGTATAGAAAAAATGAACACTTTTTTTTTGATCACAATCAAAGTCCATTAAATTCATTATTTTATCATCAAAAAAATCTTTTTCGGTTTCAATCTCAACACCTTGAAAATGTTGCCATAAATTAGAACCTTTATTCTCAAGATTTGGCAAACTGTTAAATAAAATTGCGTTTTCTGTATTTACTTCACTAATATCTTTAAAGAATTGAATATTTGGATTTTTATTGATTTTATTTAAAATTTTTTTGTAGAATAGTCCACTATCAATACTTTCGTAAGGAGTTTCTTTACAATCTTTATATTCAACATTTCCTTTAAAATTGATTGTATAATCTTTCCATTTTTTTTTTACACAGTCATCAAACTTGTGAGGTACAGTTTTCCAATATGACCAAGTTTTATCTCTTTTATATTCATCTCTTTTTTCAATAATTGCTAAAGTCTTATTTTTAAGTTTATCGTGATACTCTAACTCATAAGCCAATGTTAAACCTGCACAGCCACCTCCAATAATTATGTAATCAAAATCTTTCATTATACTCAATATCTTGCATTATTATCTCATGCTCTTTTATTGTAAGTTTTTTATCTTCTTTTACAAAATATAATTTAATTAAATCACCAATAGATAGCACTGTATGTAAGACTTTTCCCAAGTTGTTTACATAAATTTTTCCTGATTTATTATAATTTTCTAAGTTTCCTTTTTTTAAGATTTCATTTCCAATTTGTCTATATACTCGTCTTGCAACCAAAATCGAAAATCTTAAAAAGAATGGAATTTTTTTAATTGATATAAAAGAATTACTATAAAATTTGTCAGCGATTTTTAGAATTCTTTTAATTTCATCAAAATTCTTTTTTATATAAAACCTATTATTGCTTTCATCTTCAATAACATCTCTTGAAATATTAGTTAATTGCATTGCAATGCCTAAGTCAATCGCTCCTAAAAGTGCTGATCTTTCTTTGACATTTAAAATTTTTGCCATCATTAATCCAACTGTTCCAGCTACTCTATATGAATAAACATATAGATCTTTGTCAGTGTTGATTTCTACTTTTGATTTTATATCAGCCTCTACGCCATCGAATAAATCATCAATTATTTTTTGTGATATTCCAAATTTGTTTATTAAAGCCCACATATTTTTAATTATTTGGTTATTTTCATTTTTTAATTTGAAATCTTCTTTGAAAGTATTGAAATTTTTTAATTTCGTATCAAGATCACCTTTTTCATCTGCTATATTGTCTATGTATCTACAAAAATCGTACAAATTAGAGCAATCAGAGTAGACTTGTTTTGGTAAAAAGAAACCTGCCCAATTAAAAGATTTAGCGTATTTCGACAAATAATTTTGTTCATTCATTACAAAATTTTATCTAAGACCTTAGCGGATGACAGGACTCCTGGAACACCAGCTCCAGGATGAGTGCCCGCTCCAACAAAATATAAACCGTCATAAACCTCAGATTTATTATGAAATCTAAAGTATGCTGATTGAGAAAATTTTGGCTGAATTGAAAAACCAGAGCCATATTTTGTGTTTAATTCATTCTCAAAATAATCAGGAGTTAAATAAAAATCATCTACAATATTTTCTCTTAAGTTAGGTAATAAACTTTTTTCCATTTTATCTATCACAAGTTTTTTTAGATTCTCTCCTTCGATTGACCAGTTTATTCCTGATTTATTATTAGGTACAGGCACTAATACATAAAAGCAATCATGGTCTTTTGGTGCCATACTTGAATCTGTTGCGGTAGGTCTATGTAGGTAATAGCTTATATCGTTATTTAATTTTTTGTTTACAAATATATCATCCAAGTGTTCTTTGTACTTATCGCCAAACTTTATAGTATGATGTTCAACATTTTCGTATTTTTTCTTTGTTCCAAAATAATAAACAAACAATCCCATTGAATATTCCATTCTATTTATCTTCCAATTAAATAAGGTGTTATATTTTTGATAATTTAGCATTTTTGAATAAACACCAGGAGGATCTGCATTACAAATTACGTTATCTGCTTTAATTTCCTCATCTTCACTTGTCACAACCCCAACAACTCTTTTATTTTCTGTAAGCAAGTTTTTAACTTCTTTACCTTTGATAATTGTAACATCTTCTTCTAACATCAATTTCTCAAAACCTTTTATGATTTGTCCCGTTCCACCCATAGAATAATGAATTCCCCATTTTTTTTCTAAATACAAAATTAATCCATATATAGAGGTTGTAGTAAAAGGGTTTCCACCCACCAATAATGGGTGCATACTAAATAGCCTTCTTAGTTTTTCATTTTCAATAAAACCACTAACCAAAGAATAAACAGATTTATAACTTTTTAAACTTAGCAATGCAGGAATTTGCTTAAACATAAATGAAGGTTTATCAAATGGCACATCTGATAATTCTGAATAACCTTTATCAAATATTTTTTTTGTAAATTTAAGTAAATTTCTGTAACCCGCAACATCTTTATGATTAATTGTTGCAATCTGTTCTTCCATTTTCTTTTCATCTGCTGAATAATCAAAATGCCTTCCATCTTCAAAAACAAATCTGTACCAAGTATCCAAATCTTTTATTTTTATGTAATCATCTGGATTTTTATTAAAAAGTTTAAAAATTTCATAAATTAAATAAGGAGCGGTTATTACAGTTGGTCCACCATCGTAAGTGAAACCGTTACTTTTAAATACTCTCGCTCTTCCACCTAAATCTTTTTGTTTTTCAATTAAAGTGACTTTATGACCTTTTGCCCGAAGCCTAAGAGCTGCTGCTATGCCACCAAAACCTGATCCAATTACAATTGAATTCATATTCCTTAATTTACATTATTTTTATAAAATTTGATAAACTATCTTAGTTTAAGAACTTATTTTCTTTAATTCTGTCTTTGTTTCTTCAAGATTTTTATTAAACAAATTGTCAAGTTTAGACTTATCGACAGATGTTGTAATAATTTTTTTCACAGATTCTACAGCAATATTAATTGATGTATCTTTAATTTCTTTAATGGCATTATCCTTCATTTGAGAAATTTTAGTTTCTGCTAGACTTTTCTTTAGTTCAGCCGATTTATGAAATTTATCATTCATTTCAATTACAAATCTTTCAGTTTCATCTTTTGACTGCTGCATAATCTTTTCACTCTCAATTTTTGCAGTATCTAGTTTCTTTTGCGCCTCATCCAATATTCTTTTAGATTCAGCTCGGAGTTTTTCACTTTCATCAATTTCATTTTTGATATCAGTAATCATTTTGCTCAATAAATTATTAACATTTTGAGGAACTTTTAAATAAATTAGCGCTCCAAAAAATATTACAAAAGAAACTGCTACCCAAAATGTTGCATCAAATGCCATTATGTTTTTCCATTTCTTTTTTAGAAAGATCTTCAACTATGGCTGAAAGACTACTTTTATTTATATCTTCACCAATTAATTGTTTAACTAGATCGGAGGATGTCTCAATTGCAATTTTAGTAATTTTCTCTTGAGAGGTTTTTTTTAATTGGTCTATTTCTTCTTCAGCTTTTATTATTTCTTTTTCGATATCCTTTTCTAAAGATAATCTTTTATTGTTTATATCGTCCAAAACTTTTTGTCTTTCACTATTAAAGAAGTTTTTTGCTTCGACTTTTGTATCATGGATAATTTTATCAAATTCTTTAACTTTTTTTTCAGTTTCTTCCCGTTGTTTGTCTGCAGTTTCGATATTCTCTAAGATTTGTGATTTTCTGGTTTCAAGATTGTTACTAATCTTTGGTAATATGAACTTAGATAAAATTATAAACAATAATCCAAAAGTAAGTACTAACCAAAAAATTTGAGATATCCAAAACTCGGGATTAAGCTGGGGCATACCTCCACTCTCAGCGCTTTGAGCGCTATAAGTAAAGATAAGACTTAAAGCTAGAAATTGAAAAATTATCTTTTTCAACATTAATTAAAACGCGAAAAGAATAATTAATGCAACAACTAATCCAAATAAACCAGTCGCTTCCGCCAATGCAAAGCCTAATAGCAAGTTTGGAAATTGCTTTTGAGCTGCAGATGGATTTCTCATTGCACCTGAAAGATAATTTCCAAAAATTATCCCAATTCCAACTCCTGCACCTGCAAGCGCAATTGCTGCTAGTCCTGCTCCTATCATTTTTGCTGCTTCTAATTCCATTATATCCTCCTTATGTTAATTAATGGTGTAAATTTAATGCATCATTCAAATAGATACATGTTAAAATTGCAAATACATATGCTTGAAGAAAAGCAACTAATATCTCCAAACCTGTTAATGCAACTGAAAAACCTAGTGGTAGCCACCCCCCAACAATTCCTAAGCTAACTACGAAACCTCCAAAAACTTTCATCATCGTATGGCCTGCCATCATATTTGCAAACAATCTGACTGATAAACTAATTGGTCTACTTAAGTATGAAATTATTTCTATAACAACTATTAATGGCAATAAAACCATTGGAACTCCACTTGGCACAAAAAGTTTTAAGTATCCTAGCCCATGTTTAATAAATCCAATTATTGTTACTCCTATAAATATAAATGCTGCTAATACAAAAGTTACAATGATGTGGCTAGTGACAGTAAAAGAGTATGGTATCATCCCAAACATGTTACAAAATAATACAAACATGAATAAAGAAAATATGAAAGAAAAGTAAGGCTTAGCTTTCGATCCAGCAGTATCACTTATCATTTTTGAAATAAAAGAGTAACTGAGTTCCGAAAGTAATTGAATTTTATTTGGTATGATAGATCTCTTCGTGCCTAAATTAAAAATAATTAATATTGCTAGTGAACTTATGACCATAAACAAACTCGCGTTTGTGAACGAAATATCTATGTTATTTATTTTAATTTCTGGACCAATTCGGTAAACGTTGAATTGGTACATTGGATTTGCTGCCATTTGCCTACTATTTTTGCATTTTTTTTGCTGATCTAATAACGTTCATAATTCCAGCTACTACACCAATAAAAAAAAATATTAAAATTAACCAAGGTTTAGTACCAAACCAATTGTCTAAAATAAACCCAATAATTGTCCCAACAGCTACTGCAGATACCAATTCCGTGCTCATTTTGAAGGCTGACCCCATACTTGAGCCTTTATTTCCCTCTTCAGATTTTTTGTCTTTGTCAGTTTTATTTTTTGCAATTTTTAGGCGAGTTTTAAACTGGTCTTCATCCATTATTAAGCAACCATACTCTCTGCTTTTTGAAGATCTACAGCAACTAGTTGGCTAATTCCTTTTTCTGGCATTGTTACGCCGTATAGTCTGTCCATTTTAGACATGGTTAGAGCGTGGTGAGTTACAATAATAAATCTTGTAGATGTAATTTTAGTTAGTTCCGTCAAAAGATTGCAAAATCTTGTTACATTCGCATCATCTAGAGGTGCGTCTACTTCATCAAGAACACATATTGGAGCTGGATTAGTAAGAAACACTGCAAAGATTAAAGATAAAGCAGTCAGGGCTTGTTCACCTCCAGATAATAAAGTTATTGATTGTAATCTTTTTCCCGGTGGACTTACCAACATTTCTAATCCTGCATCTAAAGGATCATCAGAGTCTACTAGCTCTAGTTTTGCACTACCTCCATTAAATAGTTTGGTATAAACTTCATTGAACTTTCTATTCACTTTTTCAAAAGCATCTAGAAGTCTTTCCCTACCTTTCTGATTGAGTTCAGTAATACTTTCTTTTAACTTTATAATTGCAGTTACTAAATCTTGTCTATCTTTTTCCATTTTCTTGATTTCATCTTCATATTTTGAAGTCTCTTCGTCTGCTCTTAAGTTAACCGAGCCTAATTTTTCTCTTTCCCTTTTTCTTTCATCAAGCAATTCCTCTTGTGTTACTGTATCTGGATATTCATATACATCTTTTAAGTTTGAAAAATTCAGTATCTCTTCTTCTTTTAAATTAAGTTCTGTTGATACTCTTTCTAGCAAATCATTTCTTCTTTTATTCAAACCATCGATTGTTGCTCCAGAGCTTGCCTTTCGTTCTCTTATTTCAATAGATTCTTCTTTTGTTGTATTTAGATTACTTCTTAATTCGTTAATCTCTTTATCTAGCTCATCTATTAATATTTCGTTATCACTTTTTTCTTTTTCAGAAATTCTTAAACTTTCTGATATTTGCCCTTTTCTTTCAGCTTGTGTTTGAGGTTGTTTTTCAAGGCTATCTAATTTTTTTTGTTGAGTATTTTTTCTACTATTTAATTCATTAATCATTTTTTCAGAATTTACCAATAAGTTTTTCCAACTTTCTATCTCTTGATCAATTATTTTAATTCTTTCACTTCTTTTTATTGACTCTTTTTTAATATTTTGATTTGTACTAAATGCTTCAGCGTATTCTTCTTGTAGACTTTTGATTTCTTCGTTTTTCTTAGTTACTGTTATCGCTAAATCGTTGTCATGCATTTCATTAATTTTCATTTTTAAAAATGATAGATTTATTTTGCATTCATCTATTAAATTAGTTGCACCATTGATATTGTTCTCTGAGAGCATTTCTTTTGCTTTATCTAACTGCTCACTTGCTAAATCAATAGTTTCTGAGTTCTTTTTTAGAGTATCAAGGTTTAGATTTTCTAGTATTCTCTCTAATTTATCTTGCTCATCTTTTAATTTTCCTTTTGCATTTACCAAATCTAAACCTGACAATTTTTCAGTTTCATAGTATTTGGAGTCAACTGTAATTAAATTTTCTTTTTCTTCTCTAAGTCTTTTTTCATTAGAGTTTGCATCAATGATTATGCTTTTTTCTCTTACAATATCCTCATCTATTACACCTAAAGCCTTTCTGATTGATTGTATTTCATCATTAACCCTGTCTTTTTCCTCATCTAAACTTTTTAACTCTAGATTTAATCTTTGAATTTTTGACAAGTTTTCTTGATTTTTTTCTCTTATAGGATTTACATTTTTATTCTTTTCAATAATTTTCATGCTTAAACCCTCTAATTTATCATTGAAGGACTTAACTTGATCATCAGCCTCATTATTGATCTCGTTTTCTACTTTAATTTCATTATCAATTTCTAAAAGACGTAAATAATATAAACCTGCCTCAACTTTTTTTATTTCTTCAGAAATAGATTTATATTTTGCAGCTTCTTCAGCTTGCTTTTGCAAATTTGCTAATTGTCTTTCCTGTTGTCTTCTTAATTCATCTGCCCTTTTTAAATTATTTTCTGCAGCGCCTAATCGTAATTCTGCTTCGTGTCTTCTAACATGTAAACCTGCTATACCAGCTGCTTCTTCTAAGATAGCTCTTCGATCAGAAGGTTTTGCCGTGACCAATGCTCCAATTCTACCTTGACTAATAATCGAAGGTGAATGAGCACCTGTTGATAAGTCTGCAAAAAACATCTGAGCATCTTTAGCTCTAACTTCTTTCCCATTTATATAAAATTTTGAGCCTTTATCTTTTTCTATTTTTCTTCTTATTTCAATTTCATCTAGCTCATTATATTGTAGAGGACCATCTTTATTGTCATTTGATAAGCTCACTAAAACTTCTGCAATATTTTTTGATGGTTTGTTTGAAGTTCCGGAAAATATAACGTCTTCCATTCCTGAACCTCTCATACTTTTTGCTGATGTCTCACCCATACACCATCGCAACGACTCCACTATATTTGATTTGCCGCAACCGTTTGGACCAACTATCCCAGTTAAACCTTCTTCAATCAGGAAATTAGTTTTTTCAGCAAAGGACTTAAATCCATTTAGTTGGATTTTTTTAAATTCCATTCACTGACTTATATCAGTTTTTCAATGTATTTTTTTAATTTTTTGTAGTTTGAGTGATTTTCAAACTTTTTTCCGTTAATTATGACTGTGGGGGTAGCATTCACTTTATACTTTTTAACACCTTCGATTCGGTCTTCTAAAATATGATCCTCTATTTTTTTATCCGCCAAGCACTTATCAAAATCAAGATTATATTCAGTATTATCAATAAATTTTTTCATTGCTTGATTTGCCTCTATTTCATTTTTTCCTTTTATCCACTTATCTTGATTTAAATATAAATGATGCAAAATTTCATGCTCGCCATCATTTCTACAATGCGCTAATTTAGTTGCATTAAATGCAATGATATCTAATGGAAAGCTTTTAAATTCTATTGAAATCAATCCTTTATCAATAAAATCTTCTTTTAATTTAGGATATATATTTTTATGAAAATTTGCACAATGACTACAAGTTAAAGACTCAAAAACCATTAACTTAACTTTAGAGTCTGCACTTCCAACTAAAATTGGTTTAACTTCAGAATTAGCATTGATGAAATTAAAAAAAATTAAAATTGAGATAAAAATTATTTTTTTCATTTTATTTTAAAATGTTTACTTAGCTCTAAAAGTGAATTTTTTATTTTGTCATTTTTAATATTATTTATGCTCTTTATATGTTTATTTTTTGTCGCATTAATAGCTGTATTTTTATGGCTTTCTTCAATTTTTCCATCAAATGTATTCAATTTAATGTCATCTAAGACATGATAGCCAAAAAAAATATTAATTTTTTTTATTATTTCTTTTTTAGAATACTCAACGTCAACTTCATTTCCTCTCTTTACTAAAATATTTAAACGACTTCCCGATAACTTGTTTGAACTTTTGTATGATTTAGGAAAGCTTACTTTAAATAGATCTTTACCCACTAAATATTTCCAATTGTCTAAAGTTTCGTTATAAATTTTACCTTTTTTACTAATTATTCTTTTTGCTTCTGTGGGTAAAGTATCTTTAAAAGATCTTAAACCTTGAATGGAATTATATCTCTGCTTAGTATTATGTTTTTGACTCATATGAATAATAAAAACATACCAAATAAAATTCTACATTGGTACGATAATAATAAAAGAATTTTACCTTGGAGAAAAAAAGTTTCTCAGAGGCAAAAAGAATATTTTACGTTTGTTAGTGAATTTATGTTGCAGCAAACTCAAGTAAAAACTGTTATTCCTTATTTTGAAAAATTTGTAAAACAAATTCCAACCTTTCAATCATTGGCAGATGTTGATGAAAAAATCTTAATGAAATATTGGGAAGGCCTTGGTTATTATTCAAGAGCAAGAAATCTAAAAAAAAGTGCAATTAAAATTCTTAAAGATTTCAACGGTAAGTTGCCAAAATCTTATGAAAAGTTAATACAATTACCAGGTGTTGGTGAATATACATCTAAAGCAATAATGTCTATAGCATTTAACATTAAAACTATCCCTTTAGATGGAAATGTAGAGAGAATTCTTAAAAGAACTCTCTATTTAAAAAAGCCAAATGAAATATCTAAAGATTCTCTAAAAACAAAAATTATTTTTTTTGGACTGTCCGATCGCGCTAGTGATTACTCACAAGCTATTATGGAGATAGGTGCTTTAATATGCAAACCAAAAAATCCAAGTTGCAAGGAATGTCCTTTAAATAAAAATTGTATATCTCTAAAAAAAAATGATTTTGAGTTAACTAAAATTAATAAAGAAATAAAAACTAAATATTTCGAAGCGACTATTTACAAAAAACATAATAACTACTTATTAGTCAAAAATGATAAATTTAAATTTTTAAAAAATATGCCAATTTTTCCAATGACTGAAGTTCGACAAAGTAAGTATAATTATTCAAATAATAAAAAAATTAATATAAAATTATCTAATATGGAAATGAAAATTTTGTTAAATAACTCGAAAAGACCTCCAAAGATTAAAAATAAAATATTAATTAAAAAAGATAAATTAAGCTCAGAAATAATTCCATCATTTACTAAAAAAATATTTTATACCATCTCAAAATCTGAATGAAAAAAGTTGCAATTGTAGGAGCTGGTATATCTGGTTTGTATCTTGCAAATGAATTAAACAAAAATACTGAAATAGACTATAAAATCTTTGAAAAAAAAGATTATCTTAATTTAAATGAAGGTTATGGCATTCAACTTTCAGTTAATAGTATTAATTTGCTAAATAAAGTAGGATTTAAAAATATTTCAGCCTCAGATGTTTATTATCCGACAAAGGTTAATTTTTTCCAGGCTAAAAATATTAAAAAGATTTGTGAAATTGACTTAAAGCAATTCAATAATGTAAACGACCGTTACACAACACTTAAAAGATCAACATTAATAAAGTTTTTAATTGGCAATATACCTGAGGAAAAAATTCAATTTAAAGCCGATATTCGAAATATCGAATATAATGAAAAAATAAAGATTTCTTGGAATAATAAGAATGAAAGTTTCGATTATATAGTAATTGCAGACGGTGTTTTTTCAAAATTAAAATCTCAAATATCAAATAATCATTTAAAACCAATTTTTAATGGGAACATTGCTTTAAGGGCGAATTTAAAACAACATGAAAAAGATAATATTTCTGTTTATATGGGGTCAAATTTTCACTATGTAACTTATCCTGTAAATCAAAAACTCGAATATAATTTCGTTGCTATAATCAAAAAAAAACTAACTACTCAAGAAATTGAAGATAAAAATATTCTTAATTCTGAAACATTTATAAAATCTTTAAAAGATCTTATTTCAAAAAATTCTATTATAAATTTGGAGAGTTTAGTAAATTTAAAGTGTTTTCCTGTATTTGTGAGCACTGAACTACCCACATTAAAATATCAAAATACTTATTTGAGTGGTGATGCTTTGTTTGCTTTTCCACCTTCTTTTGCTCAAGGTGCTTCTCAAAGTATTGAAACAGCAAATGGTATTTTGGAAAATATTACAAATTCAAATAATATTTATAATGATAAGATAAGTAAAATATTACTAGTAAATAAAAGATCAAAATTAAACCATTTTGCCTTCCATTTAACTAATCCAATAATAATATTAATTAGAAATATTATTTTGAAATTTTTATCAAAAAATAAAAAATTTCTAGAGAGTTATCTAGGAAAAATTTATAGAAATTAAGTAGTTGGCCTTAGTCTTTGCCTTAAATCATCAATTGGTTTGAGTGAATTACCTGATTTATAATACCAAAAAGTCCAACCGTTACAGCTCTCAGCACCTAATATTTGTGCAGCAACTTTATGAATTGATCCTTCTGATTTCCGATATTTTATACTACCATCAATCATAATTTTCGCATTGATTTGTTTTTTTTGATCAAAAATTTCAGTACCAGGTTTAATAATTCCTAATTCAACCAAAGATCCAAATGGTACTCTTGGTTTGGATCTATTATTTTTAATAGTATCTAAATATTCATCTTCTATAATTTTTGTATTTTTAATTCTTTTACTTGCAGCTTCAAAATAGTTTTTTTCTTTTTCTACCCCAAAATAATTTCTACCTAATTTTTTTGAAACTACAGCAGTTGTTCCCGTACCAAGAAACGGGTCCAATATTAAATCACCTTTATTTGAGGATGCTAATACAATTCTGTGCAATAAAGTCTCTGGCTTTTGCGTTGAGTGAACTTTATTACCATTATTTTTAAGTCTTTCTTTTCCATTACATATAGGTAAATTCCATGTAGATCTCATCTGCAGATCATCGTTTAAACATTTAAGTGATTGATAATTAAAAGTATATTTTGAGCCTTCACTTTTTGATGCCCATATAAGTGTTTCGTGCGCATTCGTAAAACGTGTTCCTCTAAAATTTGGCATAGGGTTATTTTTATTCCAAATCACATCATTTAGTATCCAAAAACCTAAATCTTGCATTTTTGAACCAACTCTAAAAATATTATGATAACTTCCTATGACCCATATAGATCCATTTTTTTTTAAAATTCTTTTACATTCTTTAAGCCATTGAACTGAAAACTCATCATAACTTTTAAAACTATCAAATTTATCCCACGCATCGTCTACAGCATCAACTTTAGATCTATCAGGTCGACTTAATTCTTTTTTCAGTTGAAGGTTGTAAGGTGGATCTGCAAATATCAGATCAAAACTTTCAGCAGGAATTTTTTTTAATTCCTTAATACTATCTCCATTAATTATTTTATTTTTTATGTCTGAAATGATCATTTTATATTTTTCAATTAGACTCCAGTCAGGAGTCTACGTCAACCTGTGATTGAATTTATTGATTGATAATTGTTATGATTATTTTTTAAGACTCAATATCTTGTGTATTGGTTGGAAGGTTTTTCTATGAAATCTAGTCACTCCAAATTTTTTAATAGCTTTAATATGATCCTTAGTTCCATAACCTGCATTATTATCCCAGCCATAATTTTTAAAAGAAAAAGACATCTTTTTCATTAGCTTATCTCTTTCAACTTTAGCAATAATCGATGCGGCTGAAATTTCAGGAATTTTTTCATCACCTTTTACAATAGTTTTAATAACATAATTTTTTAAGTCTGGTGGTTTATTACCATCTATTAAAACTTTTCTAGGTTTAAATTTGAGTTTCTTAATTGCTCTTTTCATCGAAAGTAGACTAGCATTTAAAATATTAATTTTTTCAATTTCCTTTATTGATGCAGACCCTAACGCCCAAACTGAATTTTTTTTTATATATTTAGCTAAAGTTTCCCTCTGAATTTTGTTAAGTTTTTTTGAATCTTTAAGAATTTTTCTATTAATTTCTTTATTTAATATAACAGCCGCTGCATAAACTGGTCCTACAAGGCTTCCTCTTCCAACTTCATCAACACCAGCAATAATTTTTTTCATATAAAATATTATTAAAAATTTAAATCTCTAAACCAGTTTCATCTATTTTTTTTCTAATTTCTTTAAGATCGGCCCAAGAATATTTTTTTTGCTCTGCTTGTCTTAGTAGATATGCTGGGTGAAAAGTTATCATTGTTAAATATGTTTTATTATTAATTATTACTTCCTTCCATTTTCCTCTTTCTTTAGAGATTTTAATTTTATTCCCGAAGAGCGCTTCCATTGCTGTGCTTCCCATTAAAATAAGTATTTCTGGATTTATAATCGAAATATGTTTTCTTAAATATTCAGAGTATCTATTTATTTCTGATATTTCAGGCTTTCGGTTATTTGGAGGTCTATAATTTACAACATTAGTAATATAAACGTTAGTTCTATCTAAATTAATAGCTTTTAACATTTTATTTAAAAGCATTCCTGCATCACCAACAAAAGGTTTTCCTAATTCATCTTCTTTTTGTCCAGGTCCTTCACCCACAATCATTATTTTTGAAGATGAATTTCCATCACTGAAAACAAGATTTTTTGCACTTTTTTTTAGTTCACAATCTTGAATCTTTTCTATTTCAACTCTAAGTTTTGCTAATTCTTCAGATTTATCCTCATTAGGAGCATTATTTTTAAATCTATTTATTGGCTCATCACTAAATTCATACTCAATACCTAGTTCGTTCAATAAATCATTATCAAATATGTCATTTTGATTTTTTTCATTTAAAGTCATAAAGTAAAAAATGTTCTTAAAAATTTTTTGTTTTATAATATTAATTCTATACCAAACAAATCTCTATTCAAAAGCCGCGAATGAAAAAGAATTCAACCAGAAGTATCTATCAAATTATCTTTCAGCATTATTATCATTTGATAACCAGAAAAATAACGATGCTCTTAAGTTTTTTGAAAATTCAAAAATATTAATTCAATCACATGATAGTTTTTTGCAAGAATATGTATTTTCTTTACTTTTGGATGGACAGGTTAAAAAAGCAATTAAACAAGTAAAATATTCTAATTCCTCAATAGGAGGAGATTTTTTTGAAGGAAATTTATTATTAATTTTAGATAGCATTAACAAGAAAAAGTTTAAACAAGCGGCTTTGAAGTTAAAAAAATTGGAAAAGTTCAAAGAGGACGACTCATACAAATTTATAATTTATTCTAGCTTAAAAAGTTACATTGATCTTTTTATATATAAAAAATCTGACATTGTTGAGCAATTTGGAAAATTAGATTTGATAAACATGGCTTTTCAAAATTGTTATTTGAATTCCAAAAAAACTGAGCCTTATTTTTTAAATTTAATTAACGATCCTCAAAGTGATTACTCTAGATATACTTTTTTTTATTTGAGTAACGAAGTGTCTAATAATGACTTTGCAACAGTAGATAATTTTGCTGATACAATAGATCCTTTAAGAAGTAGTTTGCTTATTTCTCAAGTAAAAAAATGGATAGATGAAAAAAAATATAAAAAATTAACACAGCATTTTTCATGTCAAAATGAGAATGATATTTTGGCAGAATTCTTTTTCCTTATATCTAATTTTTATTCATCTCAAAGTAGATTTGATTATTCAAACATATATTTAAATATTTCAAATTATTTAAATCCAAAATTTTATTTTAATTTATCACTAATAGCTGAAAACTATCAGTCTAATAATAATTATGATTTAGCAAAAAAAACTTTCGAAAAATTTGATGATAAGGATGAAATATTTTTTTGGTACAAAACAAAGAAGATTGCAAGAATAATAGCAGAGGAAGAAAATTATGATGCAAGTTTGAATTATATATTAAAAAATCTTGAAAAATTTAATAATAAATCGACAAAGATGATTTATGATTTGGCAAATATTTACAAAAACTTTAAAAAATATGATGAGGCTATTGATTATTATACTTTGGCCTTAAAAAATTTGGATAAAAATTCTATGGCTTATGCAGATGTTCTTTATCGCAGAGGTGGAGCGTATGAAAGATTAAAAAATTATGATTTGGCGGATAAGGATTTGCTAAAATCAATTAAAATTAGACCTGACGAACCGTATACACTTAATTATCTTGCTTATAGCTGGTTAGAAAGAGGATATAAAATTGAAGAAGCAATAGAAATGTTAAATCAAGCTTACAAAGGTAAAGAAGAAGACCCTTACATAACAGACTCAGTTGGTTGGGGTTACTATTTGACGGGAAATTATATTGAAGCAGAAAAATATTTAAGAAAAGCTGTTGAATTGTTACCAAGCGATCCTGTTGCAAGTGATCATTATGGAGATGTTCTTTGGCAACTAAATAGAAAAATCCAAGCTAATTATTTTTGGAAAAGTGCTTTAAATAGCGATGAAGCAGATGAAGAATTAAAAATTAAAGTTAAGGAAAAATTATATAATGGCTTAAACAATAATTCTTAAATGAAGTTTAATAAAATAAAATCATTTGCAAAAGTAAACCTAACTTTAAAAATTCTAAATAAATACTCAAATGGTTATCATAAAATTGAAAGTTTAATATCTAAGATCAATTTGGCTGATGAGATTTTAATAAAAGAGATACAAGGTTCAAAAAATAGAATATCTTTTAGTGGGAAATTTTCCTCAAATATTTCAAATACAAATACAATTTCAAAACTACTAAAAATCTTAAATAATCAAAATTATATTCAAAATAAAAAATTCAATATCAAAATAAAAAAAAATATACCCCAATCCTCTGGTATGGGAGGAGGATCAATGAATGCAGCATCCATTTTGAACTATTTATTTAAAAAAAGAATAATTAAAATTACAAAAAATAATTTAATAAAAATTGCAAATAAAGTTGGTTCAGATGTAATTTTGGGTCTTTATGAGAGTCCAATGATCCTACAAGGGAAAAATATAAGTAAAATTAATAAAAAATTAAATTTTCATTTATTAATAATTAAGCCTAATTTTGGATGTTCTACTAAGATGATTTATGCAAAACACAGAGGATTTTCAAAGAGCCTATTCAATAAATCAAACAAGATTGAAAGACAGGATTTATTAAAAGTTTCGAATAACGATTTAGAGAGAGCAGCCTTTAGTAGATATCCAATTTTAGGAAAGATCAAAAGTTACTTGCAAAATTTAGATAATATTTACTTTGCAAATATGACAGGTTCGGGTTCGACTATAATTGGTTATTTTTTAACCAAAAATGCGGCAATAAAAGCTCAAAAAAAATTAAAAAATAAATATAAAAACTATTGGTGTATTTACTCTAAAACTATATAAAGCTTTTTTTTTGTGTTATACGAAAAACATCTTGGGGTGTAGCCAAGTGGTAAGGCAGCGGTTTTTGGTACCGCCATTCCTAGGTTCGAATCCTAGCACCCCAGCCATTTATGAAAGCTTTACTTAAAAAAATTTTTCAAAACAAAAAAATTTCAAGCGATAAAGATCTCAAATTTCAAGATTTAAAAAATAATAAGGGAGTATATAAAATATTTGGTGCAATAAATAACTACAATGAAACTAGCGAGATTAGATATGTTGGTGGTTGTGTAAGAAAAATTTTAAATGATGAAAAAACAGATGATATCGATCTTGCAACTAATTTAACTCCTGATCAGGTTAAGCAATGCTTAGATAAAAACCAAATAAAGTTTTTTGAAACAGGAATTGAACATGGCACAATCACAGCGGTGATTGATGATCAAAATTTTGAAATTACAACATTAAGAAAAGATGTAAAAACAGATGGAAGGCATGCTGTCGTAGAGTATACAACTAATTGGAAGGAAGATTCATTAAGGAGAGATTTTTCAATAAATTCAATATATTCAGATTTAGATGGGAATTTATATGATCCAAATTCTGGTCATAAAGATTTAAATGTTGGAATAATTAAATTTATAGGTGATCCAGAAACTAGAATAAAAGAAGATTATTTAAGAATTATTAGATATTTAAGATTTTATACTGAATATAGCAAAATCGATCATGAAATTAATATAATAAAAATCATTAAAAAAAATATAGAGGGTTTAGGAAAAATATCAAAAGAAAGACAATTCAATGAATTAAAAAAAATTCTCAAATTGGATAACTTTTTAAAGTTATTTAAAAATAAAACCTCTTGTGAATTATTTTCATTAATTTTCCCTCAATTAAAAAATTTTAAAAAATTGAGCAAGTTATCAAAACCACAAGAAAAGATATTGAAAAATAAAAGTTTAAATTTCGTAATTTCTTTTCTTGTAATCGATGAAACCGACAATTCTGACTATTTTGTATATAAATATAATTTACCTAATGAATTAAAAGATAAAATTAATTTTCTAAAAAATAATTCGCTCAATAAAGATAGTACTAAAATTTTTAACAAGAAATATTTACAAAAAATATTTTATTATGAGGGTAAATCTAGCACAATCGATTTAATTGATTTCAATTTGTTATATTTAAAACAAAGTAAAAAACTTTCAGAATTAAAAACTTACTTTGAAAAATTAGATACACAAGAATTTCCAATAAAAGCTCAGTTATTAATAAATGATTATGGATTAAAGGAGGGAAGGGAGTTAGGTCAAAAATTAAAAAATTTAGAAATGAAATGGATTGAAAATAATTTTAATTTATCAAAAAAAGATATGGAAAAAGTTTTATCAAATTAAACGTATTTTACGTCTACAATCTCAAAATTTTTTGTCCCTGCTGGTGTATTTATCTCTACAAGATCGCCTTTATTTTTACCTATCAGGCCTTTTCCTATTGGTGATTGAAAATAAAGAAGCTTTTGTTTTAGATCTGCCTCGTCTTTACCAACAATTTTGTAATTTATTTTTTCATTTGTATCTAAATTTTGTAGGTAGACTGTTGATCCAAATATCACTTTTCCATCATTACTAATCTTGGTGATATCAATTACATTTGCTCTTGCAATTAAATCCTCAACTTCTTGAATTCTTCCCTCGTTATGTGATTGCTGTTCTTTTGCAGCATGATACTCAGCATTTTCCTTCAAATCTCCATGCGATCTTGCTTCAGCAATAGCTGCAACAATTTCGGGTCTCTTTTTTTCTTTCAAAAAAATTAATTCACTCTTTAATTTTTCTAATCCTTCAGTCGTAATTGGTTCTTTATCCATAATTTACCATTTAGCAGTTGGTGGCAATGACATAAGTATAGCTTCAACATTTCCACCAGTTTGTAAACCAAATTTTGTCCCCCTATCATGTAATAAATTAAATTCAACATATCTACCTCTTTTTTTGTATTGAATTTCTTTATCTTTAATTGACCATTTTAATTTATTTTTTTTCTCAATTATTTCATTAGAAATGTTTTTAAAACTTATTCCTACCTCTCTAACAAAGGAAAAATCTTTTTCCCAATTTTTTTTTTTATAATCAAAAAAAATTCCGCCAATACCTCTTGGCTCCTTCCTATGAGGTAAATAAAAATATTCATCACACCATTTTTTATATTTTTTATAATAATTTTTGTTATGTTTATCACACGATTTTTTTAGTTCTGAATGAAACCAATTTTCTAATTTCTTATCTTTTATACAAGGTGTAACATCCATACCACCTCCAAACCAACCAAATGAAGTGACTATATACCTCGTATTAAAATGCATCGCAGGCACATGAGGATTTTTCATATGCATAACAACAGATATTCCAGATGCCCAAAATTTAGAGCTCTTTTTTGTACCTGGAACTTTATTTTTAAATTCGTTTGAAAATTTTCCATAAACTTCTGAAAAATTTACTCCAACTTTATCAAAAATTTTACCGTTTTCTAAAATTCTGTATTGTCCTCCACCTTCATCATTACTTTTACTTCTATTCCAATTTGTAATTTTAAATTTGGTTTTTTTGCTCTCTTTTTCCTCTATTTCTCTACAAAGTACTTCTTGCAAAGTTTTAAACCAATTTCTTGCTAATTTGTTTTTTATGTATTGATCCATTTAACCTAACTGTCTTATAAATTCTGAAGCACCTATGGCCACTGATATTGAAATGTTTAAAGATCTTTTATTTTTAAGCATCGGAATTTTAATTCTTTCATTAACCTTAGAATGCACATCTTCTGGAACGCCTGCACTTTCTCTGCCAAAGAGCAATATATCATCACGCTTAAATTTAAATTTTGTATAAATTTTGCTAGCTTTTGTCGTCATTAAAACTACTCTATTTTTACTATTTTCATCAAAGAATTCTTTAGGGCTCTTGTAAAATTTTATTTCACTGTAATCTAAATAATCCATAACAACTCTCTTGAACCTTTTATCGCTAAATAAAAACCCACAAGGTTCAATGATTTCTAAACTAGCCCCAAGGCAAGAACAAGTTCGAATTATTGAAGCTGTATTTTGAGGAATATCTGGCTGATATAAAGCTACTTTTGGACCGTGTTTTAAAGGTTTCTGTGTCATTGTTACCATAGAAATATCTCTTTTTTATTATATGAAATCATATATTACCAAAGATATAAAATATTAAAGATGTCAGACCAAAAAGACGAAAAAAAGACCAACAGAAGAGATTTCTTGTTTACCGCTACAGCCGCCGCTGGTGCAGTTGGAGTAGGTGCTGCTGTTTGGCCATTAGTAGACCAAATGAACCCAGATGCTTCTGTAAAAGCATTAGCAAGCACAGAAGTAGATGTGAGTTCAATGCAACCTGGACAGTCTTTAACAGTACTTTGGAGAGGTAAACCAGTTTTTATTAAAAGAAGAACTGAAGACGAAATTAAAAAAGCGAGAACAGTTGATATTAATGATCTTAAGCATCCTGAAAAAGACGAAGATAGAGCAAAAAATCCTGAATGGTTAGTGATGCTTGGAATTTGTACTCATCTTGGATGTGTACCATTAACAGATAAAGGTGATTATGATGGTTGGTTTTGTCCTTGTCATGGTTCTCATTATGATACATCTGGTAGAATTAGAAAAGGACCAGCTCCAACTAATATGGAGATACCTAAATACGAATTTGTAAATACTAACACGATTAAGATTGGATAAATATGAGTGATCACGAATACACACCTAGTTCAAAATTTGGTAAATGGTTTAATGATAGACTACCTTTGCTTACATTGGCAAATCACTTAACAGATTACCCTACACCAAAAAATTTAAATTACTGGTGGACATTTGGTGGGATATTAACTTTTTGCTTAATTACCCAAATAGTTACAGGATTAGTTTTGGCTATGCATTACATTGCTCATGCAGATATGGCATTCAGCAGTGTTGAACATATAATGAGAGATGTGAATTATGGATGGTTGTTAAGATATGTTCACGCAAATGGTGCTTCTATGTTTTTCCTTGCAGTTTATATTCATATTTTTAGATCTTTATTTTACGGATCATATAAATCTCCTAGAGAAATAATTTGGATACTTGGAATTATAATTTATCTGCTAATGATGGCAGCTGCTTTTATGGGATATGTTCTCCCTTGGGGGCAAATGAGTTTTTGGGGAGCAACAGTAATAACCAATTTATTTAGTGCAATCCCGCTTGTGGGGGAGAGTATAACAACTTGGTTATGGGGTGGTTACTCAGTTGACAATCCGACTTTAACAAGATTTTTTACTCTTCATTACTTGATACCATTCTTAATACTAGGGCTTGTAGTACTTCACATATGGGCATTACATGTTCCTGGAAATAATAATCCAGTTGGTATTGATATTAAAAAACCTTCTAAAGATACAGTTCCATTTCATCCATACATTGTAATTAAAGATGCTTTTGCGTTATTAATGTTTTGTATAGTTTTTGCATTGTTTGTATTTTATCAACCAAATATTTTAGGACATGCTGATAACTATATCGAGGCAGACCCACTTGTAACTCCAGCTCACATAGTTCCCGAGTGGTACTTGTTACCTTTTTATGCGATCTTAAGATCAGTTCCTGATAAGCTTATGGGTGTTGTCGCCATGTTATCAGCAATTTTAATTTTAGCTGCTTTACCATGGTTGGATACTTCAAAAGTTAGATCAGCAGTATTCAGACCATTATTTAGACAGTTCTACTGGATCTTAGTAGCTGATGTTTTAATTCTAGGATATGTAGGGGCGATGCCAGCTGAAGGATTGTATTTGTTAATCGCAAGAGTTGCTACAGCGTATTACTTTGCGCATTTTTTAATTATTCTTCCAGTTTTAGGATGGAAAGAAAAAACTACCCCGCTGCCTTTGAGTATTACCGAACCAGTTTTAGGAGGTTCGCCAAATTTAGCTGCGGCAAGGAGTGATGAAAAAATAGAAAAAACAATAAAGTGAGTAAGTTAAAAAATATTTTATTTGTATTAATATTCTCTATTATCGTACTAAATTCATCTAACTCTGCTGAAAAATCACCTCCTTTTTTAGAGACTAAGTGGACTTTCAAAGGTCTCTTTGGAAAATTCGATAGAGCATCCCTGCAAAGGGGTTATCAAGTGTATACAGAAGTATGTGCATCTTGTCATTCTATGAAATATTTAACCTATAGAAATTTAGCAGAAAAGGGTGGACCAGAATTTTCTGAAGCAGAGGCTAAAGCAATAGCTGCAAGTTTTGAGGTAACAGATGGCCCGGACAGCACTGGAGAAATGTTTGTAAGACCAGCTAAATTATCTGACAAATTCGTGATGCCATATGCTAATGAACAAGAAGCAAAAGCTGCTAATGGTGGTGCTTATCCACCAGATATGTCAGTTCTAGTTAAGGCAAGAAAGGGCGGAGCAGATTATATTTATTCCTTATTGTTAGGTTATTCTGAACCACCAGAAGGCGTAGAGCTTGATGATGGTGTTTATTACAATAAGTATATGTATGGTAATAAAATTAAAATGCCAGCTCCTTTGTCCGATGATTTAATTGAATATACAGATGGAACAAAAGCTACAGCTGAGCAAATGTCTAAAGATGTTACAAATTTTCTGATGTGGTCAGCAGAACCACATTTAGAGCAAAGACATAAAACAGGATTTAGAGTTATAGCTTATTTGATAATATTGACTATATTGGTTTACTTTACAATGAAGAAGATATGGTCACGTGTTGAACCTAAAGTTTAGAACATCCCCATCTTTAACGATATAATCTTTACCTTCTAATCTCATTTTACCATTTTCTCTAGATTTTAACCAACCCCCATTACGAACGAAATCTTCATAAGACACAGTTTCTGCTCTTATAAAACCTTTTTCAAAATCTGTATGGATTATTCCTGCTGCTTGAGGTGCCATACAATTTTTGTTAATTGTCCAAGCCCTAGTCTCCTCAACTCCCGAAGTAAAAAAAGTCTCTAAAGATAAAAGATCATATCCTTTTTTTATTAATAAATTTAATCCGGTATCATCAACATTAATCATTTTCATATAGTTTTTTCTTTCTTCATTTTCTAGTTCATTTAATTGATTTTCTATTTCAGCTGAAATAGTTAGGGTATTTTTAGAACCATATTTTTCAATAAAACTTTTTGTATAATCGTTGCCTTTATCAATGCTATTTTCATCAACATTACAAACATACAATTTAGGCTTTATTGACAATAATCCTGACGATTTAACATCCTTTTTATCAAATTCATCATATAATTTATTTAAATCATCGTTATCGTTAATTAAATTCTGCGCTCTTTCTAGAATTTGGTTTTGATTTTCATCAATATTTTTTTTATTTTTCTTATCCAGTCTTTTTTGAATGGATTCCAAATCTGCCAAAGACATTTCTGTTTCGATTATTTCTAAATCCCTAATTGGATCAACTGTTGGATTTACATTCTGAATATCATCTGAGTCAAAACATCTAATTAAATGGATAACAGCATCTACTTCTCTTATATGGGATAAGAATTTGTTACCTAAACCTTCACCTTTAGAGGCTCCCTCTACTAATCCCGCTATATCAACAAAAGATATTGTAGTATTTATTTTTTTTTTTGAATTTGAAATTTTAACTAATTCATCTAACCTATAATCAGGTACAGGAACTACCCCTATATTTGGATCTATCGTACAAAAAGGAAAATTTGCTGCTTGGGCTTTACTTGAATTTGTAAGTGCATTAAATAACGTAGATTTACCAACGTTTGGTAAACCAACTATACCACACTTAAAACCCATTTAATTATTGTTAACTTTGCTTGAGAATAAATCTAATTTTTTATCTATTAAAATAGCAATAGAGTCTATTATGTTGTGAGTAATTTTTTCTAAGTGTTCTTGTTCATCATCAGAAAAATCATTTAAAACAAAGTCTGATACAGACATTTTATTCTCTGGCTTTCCAATCCCGATTCTTACTCTTGAATAGTCTTTTCCAATAAATTTATCAATTGAAGCAACTCCATTGTGACCTGCACTTGACCCACCAAATTTTGCCTTTATTTTTCCGAACTCTACATCTAGATCATCGTGAAAAACAATGACATCTTCTGCATCTATTTTGAAATATTCAAGCAACTCTCTTATACATATTCCCGAGTTGTTCATGAAAGTCAGAGGCTTGATAGCATAAATTTTCTTTTCCCCAATATTACCTGTTGTAAGTAAACCCTTAAATTTTGGCTTTTGCTTTGAAAGACCAAATTTTTGATTTATAGCATCTACAACTTTAAAACCTATATTATGTCTATTATTATGACTGTTTGGTGTCGGATTGCCCAAACCTACGAGTAACAACATTTTATTTTATTATTATTTTCACAGATTATTATTTTTTCTCTGCTGGAGCTTTTCCTTCTTCTTTTCCTTTATCACCATCTACAGCTTTTTCTGTACCTTCTTCAGGTTTAGCGTCTCCATCCGCAGCTGCCTCCGCAGTTTCTCCACCTTCTCCCTCAGCTTCTGCTGGTTTTTCAGGTTCTTTAACAACTGTTGGTGCTGCTACTGTCGCGATTACAAAATCTCTTCCTTGAATTGTAGGTGTTACATTTTCAGGTAAATTTATAAAAGATATTTTAATACTTGCTCCAATATCTAAGTTATTTAAATCCACAACTAACTCTGTTGGTATATTTTCTGTAGGACATCTCAATTCAACTTTTCGTCTTACTATATTCAAAACTCCACCTCTTTTTAATCCTGGTGACAAATCATGGTTTATAAATTTAACTGGAATTTCTAAAATTACTTTTGCACCTTTAACAATTCTTAAAAAATCTAAATGTATAGGCTCATCTGTAACTGTATCAAAATCAATAACTCTTGGTAAAACTTTTTGTTCTTTCCCATCAATATTAATTAAAATTATATTTGATAAAATATTTTCTTTATTTAATAAATTTTTTACTTCTTTAACAGAGACAGAGATTTTTTGATTTGGCTCCTCTCCGCCATAAATTATTCCTGGAACCATACCTTTACTTCTAAGAGATTTAACTTCACCCTTAGTTTTTGTTTCTCTTATTGTGGCTGCTAATAAACTCATAAAGTGTCGGGTTTTTAACTTATGAAACTAAATTTTACAAGTAAATTATTTAAATAGATCTGATACTGAAGTGGAATTCGATATCCTTTTAATAGCTTCTCCAACTAAATTAGAGATTGTTAATACCTCAATATTCTTAGCTTTTTTAACTTTCATTGAATTATCAATTGTATCAGTTACAACTAAGTTTTTTATCGAAGATTTCTTAATTTTTTCAACAGCATTACCACTTAATACACCATGTGTTACATACACATGAACATCTTTAGCTCCCCTTTTTTTTAATTCAGAAGCTGCATTTACAATTGTTCCACCAGAGTCGATTATATCATCAACTAATATACAAGTTTTATTTTTTACATTTCCAATTACATTCATTACTTCAGACTTTCCTGGAGCAGGTCTTCTTTTATCTACTATTGCTAAATCTACATTTAACAATTTTCCTAAAGCCCTTGCCCTTGCGGTACCACCGACATCTGGAGCAACACAGATTATATTATTTTTTTTTAATTTCTTTTTTATGTGTCTAGCAAATATTGGAGTTGCAAATAAGTTATCAACTGGAATATCAAAAAATCCTTGAATTTGTCCAGAATGTAAATCAACTGTAACTACTCTATCTGCCCCTGCTTTTGCAATAAGATTGGATACAAGTTTTGCAGATATAGATGTTCTAGGCACTACTTTTCTATCTTGTCTTGCATAACCAAAATATGGGATCACAGCAGTTATGTTTTTGGCCGATGATCTTTTTAAAGCATCAATGGATAATAACAATTCCATTAAATTGTCGTTCGCAGGAGATGAAACAGATTGAATTAAAAAAATACTATTACCTCTAATATTTTCATTAATTTCAATATAAATTTCTCCATCTGCAAATTTTCTTATGTTTGAATTCACTAGTCTATTTTTCAAAAATTTGGATATTTTTTGACTGAGATGTTTATTGCTGTTTCCTGTGAGAATTTTCATCCGCGATATCCTATTTAATCATAATTGCAGAAATATTTCTACCATAATCGTTATGCTTATTTTTTTTTGATCTCCTTGAACTAAAAAAGTTATTTTCTAGACTGAAGGTATCTTTTCTTATTATATCTATTTTTTTAACTCCATTTTCATAAAATTGAGATTTTATATATTTGCTTAAATCAAAAAAAATTTTTTTCTTTTTAAATGTGAAGAAATTCACATTTTTTTTATTTTTGCCCTGAAACAATTTAAAAAAATCATTTTTTACTTCATAGCTGTTTTTTTTTATACATGGCCCAATGCAAGCAATCATATCTTTCTCTGAGCATCCATTTTTTTTTAAAAGTTGAATTGTGTTCTTTACTATTCCTTTAAAAGCACCTTTCCATCCAGCATGAATTGCACCAACAAATTTTTGCTTTTTTTCTATAATTAGAATTGGTGCACAGTCTGCAGTGAGTATACTAATCGCTATATTTTGTTTATTTGTAATCATTGCATCTCCGGTCATTTTTTTTTTTGGAATTCTACTGATTTTATAAACCTTATTGCTGTGAATTTGATTAAGAGAAACTAGATTTTCACTATTACAGCCTATTCTCTTTGAAACTATTTTTAAATTTTTATTTATATTAGCAATTTTATCTTTTGACCCCTTTCCACAATTTAAACTTTTGTAGATTCCTTTTGAGGTACCGCCTAATCTATTAAAAAAATAGTGCGAAACGTATTTTTGATTTCTTAAAATTTTTGACTTAATCACTTAAAACCCAAATTAAAATTATTTTTGGATTTGCTTACAAATAATACTTTAAACAAAGAGCCCATATGTTTTGCATCAATTAATCTTTTTATTCTATAAAATATGTCAGCTTTCTTACTAAATTGTAAATTTTTACTTATTATCTCAGCTCTTTTCAATATTCCTAATTTAATTAAAAAATTACCTTGGGTTGTTATTAAAGATTTTAAGTTAGAATTTGCAAACTCTTTCTTATACATTTTAAAATTTATTAAATGAGTAATATCTGAATTATATGGATTTTCTAAAAAACTAATTTTTCTATGCTTCTCAACACTTTGTAAAGTATTTTTCATTTTTCCACTGGTAAAGCCATAGTCTATCATTAATAAACCACCATTATTTTTAAAAATAAAATTCGCTATTTCGTTAACAAATTTCATTGCTGAAGGTGAATATTCAACAAACTTTTCTTTTTTTATATCCTTACCTAAATATTTCTCAATTATTTTTGACGATACTTTTTGATCACAAACTTCAAACTTATTTTTTTTGTATGCTACATATTTTTCATACCAATTATTGTTTTTCATTAAAAACTGTTTAATAGGAAAAGCATCAAAAAACTCATTAGCCAAGAATATAGTTGGAGCCTTTGGAATTTCTTTTAAATTCTTAATCCAACTTACTTTTTTTTTGTCTATTTTAGTCTTCTGAATTTTTATTAGCAATGGACTTTTTTCTAAAATTAAGAAATTGGCAGATAAATTAATTTCACTAAAATTATTTAAAGTTTTTATAATTTGTGACATCATTTCACCGTTGCCTGCACCTAGTTCGATAATATTTATTTTTTTTGGCTTTTTTAAATTCTCCCAAAAAGAAATTAACCAAATAGATATCATTTCTGAAAAAAGAACAGAAACATTGGGAGATGTTATGAAGTCACCTTTTTTTCCAAAAGGATTTTTTTTAATATAATAACCATTATCTTTGTCATACAAAGATTTGTAAATAAATCTATCCAATGAGATTTTTTTATTGTGTCCTATTAGCATTTTTATAATAGATGATAATTAATCCGCAGGTTAGCGCTATACAACTTATTATTTGCCCCATACTCAAGTTGAAAAATAAATAACCTAGTTGTTGATCAGGTTCTCTGAAGAACTCGATAACAAATCTAAAAAATGAGTATAAAATTAAAAAATACCCCGAAATAATCCCAGGTATGTTCCTTAATCTATTAAACATCAAACTTAAAATAATAAATAGAATAACTCCCTCAAATATTGCCTCATAAATTTGTGAAGGATGTCGATTTAAATCATCAATTTTTACAAATTTTACCGACCATGGTACATTTGTTTCTATGCCATAAAGTTCTGAGTTTATGAAATTTGATATTCTTCCTAAAAAAATTCCTACAGGAGAACAAACAGCAACCACATCTAAATAAATAAAAATATTTTGATTTCTATTTTTGCAGAAAAAATAAGTTCCAATAATAATTCCAATTAGCGCACCGTGAAAAGACATACCTCCTTGCCAAATTTTTATAATCTCAACTGGATTACTAATAAAATAAATTGGGTCATAAATAATTACATATCCAAGTCTTCCACCAAGGATGATACTTATGATCAAATAAGTTATATAATCGTCAAAATATTCTTTTTGAGTGCTATCTTTAATTAGTTTGTTCTTTGCAAAATACCAACCAAATACTAAGCCAATTATATAAGACAAGGAATACCATCTAATTTCTAATGAAAAGATCTCAAAAGCGACTGGGTCAAAATTATTAATAAACATTTAATTGTAATATTATAAATATTACTTAAACTTTGATAAGAAATTATTATGTCAAAATCAAGATTCGTATTTGATAAATTTGCAAAATTTTTGGAAGAAGGACTGGTCAATTACAAAGATTTTAGTGACGAGGTTGTAAATATTTTACGATCAAAAAAAGAGGAAATTATTCTTAAAATGAATTTAGTAAGTAAAGATGAAATCGATATATTAAATAAAAGAATTGAAAAATTAGAAAAAAAAATTGCTGAAAAAAAAATAAAAAAAAAAACTAAACGGGCAAAGAAATAATAACTTTTAATCCACCTAAACTAGACTTATCAAATTTAAGATCTCCCCCATGTGATTTTATGACATCTGACGATATAGCTAAGCCAAGACCAACACTTGATTTTGTTTCTGATCTACTTTTGTCAATTTTATAAAATGGCTTCAAAACATTTTGATGTTCTTTCAATGGTATTCCTGGACCATCATCCTCTATTGAAATACTAATAGTTGATCTTCCTTTTTTTAGATACAATTCAACATTGTCAGCAAATTTTAGAGAATTATCTATAAGGTTATTAATACACCTACTAATTAAATTCTTTCTTCCATCAAAATAAATCCTCTCTTTTAAGAAATATTTTATATTTGGTTTCTCATATTTTTTACAAATATCTTCAAGAAGAACAGAAATATCAAACGTTTCAGTCTTATCTTTTGCCCCTGATCTTGCGAATTGAAGATATTCATTTAACATTTTTTCCATTTCATCAACATCTCTTGAGAGTTTTTCAGCAACACTCTTATCTTTAATCATTGCTATTTGAAGTTTTATCCTTGTCAAAGGAGTTCTTAAATCGTGGCTGATACCGGATAGCATCTCTGATCTTTGGTTAAGATGTCTAATTATTCTTTTTCTCATTTTGTCAAACTCTAAACCAGCTTTTCGGATTTCGAGTGCTCCAGAAGGTCTAAATTCGTCAATATCTTCTCCTCGACCGAATCTTTCAGATGCCTCTGCAAGTTTAGTTATGGGTCTAGTTTGATTCTTCAAAAAAATTATTGCTACAGCTATCATTAACAATGCTGGCAATGTTATCCAAAGACCAAATAGTCTAGCCGAACTCGTAGTTAGTCTATCCCTTGGAATATAAAATTGAAAATATCCTTTTGAATATCCTATTTTTAAATCAACAACTTCTTTGAAGTTTGTTGTATCAAACCAATAGGTTAAATTTTTTTTCTTTAATTCTCTTCTTAGTGATCGATCCACTGGACTGAACCATCTTTCTGGTATTTTATTTGGCAAGATTTTATCTTTTTCATACTTAATGTTAAAACCCAAATGTTCTTTGAATAAAATTATTATAAAATCTTTGTTGGTTTCATCGTTATCATAGGCGTCTACAAAAGTTTTGACTTCAGAAACTAATGCTCTTGTCATTCCAGAATTAGTTTTGATCCATAGACTATCAAAAAAAACTAACGAAATAGTGATTTGCATAACAACTATTGGAACAGCAACTATGAGTAGACCTCTATAAAAAAGTCTTTTAGGTAAAATATTTTTTATATATCTACTCAATCCATAAAACATAACCTTCACCTCTTATTGTTTGTAAGTAATTTGGGCTTTTAGGGTTTTCTTCAATTTTCTTCCTAAGTCTTGTAATGATTACGTCAACTGATCTTTCTTTATCAATTTTTATAAGATTTCCAATCTCTTCTCTTTTAAAAATTTTTCCAGGAGAGTTAACCATTTTATCCAAAATAATTTTTTCTGTATTATTGATTTTTATTGATTTATCATTTTTCAAAATAAATTGTTTGTTAAGATCTATTTCAATTTTACCAAATTTAAATTTTCTCTTTGTATTTCTATATTTTGTTTTATTTAAGATATTATTAATTCTAAGTATTAATTCTTTAGGCTCAAAAGGTTTTGGAAGGTAATCGTCTGCACCAATATCTAAACCCTCTATTCTTTCCGATGCTTCACCTTTCGCTGTTAAAAGAATTATTGGGGTTGAAATTTTGTCTTTATTTTCTTTTGTAAATTCTAAACCACTTTTGCCTGGCATCATTATATCAAGCACTATTAAATCAAATTTTATAACTTTAACTTTTTCAAGAGCATCTTCGGCGCTATTTGAGCTAGTTACTAGATAATTATTTTGAGAAAGATATTCTTTTACTAATTCTCTTATACCATCATCATCATCTACAACTAAAATATGTGCTTTAAATTTTTCCATTAATTATTTTTTTTAAAACATTGTCAAAACTGACAACCTCATTTGCTTTTGATGCGGAGAATGCTTGATAAATTCTTTTCTTTTGAGCAGAGAAAATTTCGTTAAATAATTTCTCTCCCTCTTCTGTTAAGTAGACATGCTTTATTCTTGTATCTACTTGGTCTTTTTCATATTTTATAGCTTTTAGATTTATTAAATCTTTCAAAACTCTATTCAAACTTTGTTTTGTAACTTTCAACTTTCTTAAGAGGTCTGATATTGTAATACCCTCATATAATGAAATTAAGTGAATAACCTTATTATGTGCGACACCTATGGAGTATTTATTCAATACATTTTTAGCATCTGAGACTGTCTCTCTGTAGCCAAGAAATATTTTTTCAATATATTGTTTGAGATCTTCATCTTTTAAATATAAAAGTTTTTTCATATTGGTAAGTTATATTGACATATTATATATACAAATATATTTTTTTATAAAATTAAATAATGATACCTTTCGATAAACGATCAGGAAAAATTTGGTACAATAATGAGCTTGTTGAATGGCAAGATGCAAAATGCCATGTAATCAGTCATGGACTTCACTATGCAAGTTTAGTTTTTGAAGGTGAAAGAGTATACGACGGAGAAATATTTAAGCTAGAAGAGCATACAGATAGATTATTTTATTCTGCAAAAAGATTAGACATTAACATTCCTTATACAAAAGACGAAATAAATGAAGCCTCTAAAAAAATAGTAGCGGTTCAAAATATTCAAAATGGATATGTAAGACCATTTGCGTGGAGAGGAAGCGAGATGATGGGTGTGTCTGCACAGAAAACTTCGATTAATGTAGCAATAGCAACATGGGAATGGCCTGCATATTTTGATCCAAAATTAAAAGCTGAAGGAATAAGATTAAATATTTCTAAATGGCGAAGACCAGCTCCAAATACTATTCCTTGGGATGCAAAAGCAGCTGGATTGTATATGATTTGTACTCTTTCAAAACACGAAGCTGAACAACAAGGGTATTCTGAATCATTAATGTTAGATTTTGAAGGTAATGTTGCAGAAGGAACAAGTGCAAACATTTTTTTTAAAGATAAAAATAATGAATTACATACACCAACACCAGATTCCTTTTTAAATGGTATTACAAGACAAGCTGTAATTGAATTAGCCAAATCAAAAAATATTAAAGTTCATGAAAGAAAAATTTCTCCAGATGAACTAGGTAATTTTCATGGATGTTTCTTAACTGGTACAGCAGCCGAAATAACACCTGTTGCAAGCATAGCAGATCATAAATACAAAATTTGTGATGTTATATTAGGATTATCAAAAAGCTTTGATCAGTTGGTTAGACAAAAAAAAGCTGCTTAATCTTTATTATCTTCAGATATTGCATGGTCTATTCCTTTTCTAAGATAATCATATCCAGTATAAAGTGTTAAAAACGCGGATAACCATAAAATAATTATGCCAATTGTTTGAGCATTATAATCTTGAAAATTTATTAATTTATTTCCCGTTTCCCCAGTCAGAAGTATTGCTATCGAAAACATCTGCAAGAAAGTTTTAAGTTTTGCTAAATTAGATACAGGAAGCTTTATTTTTCCTATCGCTAGAAATTCTCTTAAACCTGAAATTAGTATTTCCCTTGTAAGAATTATAATAGCTGCAATAACTTCGTAATTTTTTATTGTTTGGTCCATAACTAATAAAATTAATGCAGTTGCAACAATAATCTTATCAGCTATTGGATCTAAAAGTTCTCCAAGTTTTGACTCCTCTTTAAACATCCTTGCCAAAAGGCCGTCTAAAAAATCTGTAAATGAGGCAATTAAAAAAAGAGCAAATGGTATTACGTCTCCATAAAACCCGGGAAGGTAGAACGTAAAAACAAATATGGGAACAATTATTATTCGTCCAATTGTTAAATAATTAGGTATTTTAAATTTCATTCGTGAAAGAAGTTATATATTTTTTTTGCAACTTTTTCCTCAACTCCATCGACTGATTTTATTTCATCTAAACTAGCCGATTCCACAGCTCTAGCTGAACCAAAATGATTTAATAATGCCCTTTTTCTAATAGATCCAATACCATCAATCTGATCTAATAATGACTTGCTTATACCTTTTTTTCTCTTTGCTCTATGAGCACTTATAGCAAATCGATGAGACTCATCTCTTAATCTTTGTAAAAAGAATAATGTTGGATCATTTTTCTCGAATTTGAACTCTTTTCCATTATGAAAAAATGTTTCATTTCCACTGTTTCTCATTTTACCCTTGGCTATTGCTACAATCGGAATTTCATGTAAACCAAGCTCATTCATCGCTTCTCTTGCCACTGAATATTGACCTTTCCCTCCATCAATTAAGACTAAATCAGGAAAAGTTAGATAGTTATCTTTCTCTTGAACTGCTCTTTTAAATCTTCTGTTAAGAACTTCTTTCATCATTCCATAATCATCTTGAGCATTTTTTTGAATTTTTATATTAAATTTTCTATACCTTTTTTTAACAAACCCTTCATCTCCATAAGTAATTAAAGCGCCCACACTATTTGTACCTTGAATATGGCTATTATCATAAACCTCAACTAAATTAATATTAGTTTCAAGATTGAATTTTTTTGATACTGCATCGAAAAGATCTCTATTATTCTGACTCTCATATAGTTTTCTATTCAAACTATCTTTTGCATTATTTATTGCTTGATTTATAACTTTTAGTTTTGTCCCTTTTTTCGCAACAGTAATTGTGATTTGCTTTCCTTCTTTTTGTGTAAGTGTTTTTTCAATTAATTCTTTTTCTTTAATTTCATTTGATAAAATTATTGAAGATGGTACGCTTTTGTTTTCATAAAATTGAGAGACAAAAGAATTAATGATATCACTTAGATTTTCTTCTGGATCATGCTTTGGAAAAAAAGCTTGATTACCCCAATTTTGTTTTGACCTATAAAAAAAAACTTGAATACAAGTTTTTCCAGATTCTTTATATCCCGCGATAACATCTGCTTCGACTAAATTTGCTTCATTAATTCTTTGAGAAGATTGGATAATATTTAATGATTTAATTCGATCTCTTAATATTGCTGCTTTTTCAAAGTCTAAATCCTCACTAGCCTTTTCCATTTGATTAGATAAGCTTTTCTGAATTTTTCTAGATTTGCCTGACACAAACTCAATTGCATCATCAACAGTTTGTTTATAGTCACTCTCAGTTACGTAACCAACACAAGGTCCTGAGCACCTTTTAATTTGATAAAGTATGCAGGGTCTTTCTCTATTTTTGAAAACAGTATCATCACAAATTCTGAGATGAAATATTTTTTGGATCATTTTTATAGTCCAATTTGCAGATCCAGCTGATGCAAATGGTCCAAAATAAAATCCTTCTTTGCCTTTTTTCCCTCTGTGCCTTTTGATTTGTGGCCATTTATCTTTGTCGCCTATAAAAATAAAAGGAAAGGATTTATCATCTCTTAGTAAAATATTAAATTTTGGTTTAAACTTTTTAATTAAATTTGCCTCTAAAAGTAAAGCCTCACTTTCATTTGAAGTAGTAGTAATTTCGAGTCTTTTTGTTTGAGAGAGCATTCTCTCAGTCCTAATGATATGACTTTTCTCTGATACATAACTTTTAAGTCTGTTTGGAAGGTTTTTTGCTTTACCCACATAAAGAATTTCTCCTTTTGAATTTAGCATCCTATAAACACCTGGCAACTTAGGAACCAAGGGCAATTCTTTTTTAATTACTTCTTTACCTATATCAGAGCTGATCATGGCTTCTTTTTTTAGAAATTTGGATCCCAACTGAGCTGCAGTCCTTCATTATTTCTAATTTTTCGATTTGAAGAGTAATTTTATCTATTCTTTTATCTTTGAATAGCTCATCAAAAACATCTTCTGCCAATGTTTCAAGAAAATTGTAATGTTTGTTTTTTACTAGTTTTTTAATTAATTTTACTATTTTAGCATAATTCACTATCGATTTAATATCTTTATCATTCGATGGCTGTTTATCTTGATAATTTACTTCTAAATTAAATTTTACTTTTTGAGGTTTTTCTTTTTCAAAATCAAAATAACCAAGTTTTAATCCCAGTATTAATTCTTTTATTAAAACTTTTTTTTCGTAATTAAATAAGCTCTTTGTTTTATTTATTTTAACAATCTTTAAGTTATTCTTTTTCATTCCTTACCACCCATTATATCTGGAGTTTGCCAGTTTAAGTTTTGGCCACTATCAATTGCTAAAACTTGACCGGTAATAGATCTATTTTTAATAAAAAAGTCAACAGCATTGCAGATTTCTTCTACATTTGTCTGTCTTTTAAGAGGTGTTGCCATGTATTGTTTTTTAAAGTGCTTGTCAGACTGTCTTTTATTTTTAATAGTTGGACCCGGAGCAATTCCATTCACTCTTATATTCGGAGCAAGGCTCATGGCGCTAGTTTTGGTTAAAGTATAAAGACCAGATTTACTTAATGTATATGAAAAAAAATATGGAGTTAACTTGAATACTCTTTGATCAATTATATTAATAATATTATTGTTTTTGCCTCTAGCATTTTTCGCAAAACCCTTTGATAATAAAGCTGGCGCTTTTAAATTAGCTTTTAAATGGCTTTCCCAACTTTTTGTTGTGAAATTTTCAAGTTTATCGTTCTCAAATAATGAAGCATTATTAATTAAACAATCAAAATACTTCAACTTTGATTTTGAAAATTTAAGCATTCTTTCTATTTCTTTTTCTTTAGTTAAATCTGCTTTTGCTAAATAAATTTTCGTACCACTTTTAATTAAATCTTTTTTAAGATTTTCTGCTTTGGACTTAGATTTGTTATAATGGATAACAATTTCAATATTAGGTCCAGATAATTTTTTAGCTATTGCAGCCCCCATTCGAGTTGCTGCTCCAGTAATTATTATCTTTCGTGCTTCCATTTTTTATCTCTTTTTTTTGTAACTCTTGTTCCTGGCATACCTAATGTAGATCTACCTTTAGGATAAATTTTATTTTTAACATCGTACTGTCTAATTTTGGGGTTTAAAGTAATTTCTAATTCAGTACTTTGAAGTTTTCTCATCTCATCTCTAATTTTAGCAGCTTCCTCAAATTCCAAATTAGATGCAGCCTCTTTCATCTTTTTGTCTAATCCTTTTAAATGTTTTTTAAGGTTACCGCCAATATTGGAACCTTCGCTTATTTTGACGTAATCTTTCTCGTAAACACTTTCTAAAATATCACTTATTTCTTTTTTTACAGATTTAGCGTCGATTTTATTTTTCTTATTGTACTCTAATTGAATCTTTCTTCTTCTCTCAGTTTCTTTAATTGCTTTCTTTATACTTTTTGTTTCCTTATCGGCATAAAGAATAACTTTTCCATCTACGTTTCTTGCGGCTCTTCCTATTGTTTGAATCAGTGAAGTTTCTGATCGCAAAAATCCTTCCTTATCAGCATCTAGTATTCCAACTAATGCACATTCTGGAATATCTAAACCTTCTCTTAATAAATTTATTCCAACTAGAACATCAAATACACCCATTCTGAGATCTCTCATAATCTCTATTCTCTCAAGTGTATCTATATCAGAATGAAGGTATCTTACTTTTATCCCATTTTCATGAAGATACTCAGTTAAATCCTCTGCCATTTTTTTTGTAAGTGTTGTAACCAAAACTCTATAATTATTTTCAACTACTTTTTTACATTCGTGCATAAGATCATCTACTTGATTTTTAGCTGGTCTAATCTCAACTGGTGGATCAATTAAGCCTGTAGGCCTTATGACTTGATCAATAAACTTACCTTTAGTCTGTTCCAATTCCCACGGGCCAGGAGTTGCTGAAACAAATACAGTTTGTGTTCTCATCAAATCCCACTCTTCAAATTTTAAAGGTCTGTTATCCATACAAGAAGGCAATCTAAAACCATACTCAGCCAACGTGCTTTTTCGAGATCTATCTCCCTTAAACATCCCATTAAGTTGGGGAACTGTAACATGAGACTCATCTACAAAAACTAATGTGTTATCAGGAAAATATTCAAAAAGAGTAGGTGGTGGCTCTCCTGGTTTTCTACCAGATAAAAATCTTGAATAATTTTCAATTCCCGCACAAGATCCAGTTGCCTCAATCATTTCTAAATCAAATTTAGTTCTCTCCTCTAATCGTTGCGCCTCTAATAATTTGTTTTCTGCTTTGTGTTTTTTTAAAGTTTCCTCTAATTCTTTTCTTATTTTTATAATTGCTTGCTCTACAGTTGGTTTGGGAGTGATGTAATGAGAATTAGCATAAACTTTTACTAGACTAAGATCTCTAACCTGATCACCTGTCAAAGGATCAAATTCCTCAATCTTCTCAAGTTTATCACCAAATAAACTTAGTCTCCATGCTCTATCCTCTAGATGAGATGGAAATATTTCTAAATATTCTCCCCTTGCCCTAAATGTTCCTCTAAAAAAATTTTGATCATTTCTCTTGTACTGAAGGGCAACAAGAGATTTTATTATTTGTTCTCTATTATATTCATAGTTTTTCTGAAGAGTTAAAGTCATTTTGCTGTAAGCTTCAACTGATCCCAAACCATAAATACAAGAAACACTTGCGACTATCAAAACATCGTCTCTTTCAAGAAGAGATCTTGTTGCTGAGTGTCTCATTCTATCAATTTGTTCGTTTATTGATGCTTCTTTTTCGATGTATGTGTCTGATCTTGGTACGTAAGCTTCTGGAGTGTAATAATCATAGTAAGATACAAAATACTCAACAGCATTATCAGGAAAAAAAGTTTTCATCTCACCGTAAAGTTGAGCTGCTAAAGTTTTATTTGGTGCCAATATTAACGCTGGTCTATTCGTAGCTTCTATAACTTTTGCCATTGTAAAAGTTTTTCCAGATCCAGTTACTCCCAATAATACTTGATTAAACTCATTTTTTTTAGCTCCTTGGACAAGCCTTTTAATTGCATCTGGCTGGTCACCAGCTGGGGTAAAATCTGACTTTATTTTGAATTTTTTTCCACCTTCAAGTTTTCCACCGATTTTTGGGTTTTTACTCTGAATGTCTGTAATTAGGTCTTGATATGTATTCTCCATATATTAAACAACGTAATTGAATAATTTCATAATTCAATGAGCATAATATCTAATAATTTAAAAAGAATTAAACCATCCCCAACTATTGCAGTTACTCAAAAGGCAAGAGAATTAAGAGCTGAAGGAAAAGATGTAGTTGGACTTGGGGCAGGGGAACCAGATTTTGATACTCCTATCAATGTTAAAAATGCAGCTATTAAAGCAATAAGAGACGGAGATACAAAGTACACAGCAGTTGATGGAACTCCAGCATTAAAAAAAGCAATTTTAAAAAAGTTTAAAAGAGAAAATAAACTAAATTATAAACTAGATGAAATAACAGTTGGAACTGGAGGGAAGCAAGTTCTCTATAACACTTTTATGGCAACTTTAAATAAAGGAGATGAAGTTATTATTCCAGCTCCATTCTGGGTTTCATATCCAGATATGGTTCTCTTGGCAGGAGGAAAACCAAAAATAGTAAAATGTGATGAAAAAGATGGATTTAAAATTACACCTGCAAAATTAAAAACTGCAATTACAAAAAGAACGAAATGGATAATCCTTAACTCACCATCTAATCCAACTGGATCTGGATACAGCAAATCAGAAATTCAAAAATTAGCAAAGGTTTTAATAAAAAACAAAAAAGTTCACATTTTGAGCGATGATATTTATGAGCATGTTAAATATGATAATTTTAAATTTTTTACTATTGCACAAATTTCAAAATTAAAATCTCGAACATTAACAATGAATGGGGTGAGTAAGTCATATGCAATGACTGGGTGGAGAATTGGTTATGCAGCTGGACCAAAAGAAATAATTTCTGCAATTAGAAAAATTCAGTCTCAGTCTACTTCGAATCCATCATCAATTAGTCAAGCAGCAGCTGTTGAAGCTTTAAATGGAAAACAAGACTTTATTAAGAAAAGAGCAAAATCATTTAAAGAAAGAAGAGATTTTGTTGTAAAAAGTTTAAATAATATTGATGGTATTAGCTGCTTGAAACCTAATGGTGCATTTTACGTATTTCCGAATTGTAAAAAACTTTTAAATAAAAGAACTAAACTTAAAAAAGATACTGATTTTGTCCAAAAGCTTTTAGAAAAACAAAATGTTGCCGCTGTTCAGGGTTCAGCATTTGGTTTAGATGGATATTTTAGAATTTCATATGCAACTTCAATGGCAAAACTTAAAATAGCAATGTCTAGAATTAAAAAGTTTTGTGAGGATTTAGGATAAACTTATTTTTTTTTATTTAGTCCAATTAGAGAAGAATTTCTAAATCTTAAAATTACAATTGCTAAAGCAATTAAAACAATCGCACCAGCTTCATATAGTAATATCTCTGGATTTAGAGATTTTCCTTGTAAAATAATAAATCTAGCAAGTGCAGTTATGGCAATAAATAACGGCAGTGTAATTTGAATTGATTGGCTTTCCCAAAATACCCTAACCATTGCAAGCACTTCAAGATATAGAAAAAGTAAAAGCAGATCTGCCAAAGTAACCCTTTGCACGAGTATCATCTGATACATCTCTTGCCCAAAAGCAATCACTGTACTAACTAAAATGATTACTAATGCTACAAGCTGGATTTGCTTTACAATGTTTTCCATTTACATTCTTTTATAATTTAAAATAACTTTTTATTCTATACTGAAATAGCTTTTAAATTATTGATATTATACTAATCCAAGTCTAACTACTGATTTTGCTGCATCCTCAATACATCCTCTAGCCGGCTGAAATTTAAATCCCAATAAATCTTCAGCATACGAAGCATCAGTTTGCATTTGTATCCCTAAATCTGGAACCATCATTTTTGCACTCGTATCCAGATGACTAATTATTCTCACTAAAAAGTTTGGCAACACTCTTTTTGGAAGTTTTTTTGAATATTTAGGTAATACTTCAGCCATAATATTAGAAAAATCTATCATTCTTTTGACCTCAGAGCCAATTATTAGTCGTCTTCCACCAACATCAGGTCTTGTTAAAGAATTGATGTGAGCTTTCACTACATCTTTCATATCTGAGACTAAAATACTAAAATCCGGAGCACCTGGATATTTACCTTCTAGAAATAATTTAACATAACTTATCGAAGTTTTTTCTTTAGTATCTAAAGCGTCTCCAAAGACACCTCCAGGACATATACATACCAACTTATTCTTTAAACCTTTATTCTCCATAAATTCCCAAGCTGCTTTTTCAGCCTTGATTTTTGAAACAAAGTAATCATTACAACCTTTCCAATTAGCATCACTCCAATCATTTTCACCAAATGTATATGGATTTGTCCTATTAGGTTTTCTAAACATTGTTGCAATTGAAGAAGTTTTAATAATACGTTCAACTCCAGCATTAACAGCAGCTTTTAAAACTCTTATAGTTCCATCTTTAGCTGTTGGAACAAGACTTTCACGATCTCTAGAGGTCTTTAAAGGGAAAGGAGAAGCCACATGCATTACATACTTACAGCCTTTTAATGCCTCATCCCAACCTTCGTCTTTCAAAAGATCTAATTCGACAAATGATAATTTATCAATTGATGCATATTCATTTATGGTTTTTTTTGTTTGCTCTATTAAACCAGAATCTCTAACAGTGCCTAAAACTTTATATCCCGATTTTAATAATTCAATTGCAGTGTGTTTAGCGATCCATCCACTTATACCCGTTAACAATACTGTTTCATTCATTTATTCGGATAAATGTTTTTCAGCCTCTAATGCTGCCATACATCCCATACCAGCTGCTGTAACTGCCTGTCTAAATACTTTATCTTTCACATCACCAGCAGCAAAAACTCCTGGTATATTTGTTTCTGTAGACTCTGGTTTTGTTATTAAATAACCCTCATTATCCATTTCTAACTGATCTTTAAATAATGAAGTTGCTGGATCATGTCCTATAGCTATAAACAATCCATCAATTTTCAGTTCATCTATTTTATTTGTTTTAACATTTTTAATTTTTAATCCAGTTACGTTTTTAGGATCATTATCCCCAATAACTTCATCAACAACAGAGTCCCAAATTATTTCAATTTTTTTATTTTCCATTAATTTTTTTTGAAGTAATTTTTCTGCTCTTAGACTATCTCGTCTGTGTATAAGTTGAACCTTTGAGGCAAATTTTGTTAAAAACATAGCCTCTTCGACCGCAGCATTTCCACCCCCAACAACTGCTACAGTTTTGTCTTTAAAGAAAAATCCATCACATGTCGCGCACGCAGACACACCAAAACCTCTAAAGCTTTGTTCTGAATCAATATTTAACCATCTAGCTTGAGCTCCAGTTGAAATGATAATTGACTCTGCTTCATAAATTTGGCCGCTATCTCCAACAGCCTTAAATGGCTTAGATTTTAAGTCCACTGACGCTATATGATCTTGAATCATTTCAGTTCCAACTACTTCTGCCTGACCTTTCATTTGATCCATAAGCCATGGGCCCTGTATTACATCTTTAAATCCAGGAAAATTTTCGACATCAGTTGTAGTTGTCAGTTGGCCACCAGGTTCCATACCATGAACTAATATTGGTTTTAACATTGCTCTTGCAGCATAAATTGCTGCTGTATATCCAGCAGGACCTGACCCAATTATTAACACTTTTGTGTGTTTAGTTGGATTTTCACTCATATGAAAGCTATATAATGATTAATGACTAAATTGAAAGGTATATTATTAACAGAAGGTATGCATGGGATGATTAGTCAAGTAGAAGGTTTGGCTAAAGCTTTAGATATAAATTATTCTCACCACACAGTTGAAACAAAAGGTTTCTGGAAAGTTATACCACCAAAATTTACTCCAATATCCGACTCAGTTTTTAAAAAAATTGAATGCGAAGATGTTGATTTAATTATTTCATGTGGGAGAAAAAGTATTATTCCATCATTATTCTTAAAAAAAAATTCAAAGAAAAAAGTATTTAACATTCATATTCAAAATCCAAAGATAAAACTAGACAATTTTGATCTAGTTGTAGTGCCTGAGCACGACAATCTTGATGGACATAACGTATTAAAAACAAAAGGAGCTATTCATTATTTGACAAGTGAAGAAATTGAAAAAGACAAAGAATATTTGTTTAGTATTTCAAGTAAATTGAAGGATAAAAATATAATTTCATTAATAATTGGTGGTCCTACCCAGTATTATGATTATTCAGATAGAAATATTCAAGAAATTTTTTCAAAAGTAAATTATTTAGTTAAAGAAAATAATCTTAATTTAGTAGTCATCCCTTCTATGAGAACGCCAAAGGGAACTATAGAACATGCAAAAATATATTTTGGAAATGATCATTTAGTATTAGATGGTGTTGATAAAAAAGCCTATTTAAGTGCTCTTTCACAATCAAAACATCTGGTTATTACCTGCGATTCAAGCTCTATGATTTCAGAGGCAGCTTTAACAGGTAAGCCAATTTATATTGCCACTATTCCACCTAAAAAAAGCGATAAAAGATTTAAAAATTTTAGAAAATTATTTCAAGAAATGAAAATTGTTAGAGAATTAGGAGAAAAATTAGAAAATTGGAACTATGAAAAATTAGATGAAACGAATAGAGTAGCAAATATCATTAAAGATAAAATTCAATTATAATGGCATTTTTAAATTCAATATTAAAAAATTCATCAAATCACAAAACTCCTTTTGAACATTGGGAATTAAATCAACCATTAACTGACGGCCAAGTTCAGGAAATTGTAAACGCTGATATAGCTAATCCGATAGAACATAATTTAAACTATGATGGCACAAGAGCAATTGATGGAGGTGAAGGTAAGTTTAGAGAAGGTATATCAGACGGAGGCAAAGCATTAAAATTTAGATGTTTTGTGACAAAAGAAAATTCAAATCAATTTCCTAATCTTGTTGATTTTATTAAAGAACTTCAAAATCCATCAACTTATAAAAAAATTTCTGAAATGATAAATAAAGATCTTTCAAATTCATATGTAAGAGTTGAAGTTATCTGTGATAGAAAAGGGTTCTGGTTAAAACCACATTGCGATATTAAAGAGAAACTGATGTCATGTTTATTATTCGTAAATAAGCATAATGAAAAAGAAGATTTAGGTACAGATTTTTATGATGAAAATCTAAAATTAGCAAAAACTGTTCCTTATAAGGATAATTATGGCTATTTCTTTTCAAGTGGCCCTAACACTTGGCATGGTATGGAAAAAAAAGAAATTGTAAAAGAGAGAAGATGTCTTCAAGTAAATTATGTTACATTTGAGACCGATTGGAAAGTCAATTAAAATCAATTATCTTGCAAAGATTTGACTCTTAATTTTGTAGTTTTTAAAGATTTTATTGCTTCCAAGAATGAATAGGCTGTAGACATATTAGTACAATAAGGGATTTTGTTTGCAAGAGTTCCTCTTCTTAATGCTCTTGCATCACTAATTCTGTGCTCAGAGTTTCCACCTCCAGTATTTATTACCAAAGATATTTTTTTAGAATTTAAAACATCTACTATATGTGGTCTACCACTGCTCACTTTATTAATTTTTTTACATTTCATTCCATTTTGTTTTAAAATCTCTGAAGTTCCTTTGGTTGCAGAAAGTGTGAATCCAAGTTTTATTAATCTTTGTGCAACACCGATTATTTCTTGTTTATGCGAGTCTTTTACTGATAAGAATGCCATACCCTTAGTTGGCAATGAATTTGAAGCAGCAATTTGACTTTTTGCAACAGCCATTCCAAAATCATCATCAAAACCCATTACCTCACCAGTAGACTTCATCTCAGGACCAAGTAATAAATCACTATCTGGAAATTTATTAAATGGAAATACTGCTTCCTTAACAGCAAATTTTTTATTGGTTTTATATTTTAATTTATATTTACTTAACTTTTCCCCAGACATTATTCTTGATGCAATTTTTGCAAGTGGAATACCATTTGCTTTTGAAACGAAAGGAACAGTTCTGCTTGCTCTAGGATTAACTTCAATGACAAAAATTTCATCATTTTTAATTGCGAATTGAATATTTAAAAATCCTTTGACTTTTAAAGCCAAAGCCAATTTTCTTGTTTGTATTTTTAATTCTCTTAAAAGGTTCGCTTTTATTGATACTGGTGGCAAGCAACAAGCAGAATCTCCAGAATGAATCCCAGCTTCTTCAATATGTTGCATTATTCCAGCAACATAAACGTCTTTACCGTCAGAAATTGCATCTACGTCCACTTCCATTGCATTGTCGATAAATTTATCAATTAAGATTGGATTTTGTTCTGATGCTTTGAAGGCTTCATCAATAAATTGTTTCAATTGACTTTTGTCATGAACAATTTCCATAGCCCTTCCTCCCAAAACATAAGAAGGTCGCACAACTACTGGTAATCCGATTTTTTCAGCAACATTAATAGCTTGATCGAATTTGTAGGCTATTCCACTTTCAGCTTGTTTTAATTTAAGCTTTATAAGTAACTCTCTAAATCTGTCTCTATCTTCCGCAAGATCAATCGATTTATATTGTGTCCCTAAAATAGGTAATTTATTTTCATCTAAAAATTTAGCTAATCTGATAGGAGTTTGGCCTCCAAATTGCGTAATAATCCCAATTAGATTTCCTTTTGATTTTTCTTTTAAAATTATATTCTCAACATACTCTTCAATTAAAGGCTCAAAATATAATCTATCACTTGTATCATAATCTGTAGAAACAGTTTCTGGGTTACAATTTATCATTATTGTTTCAAAACCTCCTTCTTTTAAAGAAAAGCTAGCTTGACAACAGCAATAATCAAACTCTATACCTTGGCCAATTCTATTTGGTCCTCCACCTAAAATAATTATTTTCTTTTTATTACTTGGATCAGCTTCACATTCAGTTTTAATAGAAAAATTTCTTTGATACGTAGAATACATATACGGTGTAAAAGATTTAAATTCAGCAGCACAGGTATCAACTTTCTTAAAAACAGGCATAACTTTTAGCGCTTTTCTTCTTGATTTGACGATTGTTTCTTTTTGACCAGTCAATTGTGAGATCTTTTTGTCAGAAAAACCTATTGATTTTATTCTATTAAATTCCCCAAAAGTTTTGGGCAGCCCTTTTGAATTTAATATTTTTTCTTCATCAACTATTTCCTTAATTTGATTTATAAACCAAGGATCTACCTTTGATAATTTACATATAATATCTAAAGAAATTTTTTTTCTAAAAGCCTCAGCAATAAGAAGTAATTTGTTCGGAATATTGATTTTTAAATTTTTGAGTATTTCTTTTTTTGAATAGTTAAAAATATTATCTAATCCTGACAAACCAGTTTCAAGTGAAACAAGAGCTTTTTGAAAAGATTCTTTGAAGTTTCTTCCAATTGCCATTGCTTCGCCAACTGATCTCATCGATGTTCCTAAAATTGCATCTGTGTCTGAAAATTTTTCAAATGTAAATCTAGGAATTTTTGTTACCACGTAATCAATTGTTGGTTCAAAAGAAGCTGGTGTTACTTTTGTTATTTCATTTTGTAGTTCATCTAAAGTGTAACCAACAGCTAATTTTGCTGCCACTTTTGCTATTGGAAATCCTGTTGCTTTTGAAGCTAAAGCAGATGACCTTGAAACTCTAGGGTTCATTTCAATAATTACCATCCTTCCATTTTTAGGATTTATAGCAAACTGAACATTGGAACCACCTGTTTCAACACCTATTTTTCTTAAGCAAGCAATGGATGCGTTCCTCATTACCTGATACTCTTTATCTGTCAAAGTTAAAGCTGGAGCTATAGTAACAGAGTCACCCGTGTGAGTCCCCATTGGATCAACATTTTCTATTGAACAGATAATTATACAATTGTCGTTTTTATCTCTAACAACCTCCATCTCAAATTCTTTCCATCCATCTAAACATTCTTCAACCAAAACTTGATTTTGAGGAGACTCACTCATTCCCTCTTTAACAATTTTAAAAAAATCTTTTGATGTTCTGGCAATTCCTCCACCCAATCCTCCTAAAGTAAAAGAAGGTCTAATAATTGCAGGAAGACCAATTTTGTTTAAACATTTTTTTGCGTTTGAAAATTTACTAAGAACTTCTGATTTTGGTAAATCAATACCAATGTCTGACATATTTTTTCTAAATTTTTTTCTATCTTCTGCATTTGCTATTGCTTTGGATTTTGCTCCAATAAGTTCAATTTTATACTTTTTAAGCAAACCAATTTTTTCTGCATTAATTGCAAGATTTAATGCTGTCTGTCCACCCATTGTAGGCAGAATAGCATCAGGCCTTTCTTTTTTGATAACCTCCTCTAGCACTTCCAGTGATATTGGTTCGATATAAGTTTTATCAGCAACACCAGGATCAGTCATTATTGTTGCTGGATTTGAATTGATTAATATTACTTTATAACCTTCATCTTTTAATGCTTTGCATGCTTGTGTTCCTGAATAATCAAATTCACAAGCTTGACCAATAATAATTGGACCAGCTCCAATAACCAAAATTTTTTTAATGTCTTTTCTTTTTGGCATATTTTTTTATTTCTCTAATAAAGTTACTAAATAAATATTTACTATCTTGTGGTCCAGGATTAGCTTCAGGATGATACTGGACTGAGAAAACTGGTTTATTTTTTAATCTTATTCCCTCTATTGAATTATCGAACAATGATAGGTGAGTTATTTCTGTATTTTTTTTTAAGCTTTGTTTAATAACTTCAAATCCATGATTTTGACTTGTAATTTCAACTTTCTTTGTAATTAAATTTTTTACTGGATGATTTGCACCCCTATGTCCTAATTTCATCTTTTTGGTTTTTGCATCTAAAGCTAAAGCTAATATTTGATGACCCAAACATATCCCAAATAATGGAATATTTTTTTTTATTAAATTTTTTACAACTTTAATTGCATACTTTCCTGTTGCAGCAGGATCCCCAGGACCATTTGACAAAAAAATTCCATGAGGTTTTAGATTAAGTATATTATTTGCATTTTCCTTGCAGGAAACAACTTTAACTTCACAATCAAAATCAGAAAAATACCTAAGTATATTTTTTTTAATTCCATAATCTATAGCCACAACCCTAAATTTCTTCTTATTATTTTTTTCATAGCCCTTATTTTTTTTCCAAGTTTTATATCCTTTCCAAATATAAGTTTTATTAGTTGTGACCTCTTGAGCAAGATCCATTCCGTTTAAACCAGGCCATTTTATTGATTTATTTATTAGTTTATTAATATTAAATTTACCATTTTTATTGTTTGATATTGTTCCTTTTGGAGCCCCTTTATCTCTTATGAAATTTGTTAAACTTCTAGTATCTAGACCAGTAATGCCCACTATTTTATTTTTTTTAAGCCATTTATCTAAATTTTGCAGAGATCTATAATTAGAAGGACTTGTTATCTCTGAATTAAAAATAACTCCCCTTGTCCATATTTTATCAGACTCTATATCTTCTTTATTAGCCCCAACGTTTCCAATGTGTGGAAATGTAAAATTTATTATCTGTCCTGCATACGATGGATCAGATATGATTTCTTGATAACCAGTTAAAGAAGTATTAAAGCATACCTCTCCGGTTGCTTCTCCTATATATCCCAGTCCAATACCTTTAAATACTGATTTATTTTCAAGAGCTAAAATAGCTGTGTTAAAATTAGAGAGATGTGAAGTTTTGTTTTTTCGTTTTAAAGTCAATTACAACTCATGAGTTAAAGGTTAATACAATAAAACGTATTTATCCGCAACAGATCTATAATAATATTTTAAAAATACAATTTTTTCTTTTGAACAATTTTGTCTATGAAGTACATTCTAATATGTCCTTAAGAGATAAAATTGATAACGATTACAAAAATGCTTTAAAATCAAAAGATAAAAATAAGATATCAACTTATAGGTTAATTTTATCTGGAGTTAAGGACTTAGATATTAACAACAGATCTGGCCCAAATAAAAAGGAGACAGACGATGAGGATATTAAAAAACTCTTAAAAAAAATGATCAAACAAAGATCCGAATCAATTGAAATATATAAAAAAAATGACAGGTCAGATTTATTAGAAATTGAACAAGGGGAGCTTGATGTTTTATCCGAATATTTACCTAAGCAATTATCTGAGGCAGATACAAAAAAGATATGTGAAGAAATTATAAAAAGTTCTGGAGCGTCTTCAATTAAGGATATGGGTAAAGTCATGGGTGAATTGAAAAAAAACCATGCTGATACAATTGATTTTTCGAAGGCAGGTCAGATTATTAAAAATTTACTTAATAGCTAATGAAATATCCAAAAGAATATTTAGACGAAATTAAAACTAGATTAAAAGTCTCAACAGTTGTTTCAAAAACTGTTAAACTTAAAAAAAGAGGTAAGGAGTTCGTTGGTTTGTCACCTTTTAAAACAGAGAAAACTCCATCATTTACAGTTAATGATGAAAAAGAATTTTACCATTGTTTTAGCACAAGTGAGCACGGAAATATTTTTGATTTTGTAATGAAAACCCAAAACCTTAGATTTGGTGAGGCAGTCAAAATGCTTTCAAATCTTGCAGGTATGCAACCTTATACGTTTTCAAAACAAGATGAGGAAAGAGAGAATAAATGGAAATTATATAAATCTATATGTAGTAATTTTTCTGAATTTTATAAAAAAGAACTATTTAAAAATGAGAATTCAATTAACGCAAAAAATTATCTTAAATCAAGAGGAATATCTGGTGTTGAGGTTAAAAATTTCAATCTTGGTTTTGTAACGGAAGATTTAGATTATTATGAAATTCTAAAAAAAGATTTTGATGAAGAAATTATTAAAGATACAGGCCTATTTTATTTTGATGAAAAGAAAAAAAAATATATTTCAAGATTTAGAAACAGAATAATTTTTCCAATAAAAAATATATCAGGAAATATAATAGGTTTTGGAGGAAGAATTGTAGACGATAATAAAAATTTAGCTAAATATATTAATTCACCTGAGACACCTTTTTTTAAAAAGGGATCAAGCTTATATAATCTTGATAAAGCAAGAAAGTTATCAAATAAATTAGAAAATGTTTATTTGGTTGAGGGCTATATGGATGTTATTGGTTTATCAAAAAATGGAATAGAAAATACCGTTGCAAATCTAGGAACTGCTTTAACAAGTAAACAAATACAAATTTTAAATCAATTCTATAATCATATAATTATATGCTTTGATGGCGACCAAAGCGGTTATAAAGCTGCATTGAGAGCAGCAGAGAATATTATCGATGAATTAAAACCTGATAAAAAAATCTCATTTCTACTTTTAGAAGATAATTTAGATCCAGATAATTACATAAATAAATTTGGTAAAAATAAATTTTTAGAAATTTCAAGTCAAAAATCTATACCTATACATAAATTTATTTTTGAACATTATATAGGTCAAACAACTGAAAGTCCTAGCTCGCGAGCAATCTTTGAAAAAAAACTAAGAGAAATTGCATCAAATATTAAAGACAGTCTTGTAAAAAAATATACACTAGAGTATTTTCTTGAAAAAGTTTCAGAGTTAACTCCAAATATTAATTCAAAATTTAATAAAAATTATAAAATATTTCCAAAATCACTTGCAAAAACAAAAAGTTATTATAATGAGACGAAATCATTAAAATCGTTTGAAATTAAAGAATTTTCATTTTTATATATATTACTCACTAAACCAAAATTAATTCATGAAAACTTTCATATAATAGATAACGTCAAATTATATAGTGATGAGAATAAACAATTATTTGCTGAAATTTTAAACCAATCGGAAAATTTATTAAACCTAGACTTACAAAAATTAAATGTAGATAAAATTCTAGTTAGCAGAGTTATGAATTATGCTTCAATTAAACATATTATTTCAAAGAACTTAAATGATGATGAAAAAATTTTAGAAATTCTGACTGAGATTATACAAGATCTTAAAAATTATGAATTAGAGCAAAGAATATCTGAATTAGAGTCGAAGTTTTCAAAAGATATGAGCGAAAGCACATTTAATGAGATAAAAGAGTTAAAAAAGCAACAAAAAATCAACTAAATTAAAAAAAAATCACATAGATTTTTTTGTATTAGACATTATATAAGACCTTCAAACTTTTAAACTGTGGAAAGAATTATTACAAAATCATTTGCAAGATTAATGGGTCGGGGTATCCATAGAGGATTTATTACTCATGAGGAATTAAATAAATCATTAGGGAAAAGAAATTTATCTAGTGATAACCTTGCACAAGCATTTATGCATATTCTTGACGAGAATATTGTGCTCGTTGAAAAAAAGTCTGATTATAAAATATTAAGAAAAAAAGATGCTTCTTCAAAAGAGGAGGGAAAAACTTTAGAAAAAAGTGATGATCCCATAAGAATGTATCTTAGAGAGATGGGTGGAGTTGAGCTATTATCTAGAGAAGGTGAAATAGCTATAGCAAAAAGAATAGAAGCTGGAAAAGATGTAATGCTTAATGCACTGTCCCAAAGTCCTATAACTGCACAACAATTTTTTGAATGGGATACTAAACTTCAAAATGACGAAATACTAGTTAGAGAAATAATAGATATTGATACTAACTATATGGATGACGACGAGAATAACAATAGTTCGAAACAAAAAAAAACAGATGATGAACAGTCCACTGATGAAGCAAATAGTTCAGATGATGAGTTTAACCCAACTTTGGCGGCAATGGAGACAGAAATTAAACCAAAAGTTCTGGAAACTGTGCATACATTAACAAAAGAATACAATAAACTTATAAAATATCAAAAAGAGAAACTTGAGTGTGTATTAAATTCAAAAAAATTTTCGTCTTCAAAAGAAAAAAACTATAAAAAAATTGTTGATGATATTCTCGAGAATATTAAATCACTACAATTATCTCCGTCGGTATTAGAGGAATTAGTTCAGAAACATTATTCTGAAAATAAAAAAATTATTTCTCTTGAAGGTAATCTTCTTAGACTTGCCATTGAATCAAAAATATCTAGAGATGAATTTATAAAATTTTATATTGGCAATGAGATTAACCCAAATTTAAAAGAATTTTTAGATACAAATGACGTTTGGAAAAAATTTTTTCAAAAAAATAAAAATGAATTTAAAAATATTAGAGACAGATTAGTAGAAATAAGTAATAAACTTGGAATTTCGGTTACAGAATACAAGAAGCTTGTAAGTCGTGTGCAAAAAGGCGAAAAAGAGTCTAGGATTGCAAAAAAAGAGATGGTTGAAGCTAATCTAAGATTAGTAATTTCAATAGCGAAAAAATATACTAATAGAGGTCTTCAGTTTTTAGATTTAATACAAGAAGGAAACATCGGATTGATGAAAGCTGTCGATAAATTTGAGTACAGAAGAGGTTACAAGTTTTCAACTTATGCTACTTGGTGGATAAGGCAAGCAATAACTAGATCTATAGCAGATCAAGCAAGAACTATCAGAATTCCAGTTCATATGATTGAAACTATAAACAAAATTGTTAGAACCCAAAGATTAATACTTAGTGAATTTGGTAGAGAAGCAACACCAGAAGAGCTAGCTAATAAATTACGTATGCCTTTAGAGAAGGTTAGAAAAGTTTTAAAAATTTCAAAAGAGCCAGTGTCTCTAGAGAAGCCAGTTGGAGATGAAGAAGATAGTAGTTTAGGAGATTTTATCGAAGATACAAAAGCATTGGCTCCACTTGAACAAGCAATTAAATCAAATTTAAGTGAGGCAACTACTAAAATATTATCTACTCTAACTCCAAGAGAAGAAAGAGTTCTAAGAATGAGGTTTGGAGTTGGTATGAATACCGATCATACATTAGAGGAAGTTGGGCTGCAATTTTCTGTAACAAGAGAAAGAATTAGACAAATAGAGGCAAAAGCTCTAAGAAAATTAAAACATCCAAGTAGATCCAAACAATTAAAAAGTTTTCTAGAAAGTTAGGGCCGTTAGCTCAATAGTAGAGTACTGCATTGACATTGCAGGGGTAGTTGGAGCGTAACCAACACGGCCCACCATTTCAAGATTATCTTTAATTGATAACACAAAAAAAATGGTATAATTAAGTGTTCAATTTTGGGCCTGTAGCTCAGTTGGTTAGAGCAGTACACTCATAATGTATTGGTCCCAGGTTCGAGTCCTGGCGGGCCCACCAAATCAAGTAAATTTAATGTTTATAAATTATAGTTTTTTAACAATTAATTAAAAACTGTATTATCATTACAAATAAAATGAAGTTTAAAATAAAAATTAAACCTAAAATATCATATTATGTTTCAATATTTGTCTCTTTTACTATTCTTCTTTACTTTGCTTATAAAGGTGTTGTTGCATATCTAATTCATCGAGAGTTATATGGAGGTGGACTAGATACATTGGTATTGTTGCGTGCATCTATCTCGGGAATAATGCTTCTTTTAATACTTTTATTTATACAGTTTATAAAAATACCTGATCTAAAAAGTCATCGTACAATTTTAAGAGGAATATTTATTGGATGGACAAGTGTTTTTATAATACTTGTAATTGTTAATTTGAGCTCAATTTATTTTATTTTATTAACTGGTTTAGTGTCTTTTTTTTCATTAATTACTTTGTTTAGTTTAGAGGACCAAATTAAAGAGGAAAAAAATTCCCTTACAGAAAAAGAAATTTATCTTCTTCAACAACTTGCAAAAAAAAAGTAGCTCTGTTTTGAAAAAAAAAATATTTTTAATTTTATTTTTATTATATCAAGGCAATACTTTTTCTAATGATATGATTTTAGATAGATTAAAAAACCCCAAAATAACAAATCAATCCCAAAATTGGAATTTTATTACAGATCAAGTCATGGGAGGTGTATCAACAGGAAAATTTACAGTTGAGAAAGTTGATGGAGTACCGTGCTATAGAATGACAGGAGATGTATCCACTAAAAATAATGGTGGATTTATACAAATTAGAACAAAATTAAGTCCTGAAATTAATAGTAAAGACTATGATGGAGTATATGTAAAAGTTTATGGTAATGAAAAAAAATATAACCTTCATTTAAGAACTGGATTAACCTTAGCTCCATGGCAATATTATAGCTATACTTTTACCACAACAAAAAATTGGATTGAAATTCATGCTCCATTTGAACAATTTAAAAAATCTAATTTCTATCAACCTAAAAGTATATTGGGACAAAGTATAAAATCAGTTGGGTTAGTTGCGGGTTTTGATAATTTTAAATCAGATATTTGCTTAGGTGAAATTGGATTTTACTAATTATTTAATTAAAAATTCCTCAAGTGTTTTAAATAATGCATTTATATCACCATCATTATTTTGGATTATAGAATTAAACTCTTCTTTTTGAGTTCTTGCTAAACTTAATCCTTCAACAATTAAATCTCTTATCAAAGGTCTCTCTGGATTTTTTGTATAAATTCTCCAATCTATTTTTACCTGAGGTCTTTTTGATGTTGCCTCTAATACACTATTAACAATTGTATATTTATCATTTATTTTTTTCTGCGAAACTACATTAATTCTTGGATTTGTATAATCAACTAATCTGCTTGAAAAACTTTTTAAAAAATAACTTTTAAATAATTTTTGATATTTAGCTTTTTGTTCTTCATTAATAGATTTTCTATATTTTCCTAAAGTGTACATACCTATTCCATTTATATCTACACTTCTTTCTGCAATAGCATTTAATTTAATTATTTTTGACTCGACAGGATCATCGCTAGATAATACTGATGCAGCTTCATCAACAATTTCATTGATTAAAGCGCTAGGATCTTTTGAAAAAGAAACATTAGAGAAATTCGTAAAAAATAAAAATATAATTAAATATTTAAGGAATTTCATCTGATGAAAGTTATTGAGTATCTAGTTCTTCCCAGTCGTCGTCGCTTAGTGTATCGGTAGTTTTATCTATATTTCTAACTTTTCTATATCTGTCTTGTAAATAAAGACTTCTTACTGATGCATACAGATCAACAGAACTATTTTCAAGACTATCAAATGACTCTAAATTTTTTGCTCTAAAATCAACTCCACTTAATAATCTTGATGCATAGTAATCTGCTTCAGAAAAATATTGAGTATCATTAGCTACAGTAACATTATACCACGCATCTCCACCAATAATATTAACTACTGATCCAATTGAGTCTCTTACAGTAGTCGGGCCCAAAACTGGCAAAACAAAATAACAACCAGGTCCTGCACCCCAAACACCCAATGTTTGTCCATAGTCTTCTTTATCACGTTTTTTTATACCGTAATATGAAGCAACATCAAATATTCCTGCAATTCCAAGAGTTGAGTTAATAACAAATCTGGCAGAATTTAATCCCGCATCTTTAAATTGTCCTTGAAGTACATTGTTAGGTATAGTTACAACATTACCAAGATTGCTTAATGCATTGCTTGTGCCTGATCTAATAGGTTGAGGAAACACTCTGTATCCTTTTGCCAGTGGTTTAAAAATTACTTTATCTAATGTTTGGTTGAATGCAAAAATTCCTCTATTAACTTTTTCAAAACAATCTTTAACTTCTACATACCCATTATCTGCTTTTCCATTTAACTTGATTTTACCATCATCCCCCGAGTATGCTGGATTACTTATAGATGAAATTACTAGAATTAAGAAAATTGAAAGAAATTTGTTCATAAAACACTTATAGTATAATTAGTATTAATATAAAGATAAATTGTTTTAATTAATGCCAAAAAATGTTGGAAAAATGTCGATAAATTACTCCCCAAATTTTAATTTAAGAAAAAGAAGTTTTTCAAAAGTAAAGTACCTAATTTTTCATTACACAGGAATGAAATCTGAGAAAGGAGCTATAAAAAGGCTTACAAATAAAAATACTGAAGTAAGCTGTCATTATTTTATTAAGAGAAACGGCAAAATAATTAAAATTGTTCCTGATTTGTACGTTGCTTGGCACGCTGGAATTTCATCATGGAAAAAAGATAACTTCCTAAATTTAAATTCAATAGGTATAGAGATATCTAATCCGGGGCATGAATATGGATATAAAGATTTTAGTCCAAGTCAAATTAAATCAGTTATCAGTTTATCAAAAAAGTTAAAAAGAAAATATAAAATAAAAAAAGAAAATATTTTAGGGCATTCAGATATCGCTCCTTTAAGAAAAAAGGATCCTGGAGAAAAATTCCCTTGGAAACTTTTGCATAAAAATAAAATTTGCTTGTGGCATAATATAAGTGAAAAAAACTGCAAGGAATTAAGAAAGATTAAATTAAATGACAGCAAAAAGTTTTATAAAATGTTATTTAAGTTTGGTTATAAATCAACAAATAAACCGTTCGAAAGGATTAAAATTTATAAAAATTTTCAAAGAAGATTTAGACCGCAAATTATTAGTCGAATAGTTGATCAAGAAACTTACGCGATTCTAAAATCCTTGATTTAATTGAGTTAAAAATTCTTGAAATTTAGTAAAAAAAGAATATCTCTTTGCATGCCAGATAAATGACTTATCGCTTTAATTTGTTAAAGAGGAAAGTCCGGGCTCTACAAAGACACAGTGCCAGTTAATTGCTGGCGGGGGAAACCCTAGGGATAGTGCCACAGAAAATAAACCGCCTTATCAAGGCAAGGGTGAAAAGGTGTGGTAAGAGCACACCGGCTAAGTTGGCAACAACTAGCGCATGGAAAACCCCACTGGGAGCAAGACTGAGTAGAGATGACATTGTTAGAAATAACTAAAAGCAGTCTTTGGCTAGTCATCAGGGTTAGTTGCTTGAGCTTTAAAGTGATTTAAAGCCTAGATAAATGATAAGTTTAAATGACAGAACCCGGCTTATAGTTTGTCTGGCATTAAAAAATTATCTCAAATATTCACCAAATCTTAAAAAATGACAAGATAATATTTGCTATTGACGCCCAGTTATAAAACCCATAATATCCCATAAAAACCCAAATTTAGGATTATATGGTTTATGTTTTTATCAACTTACGAAAACAAATTGGACAAAAAGGGAAGGGTTTCAGTGCCTGCATCATATAGATCTTATTTATCAAATATTGGCTATAATGGTATAATTTGTTATCCATCTTTTAATAATCAGTGTATTGAGGCATGGCCTCAAGATCGAATAGAAAAAATTTCAAATGCAATTGACTCTCTCAACCCTTTTGAAGAAAAAAAAGATTATTTTGCAACTTCTATATTATCTGAAAGTACAAACTTACAATTTGATAGTGAAGGAAGAGTACAAATAACTCCAAAACTATTAAAACATGCAAAAATTAAGAATAGCATGTTATTTGTTGGTCAAGGTAAAACATTTCAAATCTGGGAACCAACACTTTTTGAAAAATTTAGGGCAAACGCTAGAAAAAAATCAAATATTAACAGAGCAAGTCTTAAATGGGAAAAACAATTTAATAACTAAAAGGGGAGAAAATGACAATAAACTTTAAAACACCAGATATAAAAGAACTTAAACCACGAATTCTAGTATTAGGCGTAGGGGGAGCTGGAGGAAATGCAATAAATGGAATGATTGATGCTGGTCTTCAGGGTGTAGAGTTTATTGCAGTTAATACAGATGCTCAAGATTTAAGATTAAGCAAGGCGCATACTAAAATACAAATGGGATTAAATTTAACAAAAGGTTTAGGTGCTGGAGCAAAATTAGATATTGGTCAAGCTGCTGCAGATGAATCATTAAATGAAATAGTTAATGTACTTCAAGGTGCAAATATGGTTTTCATAACTGCAGGAATGGGAGGCGGAACAGGCACAGGATCTGCTCATGTTATCGCTAGAGCAGCAAAAGAATTAAATATTTTAACAGTTGGGGTTATAACACTTCCATTTTTATACGAAGGTCCATCTAGAATGAGAAAAGCTCAACAAGGACTAGAGGAACTTAGAAAACATGTTGACACTATTATTGTTGTTCCAAACCAAAATTTATTTAAAATAGCTAGTGAGCAGACAACTTTTGAAGAATCTTTTGAATTATCAAATGATGTTTTACTGCATGGAGTCCAAAGTATTACAGATTTGATGGTCAGACCAGGTCTCATCAATTTAGATTTTGCTGATGTTGAAACTGTTATGAGCTCAATGGGTAAAGCCATGATGGGAACAGGTCAAGCAGAGGGTGAAGGGAGAGCGGTTAAAGCAGCAGAGTCTGCAATAAACAATCCTTTAATTGATGATTATTCATTAAAAGGGGCTAAAGGACTTTTAGTGAATATAACCGGAGGTAAGGATTTAAAATTATTTGAAGTTGATGAAGCAGTTAACAAAGTTAGAGCAGAGGTTGACCCAGAAGCAGAGTTAATTATCGGAGCTATTACAGATGAAAGTTTAGATGGATTAATGAGAGTTTCAATTGTTGCAACAGCGTTAGATGGTCAGCAACCTGAGCCAAAGTCTGTGATAAATATGGTTCATAGAATTCAAAATAGAAATCCAGGCTATTCCGAATTCTCAAATTCTGGATCTACACAATCATTTCAATTTACAAATAACAGTAATTCGATAATTACTAATGGAGCAAATGCACTTAAAATAGAAGACGAAGTACAAAAAGAAGAATTAGCTTCCAACGGTGTAGATAGTAGTGATTTAAATGAAATATCAAGTACTTTAAAAAGCGAGACTTTAGAGCAAACGGAAGTTCCTTCAGTAAATGAAGATAATGTTAGTATTGAAAGTAAGGCTGAAGAACAAATTTCAGAGAACAATGGCCTAGAGAATTTTGAATTAAGTGATGATGATACACCTGAACTATTTAATTCAGATACTAAAGAAGAATTATTAAATAATTCAGAAGATTCAAATTCAGAAGAAGAAGATTTAGAAATCCCAGCATTTTTGAGAAGACAAAAAAATTAATGGTCTTCAAAAAAATAAATGAATGCCACCATAAATCTGGAAAAACATTTTCCAGTATTACTAAATGAACTAGTTAGTATTATTTCCCCTCTTTATGGTGGCACATTTATAGATTGCACTTTTGGTGCTGGGGGTTACTCAAAGAAAATATTAGAAGAAACATCAAATAATGTTATAGCATTTGACAGAGATAAATCTGTAAAAAGCATTGCCAACGAACTTCTTTCAAGAAATAAAAAAAGATTTAAATTTTATAACTCAAAATTTTCAAGTATAGACCAAATCAAAAGTGAAAATATTAAAGGTATCATTTTTGATCTAGGATATTCATTAAATCAAATATCTGACTTAAATCGAGGACTATCATTTAAGAGTAAGGGTAAATTAGATATGAGAATGGGGTTAAATGATTTTTCTTGTGACGATGTAATTACACGCATGAATCAAACAAATCTTTTTAAAATTTTTAAATATTTTAGTGACGAAAAATACGCAAAACCAATATCAAAAAAAATCGTGCAACTAAGAGAAAATAGAAAAATCGAGACAGAAGATCTTGTAGAAATTGTTGAAAGTATAAAAAAAAACATAGGCGGAAAAAATAAATCTACGAAAATTTTTCAAGCTCTTAGAATTTTTGTAAATAAAGAGATTACTGAACTTATGAATGGGTTAATAAATGCATATAATATTTTACCTATTGGAGGAGTAATTGCTGTTGTAACCTTTCATTCAATTGAAGATAAAATAGTAAAATTTTTTTTTAAAGAATATTCAGAGACAAAAAATTTTTCTAGGTATTTGCCAAAATCTATTATAGAAAAAAAATATTTCAAATTAACGAAAAAAAAACCAATAATTCCATCACCTTTTGAAATAAAAATTAATCCACCATCAAGATCTGCAAAACTTAGATTCGCTTATAAAGTAGATAATGGATGTAATTTTAAAAATTTTGTTAATCAATTTAAATATTTAAAAGATATTGAAAACTTGAGCTTTGATGTTTAAAAAAATTCTTATATCTATTCCAATAATCTTATTAATTATTTCAACAACTTTTACAAAAAATTCCACAAAACAACTTGATAAAAAAATATTTGAAATACAGGAAAATATTAGAGCATTAGAGAATAAATATGAACTTGTTTTATTGGATTATAATTATCTTACATCTCCTAGTAAATTAATGGAATATTCTCAAAAGTATTTTGATGAAGAATTAAAAAAAAAAGAAATTAAAGATTTAAAAAATTATATATTTAAAAATGAATAATTTTGATGAAAATTTCAAATTTCAGGAAAATAAATCAAATTTAAAGATATCTTTTGAGCGAATTGCATTTATTTTCTTTGTTTTTTTTATAATTACAGCAATTTTCTCAACTAAAACTGTTTATTTAGGTTTTAAAAAAACCACACAAACAAAAACAATAAAAGAAAAAGAAAAATATAGAGCATCAATCATGGATAGAGATGGAAATATTATTGCTAAAACTGTCCGCATAACAAACTTAGGCATTAATCCAAGTCAAATAATTGATAAAGAAAAATTATTAATTTCTTTAAGATTAATTTTTCCTGAAAAGAACTTTGATAAAGAAATATATGGAAATAAGTTTTTTTATGTAAAAAAAAAAATATCCCCAGAAAAACTTGAAAAAATAAAATTACTGGGTGAAAAGTCATTCAAAGAAGAAGAAAACATTGCACGTGTTTATCCTAATGGTAGTCTTTTCAGTCATATATTGGGGCAGATTGATATAGACAATAATGGTGTATCAGGCATAGAAAAATCATTTGATTATGAATTAACCACTTCTAACAAGCCTTTAAAATTAACTTTAGACACTGAAATACAATATTTGACTCGGCAGGAACTATTAAAATTTCAAGACATTTTTAATAGTTTTGGAAGTACAGCTATTTTAATGAATATAAATAATGGAGAAATTCTTTCAATGGTTTCTGTTCCAGATTTTGATTTAAATAAAAGAAAAAATATCTCAGATAAAAAATTTATAAACAGATCAACAAAAGGTGTATATGAGCTCGGTTCTGTATTTAAAACATTTACATTAGCTGCTGGATTTCAACAAGGTATTGTTGGAAAAAACACATTATTCGAAAATCTACCAAAAAAAATAAAATGTGCTGGGAGATCAATTTCTGAATATGATATGGATATTCCATCAAGCCTTACAGCTGAAGAAATACTGATTAGATCTGGTAACATTGGTTCAATTAAAATTGCACAGAAAGTCGGATTAGAAAATTTTAGAAAGTTTTTAGAAGATTTAGATTTAATAAATAAAACACAATTTGATATTGAAGAAGTTGGAAATCCAATTCCATTTAAATGGGGTAAATGTAAACTCGCTACTTCTGCTTATGGTCATGGAATAACAACAACCCCTCTTCAACTTGCAAAAGGCTACGCAATAATCGCAAATGGTGGATATAAAATAAAACCAACTTTAATTAAAAAAGAGCTTAATATAAAAAAAGGTGAACAAATACTAAGTATAGAAAATTCAAAAAAAATTAATAAGATTTTAAGAAAAATTGTAACATCAGAGCAGGGTACCGCTAATCTAGCCAACATCATTGGTTATGAAATTGCAGGAAAAACAGGTACGGCACAAAAGTCAATCAAGGGAAAATATTCCAAAAAAAAAGTAAATACTTTTGCATCAATTTTCCCAGCGTCTGATCCAAAATATGTATTAATTGTTTTATTGGATGAACCAAAATTAAGCAAAACGTATGTTTATGAATATAATATTGACGGAAAAAAAACAAAAATAGTTGGAACTCCTTTTAATACAGCTGGCTGGACTTCAGTTGAAGTTGCAAAAAATATAATTGAAAAAATTGGGCCTATTTTAGCCATAAAATATTAAGAAATTTCATGATGAATTTAATAAATTTTTCTAAAAATTTAAAAAAAGAAATAAATTATAAAAGTATCAAGGGATTTGAATTTAATTCAAAAAAAATAAAAAAAAATTACATATTTTTTGCCATTAAGGGAAATAAAATTAATGGTAATAATTATATAAAAGAAGCCATAATAAATGGAGCTAAAGTAATAGTGTCTAATAAGTTTAAAACTGGTGTCAACAAAGGTATAGTTTATATTAAAGTAAGTGATCCTAGATTAGCTTTATCAAATTTTGCAACAAGATATTATTCTCAAAAACCAAAAAATATAATTGCTGTGACAGGCACAAATGGCAAATCATCTATAGCAAATTTTTACTATCAGATATTAAAACTTAATAAAAAAAAGGTAGCTTCAATTGGAACACTTGGTGTTAAATCAGATAAAATTAATTTAAAACTTGATAATACGACTGTTGATTCAATCACAATAAATAAATTACTTTCAAATTTGAAGCGTAAAAAAATTGAAAATATAATATTAGAAGCCTCTAGCCATGGACTCCACCAAAAAAGATTACATGGTATAAAATTTAACACTTCTATATTTACAAACTTAAGTAGGGATCATTTAGATTATCATAAAAATTATAAAAATTATTTTAATTCAAAGTTAATTTTATTTAATGAATTAACAAAAAAAAACGGTAATTTGGTATACGATAGTGACACAAAACTCTCTAATATTTTTAAAAAAATTGCCAAAAGAAAGAAATTGAATTCATTAAGTATTGGAAAATACAATAGTAATTTAAAAATTATTTCGATAAAAATTTTAAACAATAATCAGCATGTAAAATTTTCTTACAAAAATAAACAATATCAATTTAAAACTAGCTTAATTGGAAAAATACAAATTAAAAATTTGATGATGGCAGTTGCTGCAGCACTTAGAAGTGATTTAAAAATTGATAATATTATTAAAAATCTTGAATACGTTAAACCAACAAACGGAAGAATGGAGTTAGTTGGAAAAACTAAAGATAATTCCATAGTAATTTTAGATTATGCTCATACTCCTGAAGCACTTAAAACTTGTATAGAAAATGTCAAAGAACAATTTGGTCTAAGAAAAATTAACATTTTATTTGGATGTGGTGGTGAAAGAGATAAAGAAAAAAGACCAATCATGGGCAAAATTGCAAATAAATTGTGTAATTTTATTTATCTTACAGATGATAACCCCAGAAATGAGAGTCCAAAAAAAATAAGAGATAATATTAAGAAGTCAATACTACCATCCAAAATGATTGAAATACCCTCAAGAAAATTAGCCATAAGAAAAGCAATTTTAAATAGCAAGTCTGACGAAGTTCTAATTATTGCAGGGAAGGGACACGAAAGCACTCAAGAATATAAAATTAAAAAAAAATTTTCAGATAAAGATAATATAAGAAAATCTATAATTTTTAAAAATAGATATTTATCAAATGATTGGAAATTAAATATACTTAGAGAAATAATAAAAAATAAGAAATTAAATAAATTAAAAAATTTTAAAATAAGCACCAACTCAAAAGTATCGAATAAAGATAAAATTTTCCTTGGAATTAAGGGCAAATCTTTAAATGGTAATGATTTTGCTGATGAGGCCATCAAAAATGGAGCAAAACTTGCAATACTTCAAAATACAAAAAATCTTAATCAAAAAAAAATTAATGTTAAAAATACTTTAAAATTACTAGTTGAGTTATCTCACAAGATAAGAGTTTCTTCTAGTGCATCTCAAGTTGCAATAACAGGATCCTCTGGTAAGACATCATTAAAAGAATTATTAGGTCAATGCCTACAAAGAAGCTATTCTACAATTTTTTCAAAAAATTCATTCAACAATAAATTTGGTTTACCTCTATCTTTAATAAATTTGAATAAGAATACAATTTATGGAATATTTGAAATTGGTATGGATAAAAAGGGAGAGATAGATTTTTTATCACACATAATTAAACCAGACATTGGAATTATTACAAACATCAGTTATGCACACGCTAAAAATTTTAGAACTTTATTTGACATTGCTAAAGCTAAATCAGAAATTATTTTCAACATAAGAAAAAACGGAACAATTATATTAAATAAAGATGATAAATTTTTCGATTTTTTTTCAAAATTAGCGAAAAAAAATAATTTAAATATTATTTCTTTTGGAAAGCATAAAAATTCTAATATTAGATTATTAAAACTAAAAAAAACTAAAAAAAACTGTAATATATTTGTTAGTGCAGATAATAGAATTTATGATTTTAAAATTCATAACAATTTATTACCTTACGTAGAAAATATATTAGCTTCTGTCGCAGTTTGTAAAAGTCTGAGTATTATTAATAAAATAAAAAATAATTTTTTTTATAATTACCAAATACCTATCGGTAGAGGAAATATTAAGAAAATTATTCTTGGTTCTAAAAAAATAAACATAATAGATGAAAGTTATAATTCAAATCCATCATCACTAAATTTTTCAATTAAAAAATTTGATAATTTAGAAATAAATCCAGATAAAAAATTTATACTACTAGGTGATATGTTGGAATTAGGAAAATTTTCAAAAAAACTTCATATTGAGGCAGCAAAAGAAATCAATAAGGCAAAATTCAAAAAATTGTTTGTTTATGGGAATAATATCATTGATACTTTCAACAAAATTAGAACACAAAAAAAAGGAAAAGTACTTAAATCAACAAGTGATATTCTAGATATAATAAAAAATGATTTAAAAAATAATGATTTTCTAATGATCAAAGGTTCAAATTCAACAGGTCTTAACCAAATAACAAAAAATATTGGAACAAAATCCTAATGTTATTCGAGCTTTTTTCAATCCTGGTTGATCAATTCAGTTTTCTAAATGTTTTTAAATATTTAACAGTTAGAACTGGACTTTCTATGTTTACTGCTATGGCAGTTGTTTTTTTATTTGGAAACCCATTAATAAAGTTTTTTTCATCAAAACAAATTCATAACCCAATCAGAGAAGATGGTCCAAGCGACCATATTATCAGAAAAATTGGAACTCCTACTATGGGAGGTTTGATAATATTATCAGGTGTTTTCTCAGGAGTTTTATTATGGGGTGATTTATCAAATCCATATAATTGGTTCTTAATTTATATTGCAGCATCTTTTGGAATGTTGGGTGCTTACGACGATTATAAAAAAATAAAGTTTAAAAGCTCTCAAGGAATTTCCTCTAAACTTAAGTTTTCTATTCAAATTATTTTAGCTTTAATTGGTATATTTATACTTTACTCCACAAGCAATTCCGAACATATAAATAATTTATATTTTCCTTTTTTCAAAAATTTAGTAATCAACCTTGGATGGTTCTTTATACCTTTTTATATGTTCATTTTAGTTGGAGCTTCAAATGCTGTTAATTTAACTGATGGTTTAGATGGATTGGCAACAGTTCCTGTTATGTTAGTTGCCGCCTGTTTTGCATTTATTAGTTACGTATCAGGTAATATAATTTTTTCAGACTATCTTCAGATTGCATATATAGAGGGTGTTGGAGAAGCCTCTATATTTTGTGGATCAATAATTGGGGCATGCTTAGGCTTCTTATGGTTCAATGCACCACCAGCAAAAATTTTTATGGGAGATACTGGATCATTATCTTTAGGAGGTTCATTAGGAGCAGTTGGTATAATAACTAAGCATGAAATAGTTTTAGCAATAACAGGAGGGCTGTTTGTGTTAGAAGCTGTTTCTGTAATAGTTCAAGTTGTTTCTTATAAATTCACAGGTAAACGAATATTTAGAATGGCGCCAATTCACCACCATTTTGAAAAAAAAGGATGGCCCGAGTCAACTGTTGTAATTAGGTTTTGGATAATATCAATTATTTTAGCGATGATTGGATTGGCAACTTTGAAACTTAGATAATGAAATTAAAAAATGAAATTTTAAGTAAAAAATTTTTAATTTATGGTTTTGGAAAATCTGGGATTTCATCTTTTAAATATCTAAATAAAAAAAATCAATGTTTTATTTTTGATGATGAAAAGAAAACATTATCGAATAAATTTAAGAAATTTTTTATTTCTAAATCAAAAATACTAAATAATAATTTCGATAATATAATTATAAGTCCTGGGATTAATATAAATAGATGTCAGTTATCCAATTTTTTGAAAAAAAATCAAAAAAAAATTATTACAGATTTGGATATTTTTTACAAATTTAACCCTGAAATTTTAACAATTACTATTACCGGTACTAATGGAAAATCAACAACTAGCAAGTTACTCTATGATATTTTGAAAAACCACAATTACGACGCAAGGTTAACAGGAAATATTGGTAATCCAATTTTAGATGAAAAAAGAATTAATAAAAAAACTATTTTTGTTGTTGAGGCTTCATCGTATCAATTAGCTTATAGTAAATATTTTAAATCAAAATTTTCTGTAATTATAAATATTTCTCCAGATCATTTAGAAAGGCATAATACAATGAAAAATTACACATTAGCAAAATTAAAATGTGTAACCAAACAAAATAAAAATGATATTGCCATTATAGCAAATGACATTTTATTAAAAAATTATCTAAGAACTAAAAATATAAAATCTAAAATAATATTTCTAAGTAAAAATAAGTATTCATATTTAAGAAATAAATTGAAAAATTATAACTTCATTAATTCTACAAATTTTCAAAATATAAATTTCTTGTTTGAGTTGTCAAAATATATGAAGCTTAATTTAAAAATTGTTTTAAAAACTATTAATAATTTTAAATCCTTAAAATTTAGACAAGAAGTAATTTTTGACTCAAAAAATTTAAAAATTGTAAATGACTCTAAGTCAACAACATTATCTTCAACAACTCCTTTTTTAGAAACAAATGAAAAAATTTATTGGATTTTGGGAGGATTGTTTAAGAAGGGTGATAAATTTAATTTAAATAAGAGATATTATAAAAATTTGGAAGCATATATTTATGGAAAAGATAGATACGTTTTTTTCAAATTATTTAAAAATAAGTTTAAAGTTAATCTATCAAAAGATTTAAAAAATACTCTTAAATTAATTCCCAAGTTTAAGAATTTAAAAAGAAAAGTAATAATTTTATTTAGCCCTTCTGCTGCATCTTTTGACCAATATAAAAATTTTGAAGATAGGGGTAGACAATTTAATATATTAATTAAAAAATATTTGACAAGTTAATGAATAAATATTTTGACACATTTTACGATTGGTGGAAAAATATCGACAAAACAATTTTTTTAATAATTAGTTTATTATTTTCTTTAGGTCTATTTTTTTCTTTAGCATCAACTTCAATAATCGCATCAGACAAACTTAACACAAATTCTTACTATTTTTTTTTAAAACATTTAATTTTTGTAAGTGTAGGAACACTTTTAATTTTAATTTTTTCTCTACTTAATCAAAAAATTTTAATTAGAATTTCAGTTATATTTTTTTTGCTTGCTTTTATTAGTTTATTGTTAGTTCCTCTAATTGGAATAGAGGTTAAGGGATCAAAAAGATGGTTAGATATTGGATCATTGCCCAGATTTCAACCAATTGAAACTTTGAAACCTTTTTTTGTAATTGTTATTTCGTTAATAATATCTTTGGAAAAAAAAAACTTATATTTAAAGTATTTTTTAAGCACGGTCGTTTTAATACCTATAATTATTTTACTTTTATCTCAACCAGACTTAGGACAAACATTACTTATAATTTCTGTATGGCTTGCGATTATTTTTGTTTCAGGGATAAATTTATTTCTTTTTGCAATCTCATTATTTGTAGTTTGTTCATCAACTATCTTTTTAGTATTTTTAGTACCTAAATTTGAATACATCAGAATAAGACTAATGTCGTTTTTAGACACCTCCAGTGGAAATAATTACCAGGCCGACAAAGCTAGCGATGCTATATCCGGTGGAGGTTTTTTTGGCAAAGGAATAGGTGAAGGCACTTTAAATTCAAAAATACCAGAGGCTCATACAGATTATATTATTTCCGTAATTGCTGAAGAATTTGGAGTAGTAATATTAATTGGGATAATATTACTTTATTTAATTTTTTCTTATAGAGTTTTAAAAAAAATAAATTTTATAAAAAATAACAATTTTAAACTTATACTGGTTGGAAGTATTTCAATAATACTTTTACAAACTTTCATTCATATTGGTGTCAATATTAGAGTGCTTCCTACCACAGGTATGACTATGCCTTTTATTAGTTATGGTGGTTCTTCTATAGTTGGAACATCAATTTTAACAGGAATAATATTAAATTTGACAAAGAGAAAATTAGATTAATATGAAAAATATACTTATAGTCACAGGTGGATCTGGTGGTCACGTCGTGCCATCAACGTCTTTTTTTGAGCATTTGAAATATAAATTTTCTGTAAATATGGTATCTGATTTAAGAGGAAGTAAATTTATAAATAGTAAGAAGTTCAAATATGAATTAATAGATGTACCTAATTTATTTTTAAAACCTTATTTACTCCCAATTAATATTTTCAAATATTTTTTAAATATTCTTCAATCTATTAATTTCATAAAAAAAAATAAAACAAATATTTTAATTAGTACAGGTGGATATATGACATTTCCGTTTTGTTTAGCTGCATTTATATTAAAAAAAAAAATTTTTTTGTTTGAGCCCAATAGCGTTTTAGGCAGATCTAACCGATTTGCTCTAAAATTTTCAACAAAAATAATTTGCTATAATGAAAATCTAAAAAATTTCCCGACAAAATATAACTCTAAAAAAGTTGTAGTTGAACCTATTTTAAAAAAAGAGATATATGATCTAGAAAAAAATTCAATTAACCAAAAAAAAGAAACAAAAAAAATTCTTATTATTGGTGGGAGTCAAGGAGCATCATTTTTTGACAAAAATATCACAGATTTAATTGTTGAAATTTCAAAAAAACAAAAACTAGAAGTTATTCAACAAATATCAAATAAGAATAATTTATTTTTAATAAAAGAAAAATACAACAAATCAAATGTAAATTGCAAATTTATTAAATTTACCGATGATAGCAAAGAACTTTACAAAGGCGTTGACTTAGCTATCACAAGGGGAGGAGCGAGTACACTCAGCGAACTCTCATTCTTAAATATACCATTTATTTCAATCCCTCTTCCATCAGCAAAAGATAATCATCAATTTTTTAATTCAGAATATTATTATAAAAAAAATTGCTGTTGGTTAATAAACCAAGATGAATTTAAAATTGAAAAATTTTCTAAAATGATTTTTGATATATTTAACAACTACCAAAATTACAGTGAAAAAATTACAAATCTCGAGAAAATTACTAAAAAAAATAATTGGAATAATATAAACAATAAGATTATAGAAATTATAAATGAAAATTAATATAGGAAAAACTGAACTAATTCATTTTGTTGGAATCGGTGGTATTGGAATGAGCGGTTTAGCTCTAATAATGGATAGCTTAGGGTTCAAAATACAAGGAAGTGATGTATCAGATAATAAATATATGAATTCACTCAGAAAAAGAAAAATCCCAATTTTTTTAAAACATAGTAAACAAAACATTAAAAATTGTACTGTTCTGGTCGTTTCGTCAGCTATAAAAAAATCAAATCCAGAATATAAGTATGCAAAAAAATTAAATTTACCAATCTATAAAAGAGGAGAATTATTAGGCCACCTAGTATCTTTGATGAAAAACATTGTTGTTACGGGGTCACATGGTAAGACAACAACAACTTCAATTTTGTCTAATATTTTAAATTATGCAAAATTAGATCCAACAATAATTAATGGGGGTGTAATAAATTCAATTGGGAGTTCTGTAAAATTAGGTAAAAGTGATTGGAGTGTAGTTGAATCAGACGAATCAGATGGAAGTTTCCTACATATACCTTTTAACTATTCAATAATAACTAATATTGATAATGAACACTTAGATTATTACAAAACTTTAAAAAATTTAAAAAATAAGTTCATAGAGTTTATTTATAAAACACCATCATTTGGAAAGACATTTTTATGCTCAGACGATAAAAACATAAAAAAAATTTTACCAAAACTTAAAAATAATAATTATTATACATTTGGATTAAATAAAAATTCAAATTTTCATATTTTTAATATTTTTCAAAATAAAAATTACTCAAAATTTAGTATTAAAATTAAAATACCTGGAAAAACAAAAATTATAAATGGTATTTTTATACCCTTACTAGGTTTACATAATATAAAAAATGCAGCATCTGCTCTAGCAGTAGCATTTTCGATTGGTGTATCTGACAAAGTAATTAAAAAAGGTTTACAAAATTTTAAAGGTGTTCAGAGAAGATTTAATTATCTATTTGATATTAATAAAGTACCATTTTTTGATGATTATGCTCATCATCCAACTGAAATTGAGTCAGTATTAGAGGGTGTGAGAAAAGTATATAGTAAAGAGGAAATAGTATGTATTTTTCAACCTCATAGGATTTCAAGAGTAAAAAATTTAAAAAACGAATTTTCTAAATGTTTTAAAAAAGCAAATACTATTTTGCTATGTCCAATTTATAAAGCAGGTGAAAATATGAAATTAGGTTTTTCTTTTAATTCATTTGCTAAATTGATTGCAAAAAACTCCAATGTAAATTTGATAATACTTAAAAATGAGATGGATTTAAAAAAATTAGTAAAAAATATTGCATTTGGTAATAAAATTTTTATTTCTATGGGTGCAGGGTCTATAACTAATTGGGTAAGAGAACTTAATTAATATGGAATTGAAAGATATTGAAAACTTTAAAAATCAATTTGAAACAAACCTTTTTTTTGATGCCGATATTAAAAAGCTTAATTGGTTTAATATAGGTGGTAAAACAAAAATTTTCTTCAAACCAAAAAATCTTAAAGAATTAAAGGAATTCCTAAAACTGTATAATAATCGAGGAAAAATTTTCGTATTAGGAATGGGTTCTAATGTATTATTTAAAGATAATATCTACAAGGGTGTTATTATTAAATTAAGCAAAAATTTTAGCGCTATATCAAAACTAAAAAAAGATACAATAATAGCAGGTTCTGCATGCACTCAAAAAAAACTTGCAGAATTTGCATTAGAGAATGAAATAAGCGGTTTTGAATTCATGTATTGCATACCAGGTTCAGTTGGAGGTGGTCTTAAAATGAATTCTGGTTGTTTTGGAACAGAATTTAAAGATAAGCTAATTTCGTTACAATGCATAGATACAAAAGGAAATATAAAAATAATACCTTCTAATAAAATTAAATTTAAATATAGAAAGATTGAACTAGATGAAAATTTAATATTTTTAAGTGCTACATTCCAAGGTGTTGTATCAAATAAAAAAAAAATTAAAGATTTAATGGATAATCTAACTAAAAAAAAAAATAATTCACAGCCATCCAAAATTAAAACTGGAGGAAGCACTTTTAAAAATCCTATCGATCAAACAACAAAAAAGGCATGGGAACTAATTAAAGAGTCAGTACCAGAAAATGTTAATTTTGGAGATGCTTGTATATCCGAGAAACACTCTAATTTTTTTGTGAATAGAAATAACGCATCATTTGATGAAATGAATTCATTAATTAATTTTGTTAAAAAAAATGTAAAAGAAAAAACTGGTATAAGTATTAATCTGGAAATAAAGATAATAGATTAGTGAAAAAAATATTTATACTTGCAGGAGGTTACTCAAAAGAAAGAGAAATTAGTTTACAAACTGCAAAAAGTGTCCATAAAGAATTAAGGAAAGATAAAGCTTATAATATTAAAATACAAGAACCTAATGGAGAATTTATAAAACAATTAAGAAAGTTCAAACCAGATATAGTCTTAAATTTGTTGCATGGAAGATATGGCGAAGATGGATATGTACAGTCAATACTAGAAATAGAGAAAGTAAATTATACCCATTCTGGTGTATTGTCTTCTTCTTTAGCAATGGATAAAGATTTATCAAAGAAAATATTTATTAAAAATAAAATTCTAACTCCAAAATATTTAAAATTTTCATATAACAAAACATTAAAAAAAAATAGTTTTCTAAAATTAATAAATTCAAAATTTAGCTTTCCTGTAATAATTAAACCTATAAATGAAGGTTCAAGTGTTAATGTTTTTATTTGTTCTAGAAAAAACATTTTTTCAAATATGCAAAAACTTAAAGAATATGGGGAAATACTTATAGAGAAATATATCCCCGGAAGAGAAATACAAGTAGCTGTACTATCGGAAAAAGTTTTAGGGGCAATAGAGTTAAAACCAAGACGAAGGTTTTACGATTTTCAAGCGAAATATAATCCAAAAGCTAAAACCCAACATATAATACCTGTAGATATTAATAAAAAACAAATGAGAAAAGTAAACAATATAGCTTTAAAAGCTCATAAATTACTGAAGTGCAGAGGAGTTTCAAGATCAGATTTTAGATTTTATAAAAACAAGTTTTATTTGTTAGAAACAAATACGCAACCTGGTATGACCTCATTATCACTTGTTCCAG
>CABYQM010000004.1 GCA_902521075.1 uncultured Pelagibacteraceae bacterium
TATATCCTTGTTTTTTGAAAAATGTTCTCATGTTCTTCATAATTAAGCTTAAGTCTGAAAAGTTAACTTCGTTACTTTTTTGCATTATATCTTTTGAAAAATGTTCATATTGAACATTACATTCACGGTACATTTTGTCAGTATCTAACTCTGAGTTAATTTTGTATCTACATATCCCGTTTAAAATTATAAGTATTCTACCGTCTTCTGTTTCATTGAAACTGGTGATTTTTCCAATACATCCTATTTCGTATAAATCAGGTTTTTTTAAAGACCCTGTTTTTTTTGGCTGTATCATTCCAATCATTCTATGCTTTTTCATACTATCATTTACCATTTGTAAATATCGAGGCTCAAAAATATTCAGTGGAACAGTTGTGCCAGGAAACATTATAAAATTTGATAAAGGGAAAATTGGTATAGTTTTTGGTAATTCTTCGAGTTTCATAACTTAATTATAATAATTCTTTTCAAGGTTACAACTATACATAAATGTTTCGTAGTCGCATTTAACTATTTAATCACTTGCTAAATTCAAAAAAAGCTTTTAGTTTTGTTCTGTAAGAATAAGCGGGCATAGCTCAGTGGTAGAGCGTCTCGTTGCCAACGAGAAGGTCGTGGGTTCAAGTCCCATTGCCCGCTCCATTAAAGGAATTATATTATGAGTGATTTAGCAAGTAAAAAATGTATCCCGTGCGAAGGCAACATCCCGCCATTTAACACAGAAGAAATTCATAAATATTTAAAACAAGTTGATGGATGGGAAGTTATAGAGGATAAAATCGATGGATTTCATTTAATAAAAAATTTTAAATTTGATGATTTCTTACAAAGTCAAGAATTTGTGAATAAAGTTGGAGAAATTGCTGAAACAGAGGGACATCACCCTGATCTGTGGTTTGGATGGGGTTATGCAAGAATTAAAATATTTACTCATGCAATTAAAGGTCTTGCTGAGAGTGATTTTATTTTAGCTGCTAAAATAGATAAAATAAATTGATTAATGATTAAAGTGTCTTGTTTTGGAAAAAACTAAAATAGTATTTGTTTGGTTAGCAAATTTAATAATTTCTTTATCATTTTTTGAACCCGACGGTTGAATGACTGCTGAGATTCCTGCTTGTACCAATTTTTCTATACCATCCACAAACGGGAAAAACGCATCAGATGCTGCTAAGATTTCCTCACTATCGCTTATTTTCTGAAACTTTTTCATTTTATCAATTGCTATCTTGCAACTATCTAACCTACTTGGTTGACCAGAACCTATGCCTATTGTCTTGTAATCTTTTGTAATGACTATCGCATTCGATTTTACACTTCTGCATATATTAAATGCAAAAATAAGTTTGTTTAAAGTTTTATTCGTAGGTTTCAATTTTGACACAATTTTAAAATCATTCTTAGAAAAACGTTGACTATCTGGATCTTGAACTAAAATAGAATTAAATTTATTTATAAAATTAAATTTAAGATTTTTTTCTACTTTACTAGAATCAATTAGCCTTAGATTTTTTTTCTTTTTTAAAAGTTTGACTGATTTTTTGTCAAATCCATTTGCAATTATTACCTCAAAAAATATTTTATTAATTTCTTTAGCTAAACTAATATTTAATTTAAAGTTACATGATATAATACCACCATAGGCACTAATTGGGTCACTTTCTAAAGCCTCTTTAAAAGATTTGATTTTGTTTGGATTAATGGAAACACCACAGGGATTAGCATGCTTAATTATTACTATACCTTTATTTCTTGGCAAATTTTTAGAAATACTTAGAGCTGAATAAAGGTCGTTATAGTTGTTGTAACTTAGTTGTTTTCCGCCGATTTGAATAATTTCCTGTTTGTTATTTTGTGAATATATTGCCGCTTTTTGATGAGGGTTTTCTCCATATCTTGTCTTCTCAACTATTTTTCCAGAAAATATATTCTTGATTGGGAAAAGGTTTTTGGACTTTTGATTGAAATAATTAAAAATTTTTGATTCATAATATGCTGTTTCCATAAATGCTTCTTCAGCCAATTTTTCTCTAAATTTTAAATTCGTTGAACCTTTATTTTTATTTAATTCAATAGTTAAATCTTCATACTGTTTGGTGTTACTTAGGATAACTACATCATTATAATTTTTTGCAGCTGCTCTAACCATTGTTGGTCCTCCAATATCTATATTTTCAATTATATTTTTGTGGCCAGAATTACTTAATAAAACTTTTTCAAATGGATAAAAATTTATAATAACTAGATCTATATTTTCATAATTGTTAATTTTCATTTCTTTTTGATGTTTTTTGTTCTGCCTAACGTTCAAAATCCCAGAATGAATTTTTGGATGCAATGTTTTTACTCTTCCATCTAGCAGCTCTTCTGAATTTGTAAATTTAGATACTTCTAAGCATTTAAAACCCATACTTTTAATTTTTTTGTATGTGCCACCTGAGCTTATTATTTTGATTTTATATTTTTTTAGTAAATTTAATAATGGCCTTAAATTGGATTTATCTGACAATGAAATTAAAGCAGTCTTAATTTTTATTGTATTTTTTCGAATGCCCATTTAATTTCCTGAGTTATATCTTTTATTTTGCCAGATAAACATATATTTTGGTTATCACTAGTTACATTTTTATTACCGAAATATATACCCGATTCAATATTTATAATCTCGCAGTTAGTTGAAAATTTCCATCCAGAATTTTCAATTTCAATTAGTATAGTTTTGTTATCTAAAGTTTTTGTTAATTTAACACCTGGCTCCATATGAAATCTGATATCATATTTTTTCGGATCTAGCTTATTTTTTGAAATTATTTTATCAGTTCCTATCAATTTATTTTTTTCAACAAAAAATTCTATTGATCTTTCATACAAAACTCCAAATTTTTTTAAAAAACCATTATGAGATGCTTTGATTAACCAATAGTTCTTTTCATTAACAATATTTTTATCGCTAATTTTTAAACCATTTTCTAATATTTTATAGTTTCCATTGTTTCTAAACGAACAACTTGAATGATTATCAATTATAAGTGCTGAATGAGCAGCAGTAGATTTTGAAATTAAATTAAATTTATTTTTATAATCCTGAAAGTAACCAGAATTCGAAATAAGTTTTTTATCTTTGTAGAAGAATTCAAATGAAAGAGCCCCACTTTGATAGTCATATGAAAATATTTTTTGGGGTGAATTTCCAACATCCATTGCAAGAATATAATTTTTGTTTTTCAAAATAGCATATCCTCCTACTTCATTATTTGAATTTTCAAACTTATATTTATAAAGTGTAAGATATTTATTAAATTCCTTTAAATCATTTTGATGATTCCCATTGAATAGTAAACTTTGTTCGATTTTAGAAAAAATAGAATAAGATTTTCCTAGATAGAAAATTATTTCATCAAGGTACTCAGGTATATCATTGAAAGACTCCTTTAGTATTTCTCTAACAAGAACAAAATATTTTAAATAAAAATTTAATTGCCTAATACTTCTTGTTTTTGGAAAATACTCATCGTCAAAAGAATTAATAATAATTTTTCTAAGTAATTCTAATCCAAAATTTAAAAATTTTTCATTTTCGTATGATAATCCTGTAATTATTATTGCAGTACATCCTAATAATTTATCATTAAGAGATTGAGACTTGCTTATTTCATTTATTAAATGATTAATTTGTTTGTTTACAGAAAAATTAAATTTATCTTTATATTGAGCGTCACTTTCATCGTAAGATAATTTAGAATTTGCAATCCAAGATATTATTCTCTTTGATAAAATATCGATTTGCCATGTTAATGAATTGTAATTTCGATTGTTTTCAATCCATTTAATAATAATTGATTGTGTAATATTAGGTGAAGATTTTAAATCGATACTAAACAACCAATAAAAATTGTTAAGTTTATATAAGTTATGTCCACTTAATAATTTATTTTCCCAAATATTATCTTTATCTAATTCCTCAACTTTAATTTTTTTTTTATCATATTTAACTAAGCAACTCAGAATGCTTAGACTTGGTCTATATGTAATATTACTTATTTCAATTTTTGAAATTTTATTATTATAAAAATTTGATTTTAAGTATAATTTTCTTATTCGATTTTTGGATGTGTTAAAAAATTCGTTTATAAAAGATAAAGAATTTTTTAAATACATCTTACATTGATCTTAGCGTTTCTATATTTTTTTTAATATCGCCATTATTTTCATTAAATATAGTTGTTCCTGAAACCAATATATTTGCTCCTGCTGATATAACTTTCTTTGAATTAGAAAAATTAATTCCACCATCAACTTCAATATCAAAGTTTAATTTATTATCTTTTTTTATTTGATGAAGCTTTTCAATTTTTCCAATTACCTCCGGCATAAATTTTTGGCCACCAAATCCTGGGTGTACACTCATGATTAAAACTAAATCAATATCCTTTAAAATTTTTTCTATGATATTTATTTCCGTATTTGGATTTAAAGATATTCCTACTTTTTTCTTTAATTGCTTTATAAGTTGAATTGACTCAATTAAATTATTAGTTGCTTCAGGATGAATTGTTATTATATCAGATCCTGCTTCAGCAAAATTTTTAATATATTTATGAACCGGCGATATCATCAAATGTACATCGAAGGGTAATTTTGTATAACTTCTTAAAGTTTTTATCACTGGGGGACCTATTGTGATGTTTGGAACAAAATGTCCATCCATTACATCAACATGAATCAAATCTGCACCACCATCCTCTAATCGTTTAATCTCATTACCTAACTGACTAAAATCTGCTGAGAGTATTGAAGGTGAAATTTGTATATTTTTCATTAATAAATAAAAACTAGTACTATCAATTTTTAAATATATTTGAATTATTATTTACCAAATACTTTGTAAATTTCTGCAGCTATTTCACTTTCTAATGGAAACGATAACATTCCCATAACAGAATAACCCATTAAATATGGCATTAAATAAAATCTAAACATATAAAAAAACCATGCAACATAAAGTGGCACTAACGGTCCTATAATGAAACTAGGAGTTATGAATTTAAAAATTTTAATAATTGGATTTGTGTATTTAACAAATACTTTCATAAAAAAGAATTCAGAATCTTCTTTTTGAAAAATATTCATTGCGGATCTTCCAATCAATGTCCACATAATGATACCTAAAATGTAGTCTATTACTAAAATATATAAAGGCATTTATCTGAAAAAAATGGGGGCGGTATCCGCCCCCAAAAAGTTTAATTTAGTGTTGCTTACCAAGTATTGTCTTACCTGATGGAACACGAACTTCGTCTACCATTTGCTGTGTAGCTTTATCTGGTTCTTCAGTCATTAAACTTACTACAACCATTACAACTAAACAGACCGACGCTCCGATTATACCAAAACGTAAATGGTCAATACCTAACCAAGGTGCATTACCCATAAACTTAGGATACACATAAATTAGATAAGCTGTTCCTGATGCAAGACCTGCTATCATACCTGCTATTGCTCCTTGTCTTGTTGCTCTCTTCCACCATACACCAAGTATTAATGGGAAGAACAATCCTGACATTGCAAAGTCAAATGCCCAAGCAACTGCACCAAGAATACTAGTGATTCTCATCGATGCAATGTATGCTCCAGCAGCACCAATAACTATTAGAAGTGCTCTAGCAACTAACAATCTTTTTCTTACATCCGCTTTTGGATCAATGATTTTGTAATAGATATCATGTGATAAAGCGTTTGCGATAGCAAGAATTAGACCATCAGCTGTTGACATCGCAGCAGCCATTCCTCCTGCAGCAACTAGTCCAGAGATTACGTATGGTAATCCAGCAACTTCAGGAGTTGCTAGTACAACCACGTCACCTCTCATAAACCATTCATTTAACTGAAGAATACCATCTCCGTTAAAGTCTGCTATGAAGGCTTGTTTTACATTAATCCAAGCATTTACCCACTCAATTTGCATAATTTCAGCAATTGGTTTTCCAATAATACCTGTTGGTAAGTTTGGATCAATTAGTGAGATTTTGGATAATGTTGCAAGCATTGGCGCTGAAGTATAAAGCAATGCAATAAAGAATAGTGACCATGCCACTGATTTTCTTGCAGCTTTAACACTTGGAGTAGTGAAGTATCTCATTAAAATGTGTGGTAAAGAAGCTGTTCCTACCATCATACATAGTGCTAATGAAATAAATTTCCATGCAGCCATTCCACCTTCTGGCACACCTGCGTGTGATACAGCAATAGATTTTAGACCACCTGGTACACCTGCAGCTTTGATGTCTGCAGCAGCATTTTTGACTAATCCAAATTGAGCCTCAAGATCACCTAATCTAGCTACTTCCTCACCTAACATAAAGTGTGGAAAGAAACCAAATCCAGATTTGTTACTAATCCAGAATACTGGAATTAAGTAAGCAATAATCAATACTATGTATTGTGCAACCTGTGTCCAAGTTACCGCTCTCATTCCGCCTAGCATTGAACAAAGTAAAATACTAACTAGTCCAACCCAAACTCCTAATTCAAATGGAATACTTAGTGCTCTTGATGCAATTGTTCCTGTTGCGTTAATTTGAGCTGTTACATACGTGAAAGAAGCCAATGTTAAAACAACTACGGCACAGAACCTTGCAAAGTTTCCGCCGTATCTTGTTCCAATGAAATCTGGCACAGTATAACATCCAAATTTTCTTAAGTATGGTGCTAAAAGTGATGATACTAAAACGTATCCCCCAGTCCAACCGACCAAGAAAGCCATATAAGTATAACCACCAAAATAAATACCACCAGCCATTGCAACGAATGATGCACCTGACATCCAGTCAGCTGCAGTTGCCATTCCGTTAAATACTGTTGGCACCTGTCTTCCAGCAACATAATAAGCATCGACCTGAACAGTTCTAGATAAATACCCAATCAAGGCATATATACAAACTGTAAAAGCGACAAACAAAATACCAATTGTTTTAGCGGTCATACCTGCTTGCTCCGCTATCGCCATCAATATGATGAATACAATGAAGCCCCCAGTATATGTTCCATAAATTTTTGGTAGGTTGTCAATAAAATTGCCTTTAAACATTAATCATCCTCCTTTTCGGTAAAACCAAACTCTTCATCGATTTTTTCCTGTCTATTTGCAAACCAAAAAATTAGGACCACAAATGCAATGATGGAACCTTGCGCACACATGTAATACGCTAATGGATATCCCATAAAACTTGAAGTGTTTAGGTCAGAACCAAACATGAAGATCAGATAACCGAAAACAAACCAAATAATTAATGTAATTATCATTAATCCTTTAGTTTTTTCCCAGTGCTTTTCTTTGTTTGACATTATTTTAATCCTCCCTATAGGTTAAAGATATAATTCATACTCATTTAATGTGATAATTAAAGGGTAAAAAATGGCATATATTTATAGTAAAAGTAGTAATATCGGTTCTAAATGGGCATTAAATACAAATTAAAGCTCAAAGATTTGAAATTTGAGTATTTAAAGGAATATTTCATTCCATTCTTAAAATATTTCAAAAAAACAAAAAAAATCGAAAATTATTCTGATTTAAAAGAATTCATTCAAAAAAAATCTGCATGGGTAAGCCAAGTTACCCTATATGGATATCTTAAAACAAGAATGGGAGCAAAATATGTATTGATGTTTGAAGATGAGATATTTTTAGGATCTATTAACAAAGCTAAATGGAACATCTACTCAGTTGCATTACAAGATCTTACATTTTATGCGATTTCTTTTTTAAAAAATATTAGAAATCAACATGATACTGAAAAAGCAAATGAAATATACTTTCAGATTTTGGATAATGAACTTCAAAAAAATGAAATGCCAAATGAAATATATGAAAATGCAAAAAAAAAATTTCTTGAGAGATATCAAAACATTAATTGGAATGAGTACCATGAGTCATTACCTTTTAATACTAGTGCTTTATCTTTATATGAATGGTCACCAATAGCTGAAGAGTTAAAATCTTTAGACAAAAAAATAGTTTTAAATTCTATGATTCTGAAATGGGATAATGTTAAAAAGGAATTTATTGAATTAATAAATTTTTAAGTATTTTTTCTATTTTCAACTAAACTTTTTACAACACTTGGATCTGCCAAGGTAGTTGTATCACCTAATTGATCATGTTCATTTGCAGCAATTTTTCTAAGTATTCTTCTCATGATCTTACCCGACCTAGTTTTTGGAAGACCAGGAGAAAATTGAATTAGATCCGGAGTAGCTATTGGACCAATTTGTTTTCTAACCCACAGCTTTAAATCTCTCTCTAAATCTAAAGTTGATTTTTCTCCCACATTCAAAGTAACGTAACAATACAAACCGTTACCTTTAATATCATGTGGATATCCAACCACAGCAGCCTCAGCAACTTTTGGATGAGCTACAAAAGCACTTTCTATTTCGGCAGTTCCAAGATTATGTCCTGAAACAATAATTACATCATCAACTCTTCCTGTAATCCAGTAATATCCATCTTTATCTCTTCTGCATCCATCTCCTGTAAAATATTTTCCGTCAAATTGAGAAAAATAAGTATCAATAAATCTTTGATGATCACCGTAAACTGTCCGCATCTGACCGGGCCAAGATTGTGCAATACATAATCGACCTTCAGCTTCTCCTTTTAAAACTTTTCCATCTTTACTAACTATTACAGGTTTAATTCCATAAAATGGTTTTGTTGCTGAACCTGGTTTTAAATTTATAGCACCTGTTTGAGGGCTGATTAATATTCCACCCGTTTCTGTTTGCCACCAAGTATCAACAATTGGGCAGTTCGAATCTCCAACAGTTTTATAATACCATTCCCAAGCTTCTGGATTGATTGGTTCGCCCACGGTTCCTAATAATTTCAGTGATTTCCTTGATGTTTTTTTAACAGGTTTATCACCTTCTCTCATTAAAGCTCTTATTGCTGTTGGTGCTGTATAAAAAATATTCACTTTATATTTATCAACGATCTGCCACCATCTTGAACTATCAGGATAAGTTGGAATTCCCTCAAACATTATTGTTGTTGCTCCATTTGATAATGGTCCATAAATAATATAGCTATGACCAGTTACCCAACCAATGTCAGCTGTACACCAATAAATATCTTTAGGTTTATAATTGAATATATACTGATGAGTCATTGATGCGTAAACCATATACCCTCCAGTTGTATGCATCACCCCTTTAGGTTTTCCTGTTGATCCCGAAGTATATAAAATAAATAAGGGATCTTCTGCATTCATTTCTTCTGGTTCACATTTATTTGAAACTTTTTTTGTTAACTCGTGGTACCAAACATCTCTCCGTTCATCCCAATTTATTCTATTGCCTGTTCTTTTTACAACAACACATTTTTTTACGTTTGGGCAATTTACTAAAGCCTCATCAGCTATTGATTTTAATGGGATTATTTTTCCACCTCTTACACCTTCATCAGCTGTAATCAGATAATCAGACTCGCAATCGTTTATTCTTCCAGAAATACTATCTGGAGAAAATCCTCCAAAGATTATTGAATGCACCGCTCCTATCCTCGCACATGCTAACATAGTATATGCAAGTTCTGGTATCATAGTTAAATAGATTGTTACTCTATCACCTTTCTTAACCCCTAATTCTTTAAGACCATTTGCGGCTTTAGAAACTTCTTTGTGTAATTCTTTGTAGGAAATTTTCTTTTGAACTTTTGGATCATCTCCCACCCATATAATCGCAGTTTTGTCTTTATTCTTCTTTAAGTGTCTATCAATACAATTTGCCGATGCATTAAGAGTACCGTCGTAAAACCATTTTATCTTAACATCTGATTTACTATATTTAACATCTTTAATTTTTGTATACGGTTTTATCCAATTAATTCTCTTTCCTTCTTTTTTCCAGAAGCCATCATTATCTTTTATTGAAGATTTATATTTTTTTTCGTACTGAGATTTATTTACTAAGGCTTTGCTAATCCAGTCTTTCTTTGTTCTATATATAAGTTCTTTTTCTTGCTTTGGAGCTAAAGACTTTGCCTTAGTTTTTCTTTTAGTGATTATTTTTTTTTTTCTTTTTTTAACTTTTTTTTTTGGCATCGATTATAAATTTTTCAGATACTACTCATCTTCAAAATAATTTTCCAGCATTTAGTGTCGATTGGCATTACAGACAGTCTGCTTTGTTTTATTAGTGCAATATCTTTTAAATCTTTATTTTTTTTAATATTTTCAAGAGAAACCGGTGTTTTTAGTTTACTTTTATACTTAACTTTTACTGCTACAAATCGCTTCTCTTTATCTGTAGGGTCAATAAATGCTGTTTTAATTACTTCAACAATTCCAACGATTTCTTTACCAATATTTGAATGGTAAAAAAAACAAAGATCGCCCTTCTCCATTTTTTTCAAATTATTTGCTGCTTGATAATTTCTTACTCCATCCCAATTAGCACCTTTGCTGCCAGTTTTAATTTGTTGATCTATTGACCAAACATTAGGCTCTGATTTTAACAACCAATACTGCATTTTATTTTTTAAAATATATTATATCATGTATATTTATAAATGATTTTCTGGCTAGCATCATACCCCAAAAGTGGAAATACTTGGGTTAGAACTTTCTTATCAACTTTAATTTATTCTGAAAAAAATTACGTTAGTTTTGAAAATCTCAGCAAAATAAGAACGTTTCCAAAAATAAGAGACTTTCATGGATTATGTAATAATGTTCAAAACAGAGATGAACTAATAAAAAAGTGGGTAACTGCTCAAGAAGTTCTTAATTTAAATCCTGAGGTAAAAATTTTTAAGACCCATAACGTAATGTGTAATATAAAAGGGTATAATTTCTCAGATCTAAAAAATTCTTTAGGAGTAATACATGTAGTTCGCGATCCTAGAAATGTCCTATCTTCAATCATGAATCATTTCTCGATTTCAGATCAAAATGAAGCAAAAAGGTTTATTTTTGATGATTATAATTGGATTGGGTTGACCGATTCAAATGGGAAAAAAAATTTTGAAATTCCGATATACATTGGTTCTTGGGGATTGCATTTTAATTCATGGAAAACTTTTCCTAAAAACTATTTATTAATTAAGTACGAAAATTTACTTAAAGATCCTCAAAAGGAATTTGACAAATTGTGTGAATTTGTAAAAAAATTTATCAGAATTGATAAAGATAAAAACATGATACAAGAAATTATAGAACAAACTTCATTTTCAAATATGCAAAAAAAAGAAGATAAAAATTTATTTACAGAAAATGTTTTTGATTTGAAAAGTAAAGATAAAATTAAATTTTTTAACCTTGGACCAAAAAATAATTGGAAGAAAATAATAGATAAAAAAATTAGCAATGAAATAGAAAATAATTTCAAAAAAGAAATGTCTGAACTAGGATATTTATAGTTTTATTCCAGAGCCTTTTAAAAATTTAGCACTACTGTCTAAAGGTAATCTCGGACTTGCAGATAAATCAAGATTGTTGAACTTATTTTGTTTAAATTTTTCTAAACCAACTAGTGCTATCATAGCAGCATTATCACCACATAACTCAAAATCAGGAAATATAGGTTTGAAATTATTCTCATAACTAACTTGAATTAACTTTTTTCTAATTCCATTGTTTGCAGCAACGCCACCAGCAACAATAAAATTTCTCTCCTCAAGCACTTTATTTTTTGAAAATTCTTTAAATGCAATTTTAGATTTAATATATAATATTTCTTCAATAGTTTTTTGAAAAGAGGCTGCTAAATCATATTTTTCTTGTTCTGAATTTATATTTTTCGTTATTCTTAGTATCGCAGTTTTAAGTCCAGCAAAAGATAAATTGCATCCACCTTTATTTATTATTGGTTTAGGTAATTTAAATTTATTTGGATCACCTTTTTCTGCAAATTTTTCTAACTTAGGACCACCTGGAAATTCTATTCCTAAAAGTTTTGCAGTTTTATCGAATGCTTCTCCTAGAGCATCATCAATTGTAGTTCCTAATCTTTTATAATTACCTAATCCATTCACACTTAAAAATTGACTATGTCCTCCTGAAATCAGCAGAAGTAAATAAGGATAACTAATATTAGTGTGAAGCTTTGGACTTAAAGCATGACCCTCTAGATGATTAACACCAATAAATGGAACATTTAAAGATGATGCAAGCGATTTTGCAAAATTTAAACCAACACTAAGACATATTATTAATCCAGGTCCAGATGTTGCTGCAATAGCAGATACTTTATCAAGGCTTATACCACTTTCCTCTAAAGCTTTTTTTGCAATTAAATTAATTTTTTCAACATGTGACCTTGCTGCTAATTCTGGCACAACCCCCCCAAATTCTTTATGAATGTCAAATTGACTTGAAACTATATTTGATAAAATTTTTGGTATACCACTCTTGTTATCTTGAATAATTGAAACCGATGTTTCATCACAACTTGTCTCAATTCCTAATATTATTGGGCTTTTATTCATAAATTATTTTTTATAATTAATACAATTAATCTATAAGAATGTAATAAAAATAACTTTTATGAAAAGAGCTAATCTTGTAATTGGGACTCGCGGAAGTAAGTTAGCAATGATTTACGCAGAAAATGTGAAAAAAGAACTAAAAAAGTATTATTCTAAAGAGATTGAATTAAAAAAAATAGTAACCACAGGAGATCAAAAGCAAGATGAGAGACTATCTGAAATAGGAGGCAAAGGATTATTTTCAAAACAAATTGAAAAAGATTTATTAAATAAAAATATAGATATTGCAGTACATGCCTTTAAAGATATGCCTACTGAAGAAACCGAAAATCTTATAACTAATAATTTTTTAAAAAGAAATTCTCCTAATGAAATTTTAATAAGTAAAAATAATATAAAATTTGATGATTTAGAGCCAAACTCAATTATTGGTACATCATCATATAGACGAGAATATCAACTTAAGAAAAAAAGGCTCAACTTAAAATATAAACTTATCAGAGGAAATGTTGATACTAGAGTTCAAAAGTTAGAAAACGGTGAATATGATGCAATAATTCTCTCAAAAGCAGGAGTAGTTGCTTTAAATTTACAACATAAAATTTCACAAGAATTCAGTGTTGATGAACTTATACCTTGTGCAGGCCAAGGGATTATAGCAATTCAATGCAGAGAAGATGATAATGAAATTAAAAAATTACTTGAAAACATTAATGATGAAGAAACAAGAATTGTTGCAAAAGCAGAAAGAGAGATCTTAAAAGTTCTTGAAGGAGATTGTGATACCGCAGTAGGTGTATTTGCAAAATCAAATGGCAAAAAAGTAGATCTATTGACCGAATTGTTTTCTGTCGATGGAAAAAATAGATACTTCATAAAAAAAAGTTTTCAAAAAGATAAAATAGAATCTACTAGTAGAATGGTGGGAGAAGAGCTTAAATTAAAATCAAAAGGCTCTTATAAAAATTAAAATGCATATTTTATTAACCAGACCATTAGATGATAGCAAAGAATTAATTTTAAAATTTACTTCTATGAAACATAAAGTTTCTCATCTACCCTTATTACAAATAAAAAAAATAGAGACACAAGAAATAGATTTTAACCAATTTAAAGGAGTCATTTTTACAAGCGCCAATTCTTTAAAAAATTTAAATATTTCAAAAATAGATAAAAAAATAATTTGTTTTTGTGTTGGTATTGCAACAGAAAGAAAGGCAAAAGAAGTAGGCTTTCAAAATATTTTCTGCGCAGAAGGTAACGTAAATAATCTTAAAGAATTAATTTTACAAAACTTTGACCCAAAGATTGGACCAATGGCCTATATTTGTGGGGAAATTGTTTCTTATAATCTTGATCAAGACTTAATTTCAGAAAACTATGTCATCAAGAGAATTATAAATTATACAGCAATACCTAATGAAAATTTAAGTGATGACTTTTTAAGAGATATCAAATCTTCTGTGCCAGAAATTGTTTACATATATTCTGAAAATAGTGCGAAGACATTTTTTAAGTTAATAAAAAAATATAATTTAGATAATATTTGGATGGAAACTAACCTAATGTGTATGGGCGAAAAAGCATCATCAGCATTGAATGACATAAAATGGAAAAAAATTTTTCTTTTTAACCCTGGTGAAGAGGAGTTTTTGCTATATAAAATTTAAAAATGGACGTTTTAAATAAACTAAATGAATTATTTTTATCTGTATGGAAGCAGGGAATTCTTGGTGTAGATTTCTTTCAGATAATAGTAGGTCTTGGAATATTTGTATTATTTTTAATATTTAGAGGTCTAATTAGCAAACTTGTAATAAAAAAATTGGAATTAATTTCAAAAAGAACAACCAATAAATTAGATGATACTTTTGTAAAATCTATGGAAGGTCCTGCTAGGTTTCTTCCAATTGTTCTTGGTGTCTTTTTTGCCAGTTACTATATGTCATTTGATAATGAGACTAGGGGTTTCATTGATAACGTTAACAGAACTTTAATAACAATTTTAATATTTTGGATAATACATCAGATAATTGAGCCTATATCATATATTTTAAGTGGATTAGATAAAGTCCTGACAAAAGAATTAATAGGCTGGATTATAAAGTCTCTTAAAATTTTAATTTTTATTTTAGGTGCTGCTGCTGTTCTTGAGTTATGGGGAATTAAAATTGGACCAATAATTGCAGGATTAGGTTTATTTGGAGTAGCAGTAGCATTAGGTGCTCAGGATTTATTTAAAAATTTAATCTCAGGAATTTTAGTTTTAGTTGAAAAAAGATTTAGAATTGGTGATTGGATTAAAGTTGAGGGAGTTATCGAAGGGGTTGTTGAGAACATTGGATTCAGATCAACTGTTATAAGAAAATTTGACAAATCACTGGCAATTATTCCTAATTTTCAATTTGCAGAAAATGCAGTGATTAATAACACAAGAAAGACTAATTGGGCTATTAGTTGGATAATAACTCTCCAATACGACACCACTATTGATCAATTAAAAACAATAAGAGACGAAATTGAAGATCACATAAATAAAGGTGACGATTATGACCAATCTGTAGGAGTCGCTGTAAGAATAGATAAGTTTTCAGATAGCTCGATTGATATGTATATTAGATGTTTTACAAAAACAAATAGTTGGACTAATTATTTACAAGTAAAAGAAAATTTGGCACTTGAAATAAAAAAAATTGTTGAAGGTAAGGGAGCTGCTTTTGCATTTCCAAGTCAGTCTATTTATGTTGAAAAAAAATGATTGCTATATTTTATTTAGCTCTTCAAATTTTAAAACTTTATTCATATGTCGTAATTGCCAATGTTGTTATAAGTTGGTTGGTCGCTTTTAATGTACTAAATACAAGCAATCGGTTTGTATATTTAATATTAGATTTCACTTATAAAATGACAGAACCGATTTTAATGAGAATTAGAAGATTTTTACCTAACCTTGGTGCTTTTGATATTTCTCCTATCGTACTTCTTTTGTTGATATGGTTCATAGAAATGTGTATGAAACTCTACATTGCACCACTAATATTTTAATAAATGATTTTAATTGATGGAAAAAAAGCTGCTGCTGATTTAAGAGAAGAGCTCAAGAAAGAAGTCTTATCTTTAAAAGATAAGCATAATAAAGTACCAGGTTTAACAGTCATATTGATTGGTGATTTAGCACCTAGTCAAATTTACGTTAGAAATAAAGAGAAATCTGCCAATGAAGTGGGCCTTAAATCAGAGGTGATTAGATACCCTGACAGTGTTGAAGAAAGTGAAGTTTTAAAAAAAATCGATGAACTTAATAATGACGATTCCGTTTCAGGAATTTTAGTTCAGCTCCCACTTCCTAAACATATTGATAAACAAAAAGTTATAGAGGCAATTATGCCTGAGAAGGATGTAGATGGATTTCATCCCATGAATGTCGGTAATTTGTCGTCAGGTTATGAAAGCTCTATTCCATGTACTCCCTTAGGTTGTTTTCTATTAATAAAAAAAATTGAACCAAACCTTAATGGAAAAAAAGCTGTAATTGTTGGAAGATCAAATTTAAATGGAAAGCCAATGACACAGTTGTTGTTGAAAGAAAATTGCACAGTTACAATTACTCATTCAAAAACAATTGATCTTAAAGGTGAATGTTTAAAGGGAGACATTATAGTTGCTGCTGTTGGGATCCCTGAGCTTGTAAAAGGTGATTGGGTTAAAAAAGATGCAATTGTGATTGACGTTGGTATTAATAAAACTGAAAATGGCCTAGTTGGCGATGTTGCATTTGATGAAGTATCAAAAGTTGCAAAAGCTTTAACACCAGTTCCAGGTGGAGTCGGACCTATGACTATTGCATGTTTACTTAAAAATACAATTGAGTGTTTTAAGAGAGCGAATAAATAAAATTTACTATTGATTTCTTATTAATGGATAAACTTTAGGACTTAAGTATTTAAGATTAGTTAGCATAATTAAAATCAAGGTCACAATTCCTATAGAAGCACCAAGGTAAATCAAAACTTTAAAATCAAATTGCCAAACTAATTCAAAAATATTCTCTATAATAAATTTTGATCCAATTACTGCAAAAAAAATTGCAATTAATATTACCGACATAAAAATAATTATAAATTCTATCAAAGACGAAAATATAATTTCTTTTTTTGAAAAACCTAAAATTTTAAATACAAGATTTTGGTACTCCTTTACCTTTCCTTGGACCATTATAGCACTTGAGATAACAATCAATCCAATGACAATTGTTACACCAGAAATTAGGGTTACAGCTATGAAGACTTTATTTAAAACTGATGTTACTTTGTTTAAGTAATCAGCAATTTTTATCATAGACAAACTCGGTAATACTTCTAACATTTTGGTTTCATCAAAATTATCTGGTTTTTTAAATTTAGCAGTTGCTAAATATTCATGAGGAATTTTTTTTGCAAATTGTGGATTAAATAACATGGCAAAATTAATATTTAGATCACGATAATCAACTTCTCTAAAATTAACTATTTCTCCATCAATTTCTCGACCATAAATGTTTAAAGTAAAAATATCTCCCAACTCAATGTTAAAATCTTTAGCCACTTTTGCATCAAGTGATATCTGAAGTTGGTTAGGTTTAGATAAATCCCACCATTCCCCTTTTAAAATTGGGTTATCTTTAGGTATATTTTCAACCCAAGAAGATCTTCTTTCACTTCCAATTACCCAATAACTATCATTATCTGGCTTAATATAGCTATTTGGATTCACACCATTAATTTTAACTATTCCGGAAGAAACCATAGGCACTATTTCAATGTTCGCATCAGGATTCATTTTGTAAACACCTTGTTCAAATTTTTTCTTTTCACCTTTTTGAATTCCAACAAAAAAATAATCAGGTGCAATATCTGGAATAGATCTTGCAATTTCTCTTTTAAAATTTGTTCCAACTAAAGCTAAAGTTAATAATAAAGTTACACCTAAGCCTAAAGACATAATTGTTATAGGAGTGATACTTTTTGTTTGAGTTATATTTTTTATCGACACTTTTAAAGAGATATTTGAATTAAAGTTAAACTTTTTCAGTAAATAAATTATAATTTTCGAAAGTAAAAAGAATACAATTAGACATACAAAAAAAGCCAGAAAATAACCCAAGCTATAAGAAGGCCTTTCAGATCCTAGTGTAAACAATAAAACTAAAAATGATAACAAGATAAAACTTAAAATAACTGACTTTTTTGAGTAATAAAATTGTAGGTTTTGGAATACATTTCTAAATAGGTTTGATGCTTTAACTTGATCAATTGAACTTATTGTCGGTATTGAAAAAATTATAAGAACTAACAAACCTACAATAAATATTTTTATAAAATTAATTAAAGAGAATTTTGGATAAACATTTAATCCCAACCCATCAGATAAATATTTATCTGCAATTGGTACAATTAAAAAACTTGAGCCATAAGAAATTACAGTAATAATAAATAATAATATTAATAATTGAAGATAATAAAGTGTTTTTATATTCCCTGAATAAAATCCTACAGCTTTTCTTACAGCTATAGACATATTGTTCTGGTTTATAAATGACAACAATGTATTAGCGATACCTATTCCAGCAATTAACATTGCACTAATTGAAACTAAAGAGAGAAATTGGGAAAAATTATTAATTATCCTTTTTAAGCCACTTGCTGAATTTTCTGGAAATCTAAGTTTTACTTTTTGGTCATCTTTAAAAATATCTTTGATCTTACTTTCTATTTTTTCTGGATCATCACTTGGTTTAAATTTTACTTTATATTCATAATTTAAAAAACTACCTATTCCATTTAGTTTTAGTATCTCCAAAGTTTGTTTTCCTGCTAATGCCCAATCTCCAAAAGCTACAAACCCACTGACATCAGGTACAGATTTTATAATTCCAACAACTATGAAACTTTGATCTTGAACCTTAACTTTGTCATTTATTTTTATCTTTAAAGTTTTTGATAAACTTTCATTAATCAAAATTGTCTTTGGTTCCTTTTGCATTCTTTCATAAGCATCTTCTGGCTCATAAACAACTTCACCGTAAAGTGGATATTTTTCATCAACTGTTTTAATTCTTGTAAATAATGATTTATTTTTTTCTCTGCCTGTCGTAGAAAGCATTGTACTGAACTCTATCATTTGTGAGACAGTTGAAAATTCCTTTACTTTATTGACTAAATTAAGATCCCCCTGATTACGGTTATAATCGATTTCGAGATCTCCACCCAAAAGAACTTTTGCATTATCATTAAGCTCTTTTTTTAAACTATCTTCGATTGTAAAGATGGCACTTAAAATAAAAAGACTGATAAACAGCGTTACAATAATGCTTGAAATTTTTTTATAATTTCTGCTTAAATCCTTTAAAGCATACTTGAATATTAAACTTAACTCCGAAAAATTATTTAATTTTTCCATCTTTGATTTTAATTTTTCGTTTTGCTTTGTCTGCTAATTTTGGATCATGTGTGACCATTATTAAAGAAGACCCTTCTTCTTTGACGTATTTAAATAAAATTTCAGAGATCATTATTGAGTTTTCGGTATCTAGATTACCAGTTGGTTCATCAGCTAAAATCAAATCTGGTTTCATTGCAATAGCTCTTGCAATCGCGACACGTTGTTGCTCTCCACCAGATAATTGACTTGGAAGATTATTGAATCTATGTTTTAGACCAAATCGATCTAATAAACTTTTTGCTTCTTTCTCTGGATTTTTAAATTCATTAAGTTCAAGTGTTAAAGCTACATTTTCAACAGCTGTATAATTTGGAATTAAATAGAAAGATTGAAATATAATTCCTATATTTTGCTTTCTAATTTCAGATACTTCGTCTTCATTAAGATTTGTTATTTCCCTGTCTTGAAATATAATTTTCCCTGAGGTTGGACGTTCTAGTCCACCAATAAGCATAATCAAGCTTGTTTTTCCTGACCCACTTTCTCCAACCACAGATACAGTTTCTTTTTTTTTTATAGTTAAATCAATATTTTTTAAAACATTGATATTGTCCTTCCCAGTTTGGTATTTGAGATTTATTTTTTTTAATTTAAGAAGTGTGTTCATGAATAAAAGTTTATTTATAAAAATATTGTTATTCTTTCTAGTGCACATAAATGCAAGTGCAATAGAAAAGGTTATATTATTCGGCGATAGTTTAATGGCGGGTTATGGTCTACCTAAAGAACAACACTTATCTTTGGTTTTAGAAAGTAATCTCGTAAGGAGTGGTTTAAATATTAAGGTAATAAATGGAAGTGTGTCAGGAAGCACTTCTTCTGGTGGATTGAATAGAGCAGAATGGAGTTTATCAGAACCCGGTATTGATCTAATCATCCTTGGTCTTGGGGCAAATGATATGCTTAGAGGAATTCAACCAGATGAAACTGAGAGAAATTTAGAAGAAATAATTAAAATCGCTAACAGTAAAAAAATTAAAATTATAATAGCTGGGATGGTTGCGCCAACAACTCATGGAACTAAATATAAAAAAAATTTTGATGCTATTTATCCTAAATTGTCAAAAAAATATAATTTACCTTTAATTCCATTTTTGCTAGAGGGTGTTGCTCTTGATCCAAATCTAAATCAACAAGATGGCATACATCCCAACAAAGCTGGAACAATAGTTATAAGTAATACAATTCAAGATATTATTTCAAAAAATTATTAATCGGATATGAAAAAAAAATATCATCATTTAGCAAATGGCACATTTCGTAATCCTGAAGGATCAAAGATGATTGATATGAATTTCAATTGGTCGTTTAAGGTCTTTAACCAAGAAAAAAAAAAATTAGATATGACTTTTCCTGAAAGTAATATCATTAAAAAAGAAAAAGTTTTATTGGATTTAAATAATTTCCAAAAAGAAGAATATGTAGCGTGGATAGGTCATGCAACATTTTTATTAAAATTAGGGGAAATAACAATAATAACAGATCCAGTTTTTTCAAAAAATGCAGGACCTTTATTTTTTGGGCCAAAGAGATTTACCGAACCAGCATTAAAACTAAATGAAATACCAAAAACAGATATTTTTCTGCTAACTCACAATCACTACGATCATCAAGACATGAAAACAATAATGAGATTTCCATATAAAGATTCTAAAGTTTTGGTACCTTTAGGACTAAAAAAATATTTTAAAATTAATAGATTTAAAGATGTAAATGAAATGGATTGGTATGATCAAATAAGAGTAAATCAGAATTTAAATATCACTTTTCTGCCATCAGTCCACTGGTCAAAGAGGAGTTTAACGGATACTAATAAAACTTTATGGGGCAGCTATTTGATTGAATACAAAGGAAAAAAAATATTATTTTCATGTGATACTGGTGTTGGAAAAATATATAAAAAATTGGGAGATAAGTATGGTCCAATTGATTTAACATTTATTAACATTGGCGCATATAATTTTTATCCTATGGCTTCAATTAAAGACTCTTCTGCTTACCACACTAACCCTGAAGAAGCCCTTGGACTTGCTAAAGATTTAAAAAGTAAAAAAGTAATTGGAATGCATTGGGGAACTTTTGTCTTATCACTTGAACCAATATTAGAGCCCCCTTTAAGGTTTAAGCAAAATGCAGAAAAATTTGGATTTAAAAAAGATGATGCAATTATTTTTAAAATTGGTGAATTTAAATTATTTAAAGAGCTTTTTGATACTAACTAGAATTTTCCATCAACCACAATCCATCTTGATTTAAAAAATATAGTTTACCATTTATAGGATGAATTTGTATGTCTCTGATTCTTCCAATTTTATCTTTAAATATTATTTCCTCTTTTACATTTGATAAATCATTAAACTCTAATTTTCTTAAAGACTTATCTTTAAGAGAAGTAATTAATGCATGACCATTCCATTCTTTAAATTCATTACCTTTATAAATTGTGATCGCACTTGTGGCTATAGATGGAACCCAATATTGAATGGCTTTTGTAAAGCCAGGTTTCCATTTTGGCCCTATTGGTATACCTGAATAATTTGTGCCACCCCATCCAAGAATTTTCCAACCATAATTTTCACCTTTCTTTGCTTCACCAAACCAATCGCCTCCTTTTGCACCATGATTGCTCATATAAATTTTTCCATCGAAAGGTGATAAAGCTAAACCTTGAGGATTTCTTACACCAATTTGATATATTTCAGGCAGCCAGTCTGATTTCCCCTCAAAACGAGGATTGTCTTTTGGAATGCCACCATCTAGATAAATTCTAATTATACTCCCTGGATGTTTATTTCCATCTTGAGCAATCATTCCCCCACCTCTTTCACCTGCAGAAGCAAATAAATAATTGTCTTTAATTACCAGTCTTGAACCAAAGTGATAAGGCGAGTCAATTGGTGGATTGGCTTGAAAAATATTATTAAAATTTAATTTGTTTTTATTAAATTTTGCACGTGCAATTGAAGTACTAGTCTTCCAATTATTTCTATTTTCTGTGTATGAGATGTAAATGTAATCTTCATTATACAGAATATCCAATAATCCTCCCTGTCCATATTCTACAAAATTTAAGTTATGACCAATTTCACTCGTCTCTCTTGTCGAAATATTAACAAGTTTTATTTTGCCACCTTTCTCGGTAACAATCATTTCATTATCATTAACGAACGACGAACCCCAAGGTGCTTCTAATTCAATAATTTTATTAAAATTAAAATTTTTACTAAATGAATTAGTTGATAATAGTATTAATGATAAAAGAAATAATAATTTCTTCACTCTATGAAAGTTTTGATCTACCACCATCGACAGCAATAATTTGTCCTGTAACCCAAGAACTTTCTTCAGTTATTAGAAATTTTGCAAGCGAAGCTGAGTCTTTACCTTCTCCAAGTCTTTTTAATGGATGGGCTTTTGCTATACCATCAGCTAAAACTTTATTTTTAAGCATTGGCTCTGCAATTTTTGAATTAGTTAAACTTGGAGCAATGCAATTTACTCTTATATTAGGAGCAAATTCTGCTGCTAAAGAAACAGTTAATCCTTCAACAGCTGCTTTAGTTGAAGCTATAATTGCATGATTTGTAAAACCCCTTTGAGCAGCAACAGTTGAAAACAAAACAATCGATCCTTTATTTTTTTTTAAACTTTCTTGATAACCTTTAATTAAATCTACTGCAGAATATAAATTTAGTTTCATACATTTTGTAAAATCTTGTTCTGAAACCATTCTCAAAGGTTTTAAATCAATTGAACCAACACAATAAGCTATACCTTTGATATCATCTATTTCGGACTTAATCTTTTCAACAAAACCATTTTCTAAAACATCAGAGACTGTATATTTACAATTTAGTTTTTCAGACAAAGATTTTGTTCTTTCTTCATCCCTACCAATTAAATGTACTTCTTTACCGGCCGCATGTAACTGTTCGGCTAAATTAGATCCGATAGATCCTGTCGCACCTACTACTAAATATTTTTCTGACATAAATTTTTAAAGGGTTATATATAGTTAATGAAATTATTTTTTCTACTTGGAAATCAGCTTTTCTCAGAGAAATATCTAGAAAAGTACAAAAAAGACCACTTTTTCTTTATGGCTGAAGATTATCAGCTTTGTACGTACGAAAAGCATCATAAACAAAAGATATTATTGTTCTTATCTTGCATGCGATCTCACGCAGACAGACTAAAAAAAAATAAATTTAAATTAGAATATTCTTCGATCGAGGATAAATCTTTCAAGCTGGATTACACAGAAAAATTAAAAAAAATAATTAAAGCAAAAAAAATAGAAGAAATTTCAAGTTTCGAAATTGAGGATAAGTTTTTTGAAAATAAAATTGCCAATTTTTTAAAAAAGGAAAAAATTAAATGGAATATTATTCAAACACCAATGTTTTTAAATTCTAGAGAAAAATTTAAAAACTATTTATCGAAATCAAAAAAACCTTTTATGGCAGTTTTTTATAAAGAGACTAGAAGAGATTTGGATATACTCATGAAAAAAGATGGTAATCCAGAAGGAGGCAAATGGAGTTTTGACGAAGAAAATCGAAATAAACTTCCAAAAAATATATCTATACCCAAATTTCCTAAAATTACTGAGACTGTTCATACGAAAAAACTAAAAATTTTAATTGATAAAAATTTTAAAAGTCACCCAGGTAATACGAAAGACTTTTGGTTTGCTACGGAATATGATGATGTAATTAAATTATTAAATTTTTTTATTAAAGAGAAATCAAATTTATTTGGGGATTATGAAGATGCAGTTGATCAGAAAGACAATATATTATTTCATAGTGCTTTAAGTCCTTACATCAATTTAGGTCTTATCACTCCAGAATTTATAATTAAAAAAGTTTTAGATTTTCACAACAAAAATAAAATAAGATTAAATTCCTTAGAAGGTTATATTCGTCAAGTAATCGGGTGGAGAGAATTTATGAGGGGAATATATCAAAGCTATTCAAAAGAAATGGAAACTAGAAATTTTTTTAAACAAAATAGAAAAATGAAAAACTCATGGTACGAAGGAACAACAGGATTACCACCTCTCGATTATGCTATTAAAAATGCAGTGAATTATGGTTGGTCACATCATATTGAAAGGTTAATGATTTTATCAAACATAATGAATTTATGTGAAGTTAAGCCAACGTATGTTTACAAATGGTTTATGGAAATGTTTGTGGATTCCTCTGATTGGGTAATGGTCCCGAATGTTTATGGAATGGGGCTTTTCAGTGATGGAGGAATCTTTGCAACAAAACCATATATTTGCGGTTCCGCTTATTTCATGAAAATGATGGATTTTAAAAAAGGAGAATGGTGCAATACCATGGATGGTCTTTATTGGAGATTCATAAATAGAAATAGAGCCTTCTTTTTAAAAAATCCTAGACTTTCTATGATGGTTAGAATTTTCGATAAAATGAAACCTGATAGAAAAAAATTAATTTTAGCTGAGGCAGAAAAATTTATTAAACAAAATACTGCATAGTGAGAAAAGAAAATTTACCCACAAAAATTTGCCCTGTATGTAAGAGACCTTTTACTTGGAGAAAAAAATGGAAATTAAACTGGGATAAAGTGAAATATTGTTCTAAGAAATGTTCAAAGAACAACTAAGAATTTAATTTTAATAATTATTTAATCTTTCTGAAATAATTTTGTATCTTATTTAAATTATAAATTTTTCATGCAAAGAAATTTAGTACTAATTCTATTATTAATACTTTTCAACAGTTCACAATCTCTAGCAAAAACATTTAATGTCAAAAATTCAAAAGATTCTGGTCCTGAAAGTCTAAGGCATGCACTTTTAAAGGCATCTAAAAGTAAAGAATCATCAAAAATATTAATTACAACTGAAGATGAAATAATTATTAATTCAACTTTAGAATATACAGGACTACAACCCCTAGATATAGTAGGGTCAGGACAGTCTATTAAAACTACCCAAAATCAAACACTCCTCTTTATTTCAAATGGTGCTGACCTTACAATATCTAATTTAAATTTTTATGGAGTAGGTGGATTTAGTATTAAAAAAGGAGGATGGGGCAAAGGTATATTTGTAGATGTTAGAGACGACCAAAAAGGTTTAGTAAATGTAATTTTAAATAACGTTTCTGTTAACGATGTTGCCAGTCATGGAATTCATATTTCTGACTGCAGTCTAGCCGATGACTGTGGTGGTGGACAAGGCGGTGGGGGAGAAGGTTCAGATGCTTCCATTAAAGTTGTAGTTGATAATTTAACAATTAGTAATGTAGGAAATGGAAGATTTGATGCGGATGGATTTAGGATTGATGAAAGAGGCATTGGTGATATCGATTTCAAAGCAAGTAACTCTCTGTTTACTCTTGTTGGTGCGGATGGAGTTGAGTTAGATGAAGGTAATGCTGGAAATGTTAATGCTACAGTAAATAATTCATCTTTTGTTTTAAATGGAGCATATTGTGATCCAAAACTTTTAAAACCATTTATGCCCAAACAAGATGAAGGTGAATTTGATGATAATGTGAGAAAAGAAGACAGTATACCTGGAAAGATTAAGGGTACCCCAGATGATAGATGTTTTGAGAGAGAAGTTGATTTGTATGACTCTGGTTTTGTTAAAGAATTTGAATTTGGCATAGATTTAGATGATGGTTTTGATATTGATGAAGCTGGTCCCGGAAATTTAGTTGTTACCATTAATAACTCATTTATAAATGGAAATTTAGACGAAGGTTTAGATTTTGATGAAGCAAATAATGGTGATATATTTTTAACTATCAACAACACTATTTCTATAAATAACACAGACGATGGTTTTAAAAATTCTGAAGAAGATGATGGTTCAGTTATAGCAAGTATTGATGGTGTAATTGCTGTAAAAAATGGTGGTAAAGGAATTGTGCTTGAAGAGGAAGGTGTAGGTGATGTGAGAGCGTTTATTGAAAGTACAATTACAAACACCAATGATGATAGTGATAAAACTGGATTAGAGGCAGTGCAAGAAGATGTTGGATCTGGTATTATAAAAATTGTTAATTCTCAGTTGTTTGATGGTATTGATGCTGAAGGTGTCCAGCTAAAATAGATTAACAACAAGAACAACTTGTCTTTTTCTCTGATTTTTTTTCTTCAATTACTTCTTCCCTAGCTGCTGATTGTTCAAAAATTTTTGCTGCTTCAGCCTCTTTCTCTTTTAATATTTTATTTTCAATATATGCGTAAAGAGAGTTGAAACCTAATTTTGAAGCTTTCTTTTCTTCGTAATTCCTTCTGCCTTTAAGATTTTCAATAATTTCAAGAACTTGCGGGTTATTCATATTATGGTTATCTCATAATTTTGATAATTTACAATAGTTCTTTAAAAAAATTCTTTAATTATAGTTGGTATATACTTTTTGAAATTAAAAAAACCTTTATTGCAATATTTCCAAGAATTTCGGTCTAAATTACGATAAAGAAATTTTATATTATTTATTCCTTGAGAAGTTAAAAAATCTAAGTTTTCTCCAACACAAGGATATAAAAAATAACTATTCTCAATTGTTTTAAGGTTACCAATATCAATAATTTCACAATCCAAAGATTTTTCATCCAACCTTCTTTTTTGATCCTGAATTAAATTAGTCTTAAATTTCATTGTTTTTTCACTAAGTTTAATATTCCTAATGTCGTTATTATTATTAACTAAATAAATCTTTTTAAATTTATGGTCTTTGAAATCAGTCAACTCAAAAGAAAGATTATTATCAAAAATAATTAAATTTTGCTCATCTAAACTTACTGGATTACTAAAATCTTTTAAGACAGCCTTGTATATTTTCTCGCTAACTTTAGGTGGTGCATTTTCATTTAAATTAATGTCATTAAATCTGTTATTAGTAAATTTTTTTATATTCCATTCACTTGCCAAATAATGCTTACCTTGTGTTTGTATCCCAGCAACCCATCTCCATCCTAATGTATTAGATGCTGCATCTCCATCATAGAGATGCTTCATAAAAAATTCAGCTCCCAATTGCCAAGGTAAATTTAAAGTAAAAATCCAGATACTGGCAAACCACATTCTTGTATGATTATGAAGGTAATTAAATTCTTTTAATTCCTTAACCCATTCATTAAAACATTCTATATTTGTATTTCCATCAATGGCATTTAAATAATCTTTATTATCTTTGTATTTTTCTCTTATAATTTTTAGTTCTATTATGTAATCTGTCCATACATTAGGTCTTAATTCTAACCATCCTTTCCAATAAGTACGCCACAAAACCTCCTGAATAAATTTTTCATTTTTAGAAAATGAAAATTTCTTTAAGGCTTTATCTATAACTTCTAACTCATTTAATATTCCATGAGATATATATGGAGAAATACAAGATATATTTGATCTTTTATCTGGACCAAAATCAAAATTTCTCAATCTTGAATATTCAGAAAGATTATTTTCAACGAAATTATCTAGTTTATTAGTGGCTTGCGCCCGACTTGGTTCAAAATTCATGATATTTTATTTTAATTTTTTTTTGTGAAAATTAATAAATCTTTCAACATTTGATTTATTAAAAGTTTTATTTTCCTCAAATGAAACTTTTTTCATAGAATAAGCTGAACTTTTAGTTATTCTTGAATGAATAATAACATTCCCTTTATATAACCTCAATTTAACTGATCCATTAACTTTACTTCTCTTAAGATCAACAATTCTTTGTAATTTAAATCTCTCTTTAGAAAACCAATATCCATTGTAAATCAGTTCCGCATATCTAGGCATAATTTTTTCTTTCTTATGCATTGTATCTTTATCAAGTGTAACAGACTCTATAGCCCTATGAGCGTGCATTAATAAAGTTCCGCCTGGTGTTTCGTATACACCTCTTGATTTTATACCGATAAATCTATTTTCTACTAGATCAACTCTTCCAATAGCATTTTTTCCAGCTATGTCGTTTAATTTTCCAAGCAATTTAGATGGAGATAATTTTTTCCCATTCACTGCAATCGGATCTCCACTTCTAAAATCTATTTTTACAATTGAAGATTTATTAGGTGCTTTTTCTGGAGATACCGTTCTTTGAAAGATAAAGTCAGGTGCAGAGTTTTTTGGATTTTCTAACAACTTTCCTTCTGTTGATGTATGAAAAATATTATCGTCTACTGAAAAAGGTGGCGCTCCTTTCTTGTCTTTAGGTATTTCAATTTTATTTTTTTTTGCATAATTAATTAGATCTGATCTAGATTTCAGCTTCCAAATTCTCCAAGGCGCAATAACTTTTATTTTAGGACCAAAATAATGATAACCTAACTCAAATCTTACTTGATCATTTCCTTTTCCTGTTGATCCATGAGATACAGCATAGGCATTAAATTTTTTAGCAATTCTAATTTGATCTTTGGCTATTAAAGGTCTAGCAATTGAGGTTCCAAGCAAATAAACACCTTCATATATTGCATGGCCCCTAATCATTGGATAAACATAATCTTTTACAAAAATATCTTTTAGATTTTGAATAATAATATTTTTTACGCCAAGTTTTTTTGCGTTTCTGAAAATTTTATTTCTATCTATTTCTTGACCAATGTCTGCAGTATAACAAATTACTTCTGCATCATAATTTTCCTGTAACCATTTTAATATGATTGATGTGTCCAAACCTCCAGAATAGGCAAGAACTATCTTTTTCTTTGATTTCATTATTTAACTACAGCTTTTTTTAGCCGCGTTATATGCTTTAGTGAAGCCCATCAAAGAATAATGATCAATTGTTTGAGAACCAGATTTATTATATCCAGTAACCATTAATCTTGAGGCTTTTTTCATTCTGCTAACAACTTTTTTTTCAATTTTATTACTTGAAATCCATGCAAAATTATCTTGAGCTATATCAAATTTATATTTTGATTTACCAGAGCTAGCTGTTATTGAATTTTGACTGTTGTATTCATAGCCTGAGGTTGTGCTTACTTCGTCTTTAATTTTTTCAGATGGTCTAAAAGTTACAAATAATCTTGCATCTCTATCATTTTTTTTAGGAGATTGAAGAACAGGTTTAGATTGAGCAAAACATACTTTACTATCCCCATTGGTAACAACAATTGCATCCCAGTCTTTAAATGTTCCTATTTTATTTAATTCTTCTGAATAAGAAGTTGATCCTAATAAGAGAATAAAAAAAATTATTTTAAAAATTATGGACATGGATTTGGATACTTTTTTTGAATTTCATTAATTTCATTAATTATTTCTTTATCAAGATTCACTTTTACACTTTCTATATTTGTTTTCAACTGCTCCATTGTTGTTGCACCAATAATAACACTAGACATGAAATCCTGTATCTCACAAAATTTTATACACATTTGACTCATATCAATATTGTATTTTTCACTAATATTAAAATACTCATCAACAGCTTCGTTAGTATTTGGTTTTCGATATCTTGTCCAAAAATCCCAATCTCTTTCCATTCGAGATCCTTTTGGAAATTGCTTATTTCTATATTTACCACTTAAAAAACCACTGGCTAAAGGAGAATAAGATAAACAGCCAATATTTTCTCTTATAGACACCTCAGCTAATCCAACTTCATATGACCTATTTAATAAACTATAGGGATTTTGTATGGACATCATTCTTGGCAAACTCTTTTCCTTTGAGAGTTTGAGATAATTCATAACACCCCAAGGAGTTTCATTAGATAAACCTACATGTCTAATTTTACCTTGCTCAATATACTTTTGTAATTCAACCAACACGTCTTCGAATTTATTCCATTCATTTTCTTTATGCACATAACCAAGTCTTCCAAAATTGTTTACATTTCTTTCTGGCCAATGAAGCTGATATAAATCTATATAATCAGTTTTAAGTCTTTTAAGACTGTTATGAAGTGCAGTTTCGAGATTCTTCCCTACAAAACTATTTTCACCATTTCTAATATAATCTCTTGCAGGACCACAAACTTTAGTTGCAAGTATCACATCTTTTCTTTTTTTTGTTTTTTCAAACCAATTTCCAATGATCGTCTCTGTATGACCAAAAGTTTCAGCTTTAGGAGGTACCGCATAAAGTTCTGCTGTATCCCAAAAATTAACCCCATTTTCTAGCGAGAAATCCATTTGTTCGAAGGCCTCTTCTTGGCTATTTTGTTCACCCCAAGTCATAGTGCCGAGACAAATTGTGCTAATATCTATATCAGTTGTTCCTAATTTTTTATAATTCATTAAATTTTAAGTATTTGTTACCTACATTTTGACTGCTTGAAAAACTTAAGATTTATTACTATATATTTAATTATGGAATTCAATAGAGACAATATCCTAAATAGATCAACGACAGCAAAAAAAGCTGTTGTGATGGACGAAGGCCTTAGAGCCTACATGCTTAAAGTTTACAACTACATGGCAACTGGTGTTTTGTTAACGGGTATCATTGCATTACTATCTTTTAAAATGTCAGTAGTTACAGATGCAAGTGGATCAATAGTTGCTTTAACTGAGTTCGGAAATGCAATTTATCTATCAGGATTGAAATGGGTAGTTATGTTAGCTCCTCTCGGAATTGTTTTTTATATGAGTTTTGGGATAAATAAAATGAGTTCTTCAAAAGCTCAAACAACTTTTTGGATTTTTGCAGCCTTGATGGGTTTATCACTCTCATCAATTTTATTAGTTTACACAGGACTTAGTGTGACGAGAGTATTTTTCATATCTTCAGCAACTTTTGGAGCTATGAGTATATATGGTTACACAACTAAAAGAGACCTCACAAAATTTGGGTCATTCTTAATGATGGGTTTGATCGGTATTATAATCGCATCTTTAGTAAATATTTTCTTAAAATCTTCAATGATGTACTTTGCTATTTCAATCATTGGAGTTCTTATATTTGTTGGATTAACTGCATACGATACACAAAAAATTAAGAATATGTACGCAGCATCAGATTCAGGTGAAGTAATTGGCAAGAAAGCTGTTATGGGAGCTTTAACATTATACTTAGATTTTATAAATTTATTTATAATGCTTTTAAGATTGTTCGGTCAAAGAAGATAATCAAAAACTATAGTTTTTTCCAATTTGTTTTTTTTAGAAGTATTTCTAAATCATAAGCATTATTTAAAATTTTACCATTTCTATCAGTTATTAAATATTTCAAATTCTTATTAGAAGGTTTAAAATTTTTACTAATGTTGTAGATAGCTTTTTCTGCTGCATTTTTAAAAATACTAAAACTCACTCTTTTACTTGATATTGAGAGGCCATAGTCTTTCCAAGATCCTTCAGATACCATTTTAGCATATAGGTCTAATATAATTTTTAGTTCTTTTTTTTCAAAAAAATACCTTTGGTTTTGTTCTTTATTTGAATTATTTATTACTAATTTTAAATTACTCATTTAATTTGTGTTTATTAATCAACCCAACTTGTGATGCTGTAAAGATGAATGTAATTGGTAGCATTCCCCAAACTTTAAAGTTAACCCAAAATTCTTCTGTTTGAGTTCTCCAAACAATTTCATTTAATATAGCTAAAAAAATAAAAAAATAAGTCCATCTGTTATTCAAAATTTTCCAACCTTCATCAGACATTGGCAGTGTTTTTCCAAGTATTAATTTTAAAACTGGTTCATTGGTGAAGTATTTTCCAAAGAATAAAGCTAAGGCAAATAAAATATTTATAATAGTGGGTTTCATATAAATAAAAATTGGATTATCAAAATAAATTGTTAAACCTCCGAATAGAGTAATTAAAATCCCTCCTAACAAAGGAACCATCGGAACTTTTTTTTCCAGTATCCAAACCAAGAGAACAGAAATTATTGTTGCGACAATTAGAGGTGGTATTGCAACTTTTAAATTTTTATCACTGTTATAATAAAAGAAGAAAAAAATAGCTAATGGCCCAACGTCTGTAATGAATTTTAGAAGTGATTTATTCACTGCTACATATTAACAGATTAATAAAACATTTATATTTTTTTTATTGATTTTTTTCATCAAATATCCATATTTAATATCGTGAGCACTCAAAAAGCTAAATTTTCAATTGGAGACGTTGTAAAACATAGACACTTCGATTTTAGAGGTGTGATTTACGATGTTGACTTTGAATTTAATAACTCAGAGGAGTGGTATCAATCGATTCCAAAAAACGTGAGACCTAGAAAGGATCAGCCATTTTATCATTTACTAGCAGAGAATGACGAAATTACTTACGAGGCTTATGTGTCTGAGCAAAATCTATTATTTGATGACTCTGAAGAGCCTATAAAACACCCTCTAATTAATGAAATTTTTTCAGGTAAGCGTGGATCAAGCTACTTCAAGCCTTCAAATTAACTAATAGCCAATATTTAAACACAATTGTCCCAAATCTCTGTCATATCTGTTTGTTATAAATATTTAATTCTGATCAAGAGTACTGTTTTTCCTCTATCTCCCTCTGTATTCTTGGTCAGAAAATTTTGAACAATTTTAATCTAAAATTTATGTGTTATAAAAAATTATGATTAATTATTTCAATCCAAATAATACTTTAAAGATAATTAATAAAATACAAAAGTTTGTATTTGCGCTATTTATAATTGTATTGTTACTTGGATTAGTTGAAGCTTTAGTTCTTTCTCCCGAGGATTATAAGCAGAGTGACTCAGTTAGGATCATGTATGTCCATGTTCCATCAGCTTGGATATCACTTGGAATATTTTCATTTATTTCCATTCTTTCTTTTGGAGTTTTTGTTTTTAAAAATAAAAATTTCTCTTTAATAACAAAAAGTTTAGCACCTTCTGGTTTTGTTTTTAGCATAATAGCTTTAGTTACAGGATCAATTTGGGGAAAACCAACCTGGGGAACTTGGTGGGCTTGGGATGCAAGAATAACTTCAATGCTCTTACTTTCAATTTTCTATTTATTGTTCATTACTTCTTGGAAGATTACGACAGATACTAGTAAAGCAGAAAAAATTAGCTCAATAATAGCAATTATTGGTCTTATAAATATTCCAGTTATAAAATTTTCAGTAGAATGGTGGAATACTTTACACCAACCTGCGTCAGTAAAAATTTTGGAAGAAACAACAATTCATTCTTCAATGTTGACACCATTAGCTATAATGACTGCGGCATTTGCTCTATTTTCACTTTTGATATTTTTAATGAAATATAATACAGAACTGTTAAAGATTAAAAATAAAGGTCTTAATAGATTATGATTAGTGAACTACTAAATATGAATGGATACGGTGTATACGTTTGGTCATCATTTATATTTACTCTATTTTCTTTTAGCTTCTTGTACGCGGTAGTAAAATTAAATTTAATTAAAGAGAAAAAGAAATTTGAGGAAAATTATAAATCACTAGATGAAAAGAAACTTGCATCAGTAGCTAAGCAAAAAACGTACAGAGAGATATTAGCAAACACTTCCACATCTAAAGTTTAACTAAAATTCACATGTACGGAAAAAAAGTTAAATTTAGAGCCCTTTTTATTTTTTTAATTTTAATTTCATTAGTTCTTACAATTTTTTTGGCGGTTAAATCTCTTGAGGAAAACGTAGTATATTTTAAGTCTCCAACAGATATTAAAAATCTTAATGAAATCAAAAATGTTCAAAAAATTAGAGTTGGTGGAATGGTGAAAAAAAATTCTATTAAAATAAATGATAAAGAAATTTTTTTCGTAATTACGGATTTCAAAAATGAATTATTAGTCAACTTTAATGGATCTGTACCTAATTTGTTTGAAGAAGGTAAGGGTGTAGTTGCTGAAGGTTTCTTAAAGGATAAAAGTTTTCTAAATGCTGACAAGATTTTAGCAAAACATGATGAAAATTATATGCCTCCTGAAGTCAGCGAAGCTATGAAAAACAATTAATTTGTATGTCTAATTATTTAGGAAATTATTCTTTATATATTGCTTTAATAGCATCTGTTTATTTAATTTTTAAGTCATACTTGGATGCAAATTCAGAAAATAAATATTTAGATAAAAACTTTATTTTAATTACTTCAATACAAACTATAATGATTACGGTAAGTTTTTTTAGTCTAGTTGCAGCTTTTGTAATTTCAGATTTTAGTAATGAAACTGTTTTCAACAATTCTCATACTTTAAAACCTTTATTTTATAAAGTATCAGGCACATGGGGAAATCACGAGGGAAGTTTATTATTGTGGTTATTAGTTCTTTCAATTTTTCTATTTATTTTTTTATTAAATTCAAGATCACAAGATACTAAATACAAACTTTTAACGATACTATTTCAACAAATTATTATTTCAGGTTTTCTAGTTTTTATTTTATTAACTTCCAACCCATTCAAAATGCTATATCCAATTCCTAGCGAGGGATTAGGTTTGAACCCTATTTTACAAGACCCTGCTTTAGCTATTCATCCTCCAATTTTATATTTAGGTTATGTTGGAACATCTATTATCTTTTCAGCTTCACTTGCCTCAATGATTAGCGGAAATATTGGAGATAAGTGGGCAAGGCACATTAAAAAATGGGTTTTGGTATCTTGGGTATTTTTAACAATTGGTATTTTGCTTGGATCTATATGGGCATATTATGAGCTGGGCTGGGGAGGTTTTTGGTTTTGGGATCCTGTAGAAAATGTTTCATTGATGCCATGGTTTTGCTTAACAGCACTCCTGCATACAGTAATTGTATTACAGAAAAGAAATTCGTTTAAAGAGTGGACTATTATTTTGTCAATTACAACTTTTTCACTGAGTATGAGTGGTACTTTTCTTGTTAGGTCTGGAATTTTAAATTCAATTCATACTTTTGCAAACGATCCATCAAGAGGGTTATTTATATTAAGTTTTCTCTTTATCCTAATATTGATGTCTATATTAATTTTCTTTTTTAATCAGAATAAAATATCAAACGCATCAAAAGAGAATTTTATTTTAAGTAAAGAGACCGCAATATTAGTGAATAACTGGTTTATGATGTTTTTTTTATCTGTTGTTCTTGTTGGTACAATTTATCCAATTTTTCTTGAAGTTTTAAATGGTTCAAAAATTTCTGTTGGTCCGCCTTTTTATCATAATCTTTTAATACCCTTCTTAATTCCTTTTTTAATATTCATGAGCTTTGGCCCAAGTTTGAAATGGATTAAAGATAAATTAAAAAAGTTTAACTATAATATTTTAATTATTTTTTTAGTTTCACTACTTATTTCATATGTCATTTTAACAAAAACCGAAAATTCATTTCTATTGTCTATTCCTCTGATAGTTTTGAGCATCTATCTTTTATTAGTAACAATTAAGGATTTTTTTGTTAGTAAATCCTCGATTAGCCAAAAAATTTCACATTTTGGTTTTAGTTTATTAATTACTAGTATCTTATTGAATGGCCTTTTTTCTAATGAATTCAATTCAAATATGAAAGTAGGAGATGAAAGAATATTCAATGAAAAAGTTGTAAAATTAAAAGAAGTTAATGTTACAGATGTGGACAATTATAAATCTCTTAAAGCTAGTTTTGAAGTTACAAATAAAAATTCCTCTTTTGCTTTATACCCAGAAGTTAGGATTTACCAACAGCCTTTAACTATTACGAGTGAAGCGGATATTAAGACAACATTATTTTCAGATAATTTTTTAGTATTTAATATTCTAAAAGACGATGGTTATTATAATGTAAGATATCAATATAAACCCTTAATGATTTGGATATGGATCTCAACTATATTTATTGGTTTTGGTGGTTTATTAAGTGTTATTAGAAAAAATGAGCAAAAATATTAAATTTTTAGGATTACTACTAACATTAATAATAATTTTTATAATCTTGCTCAAGGGATTGAACGTATCTGAAGATTACTCTAACGAGAAATTAAAAAGTAAAATAGATTTTTCACTTAATGCAAAAAAACTATTTTCTGATGAAATAATTAATATTTCAGACTTATTTGATAAAAATAGTCCTTCAGTAGTAAATATTTGGGCATCTTGGTGTGCACCATGTAGAGAAGAGCATCAGTTTTTAATGAAATTAAAAGATATGAACATAAATATAATTGGAATTAATTATAAAGACAGTCCAAAAAATGCGAAAATTTTTTTAAGCTCACTTGGAAATCCTTATTCAGAAGTTATTACTGATAATGATGGAACAAAATCAATAGAATTCGGAGCTATTGGTGTTCCTGAAACTTTTATTATAAGCGGTAAAACAAATGAGATTATAAAAAAGTATATTGGTCCATTGACGAGCGAAAATTTAATAGAAATAAAAAATTTATTAAAAAAAAATGCTTAAAATTATAAAATTAATATTGTTGCTATATCTTAGTTTTAATTTTTCCTATGCTAATGAAATAAATACCAAAGTAGATCAAATTACAAAAAACTTAAGGTGTTTGATATGCCAAGGTCAATCTGTTTACGACTCTCAGTCCGATTTTGCCATTAGTATGAAGCTTGTTGTAAAAAATAAAATTGATGAAGGTAAGGAAGAAGATGAAATATATGATTATTTAAAAAATAAATATGGAGAATGGATTGTATATGAACCAGAATTAAACCAAAATACATTTTTACTCTGGTCAATACCTTTGATTTTGTTCGCTTTTGGCGGCCTTTTAATTATTAGAAAAGTATCTATAAAGTAAAAAGGATTTTTAATATGAAGATTATAATTAAAACTTTAATAATTTCATTTCTTACTGTCTCATTTTCTAATGCAGAAAATAAATGGAGTTTTTACACTGGCATGTTCGATTTCAGTGATGATGGTAAGAGAGCAAATCTATTTGGTGCAGAATATATAAATTTTAATGCTAGCAAAGATATTTTCTTAGGAAATGTTCAGCCTGTTACAGGTGCAATGATAACGGCTGATGATGCATTATATATTTATACAGGTTATCAATTAAATCAAAAATCTAATTCAACTACTTTTTCTCCTAGCTTTGCAATTGGATATTACGACGAAGGAGATGGCAAGGATTTAGGTCACGAAATTGAATTTAAGACGCAAATACAGATATTATTTGACATTTCATCTAATTCTGAATTGGGTATTTCTTATAATCATATTTCTAATGCGAGTCTTGGAGATAAAAATCCTGGGGCAAATAGTTATATGTTTAATTTTACAAAAAAATTTTAACTTAAGATATGAGATTAAAAGATTGTCATAACTTTTATGACTTTAGAAAATTAGCAAAACAAAAGCTTCCGTCACCAATATTTCATTATATTGATGGGGCTGCGGATGATGAAATAACTTATGCAAGAAATAGTAGTGCATTTAATGACGTTGACTTAGTTCCAAATGTCTTAAGAGGTGTTGAAAATGTGGATTTGTCGACAACTATTTTTGGAAAAAAACTAGATTTACCTTTTTATTGTTCTCCAACAGCTCTGCAAAGGCTATTCCACTACGATGGAGAAAGAGCGGTTGGAAAAGCTGCAAAGAAGTTCAATACGATGTTTGGTGTTTCGGCATTAGCTACAGTTAGTGTTGAGGAAATTTCATCTTTAATAGACACTCCAAAAATGTTTCAATTTTATTTCCATAAAGACAGAGGATTAAACGACTCTTGTTTAGAACGAGCAAAAGCAGCAAAATTTGACGTTATGGCTTTAACTGTTGATACGATAACAGGAGGAAATCGTGAAAGAGATTTAAGAACTGGATTTACATCACCTCCAAAATTAACACTTTCGAGTTTGTTTAGTTTTGCTACAAAACCAATGTGGGGAATAAATTATTTAACCAAAGGAAAATTTGAACTACCACATCTTCAAGATTTCGTTAAAGAAGGAACTGACACAAATACTTCAATTGGTAATTATTTTTCTACTATGTTGGATCAATCTATGAACTGGGACGACGCTGAAAAATTGTGCTCTCAGTGGGGTGGCCATTTTGCGCTTAAGGGAGTTATGAGTGTTGAAGATGCTAAAAGAGCAGTTGATATCGGATGCACTGGTATAATGGTATCAAATCATGGAGGAAGACAACTTGATGGATCTAGATCACCATTCGATCAATTAGCTGAAATTGTTGATGCAGTTGGTGATAAATTAGATGTTATTTGTGAAGGTGGATTTCAAAGAGGTACTCATATGTTAAAAGCTTTATCTATGGGTGCAAAAGCATGTGCTGGTGGAAGATTATATCTTTATGCTTTAGCTGCAGCAGGTCAAGAAGGCGTTGAGAGAGCACTTAACTTATATAAAACTGAATTAGTAAGAGACATGAAATTAATGGGCTGCACAAAGATCAGTGATCTTAATCGAAATAATTTAAGATTCCGAAATGCATGAGCTTAAAGAATTGTTATAATTTTGAAGATTTTAGAAAGTTAGCCAAAAAAAAACTTCCAGCTCCAATTTTTCATTACATTGATGGTGGTGCAGATGATGAAACCACTTTAAAAAGAAATACAAATTCATTTGATGATTGTGACTTAATCCCTAATATTCTTAGAAGCGTAGGAGAACCAGATTTATCAACCACAGTTTTTGGTAGAAAAATAGATATGCCAATTTTTTTATCACCTACTGCTATGCAAAGTTTATATCATCCTGATGGAGACAAAGCTTCAGCTAGAGCTGCAGAAAAATTTGGTACTATGTATAGCATGTCAACAATGGCATCATTTTCGATTGAAGAAATTGCTAACATATCAAGTGGACCAAAATTATTTCAACTTTATATCCATAAAGATAAATCATTTACTGATGATTTGATTGATAGGTGTAAAAGAGCAAACTTTGATGGATTATGCTTAACAGTTGATACTTTAGTTGCGGGAAATAGAGAAAGAGATCACAGAACTGGTTTTACAACTCCTCCTAAATTCACATTAGAAAGTATAATGAATTTTGCGATGAGACCAGGATGGTTATTCAGATATTTTACGAATAAGAAATTTGAACTTGCAAATATTAAACACAAAACTGACAAGGGAACTAACATTACAAAATCAGTAATAGACTATGTTAATGAACAGTATGATCCACAAATGAATTGGGAAGATGCAGAATACTGTATAAAAAAATGGGACGGACCTTTTGCATTGAAGGGTGTAATGTCTGTAGAGGATGCAAAGAGAGCAGTTGATATTGGTTGTACAGCGATAATAATTTCTAATCATGGAGGAAGACAGCTTGACGGATCTAGAACTCCATTTGATCAACTAAAGGCTATTTCAGATGCTGTCGGTGACAAGGTTGAGATAATTTTAGATGGAGGTGTTAGACGGGGAACTCATGTTCTCAAGGCTTTAGCTGCAGGTGCAACTGCTTGTAGTTTTGGTAAAGCTTTTTTGTTTAGTTTAGGAGCGGGTGGACAGCAAGGAGTAGAGAGGCTGCTTCAAAATATGCACGATGAAATTAGAAGAAATATGATCCTTATGGGCTGCAAAAGTGTAAAAGAGTTAGATAGATCAAAGATAATTTACCGTAATTAAATATTTTTTATAAATAAATTTTATTATTATTTTCACTCTAAATAAATAGACATGAAGTTGCTTTTCAGTTAGTTTGTCGACGAAAAATTATGATTGAACTATCAAAAGCTTTAGACCGTTTAGGAACTGAAAGTGCATTTTCTGTTCTAGCAGAGGCAAAAAAATTAGAAGCACAAGGTAAACCTATGATCCATTTAGGTTTAGGTCAGCCTGATTTTAAAACTCCTAAACATGTAGTTGAAGCTGCAAAAAAAGCACTAGATGATGGACATCACGGTTATGTATTATCAAATGGCATTCCAGAATGTCGTGAAGCTGTAGCTAGATGGGTAAAGAGACTTTATAGTACAGATATTGATCCAAATAGAGTATTAATAATGCCAGGTGGCAAACCAACAATGTATTATGCAATCACTTGTTTTGGTGAACCGGGTGCTGAAATAATTCATCCAACGCCAGCCTTTCCTATTTATGAATCAATGATTAACTACTCTGGAGCAAAAGCTGTTCCTTATGACTTAACTGAGGACAAAGATTTAAAATTTGATCCAGATAAACTTTTATCTTTAATAACTGATAAAACTAGACTTTTAATTTTAATAAACCCTAATAACCCAACTGGAAGTTTTGTTGAAAAACCTGCTATAGATTACTTAGCGAAAGAATTAGAAAAACATCCTCACGTAACAATTTTAAGTGATGAAATTTATAGTAGACAAGTTTTTGACTATAAAGAAATGCCAACTTTTTTTAATTACCCAAACTTAAGAGATAGATTAATTGTTCTTGAGGGTTGGAGTAAAGCATATTCTATGACTGGATGGAGACTTGGATGGAGTTTTTGGCCAGAACATTTAGTTGAACATGTAAACAAACTTTTGATTAATAGTGTATCATGTGTAAATGCAGCAGCCCAATATGCTGGTATAGCCGCATTAGATGGTCCAGAGGACTCAATCAAAGATATGTTAGACAAGTTTACTTTAAGAAGAAATTTAATTCATAAAGGATTAAATGATTTACCAGGAGTTGAGTGTAGTTTGCCAGGAGGAGCTTTTTATGCTTTTCCGAATATAAAAGGTACTGGCATGAATGGATCTGAGTTTTGCAAAAAAGCTATGCATGAAGCAGGAGTTGCAATTGTTCCTGGTACTGCATTCGGTAAAACTTGTAATGATTACGTTAGATTTAGTTTTGCCGCATCTAGAGATAATATAATGCAAGCCTTAGAAAATATAGGCAAGATGCTTTCTAAATAAACTGTATTTTTAACTAATATTTTTGTATTATTAAAGAATGAACGAAACTGTCCAAGCAGAATTAAAAAAGATATTTAACGGGAGATTTTCTACTTCTGAGTCTACTCGTGCAAATTATGCAAGAGGAGAAGATACTTATAATCCAATATTATCGAAGGCAGTTGTATTTCCAGAAACTAATGAAGAAGTTTCAAAAATTTTAAAAATTTGTAACGAGCATAAAATTCCTGTTGTCCCGTTTGGAACTGGCACATCTCTTGAAGGTCATGTTGTTGGAAATCAAAATGGTATTACAATTTCTTTAGAAAAAATGAATAAAGTTTTAAGCGTAAATGCTGAGGATTTTGATTGCAGAGTACAAGCAAATGTAACAAGAAAGCAATTAAATGAATATTTAAGAGAAGATGGTGTATTTTTTCCAATAGACCCTGGTGCAGATGCTGCACTCGGTGGAATGGCATCTACTTCAGCTTCAGGAACTATGGCAGTTAAATATGGAACAATGAGAACAGTTATTTCTGGTTTAACAGTTGTTTTACCTAATGGAGATATAATTAAAACCGGTGCAAGAACTAAAAAAACTTCCGCGGGATATAACTTAACTAATTTGTTTATTGGATCTGAGGGAACTTTGGGAATTATTACAGAAGTTCAATTAAGATTATCACCAATACCTGAAAGCATAATGAGTGCAGTTTGCTATTTTCCAGATTTAGACTCAGCAGTAAAGACTGCGCAAGAAGTTATTCAGTATGGTGTTCCAATTGCAAGAATTGAAATGTTAAACAAAGATCAAATGGAAATTAGCATTAAATATTCAAAGTTAAAAAACATCAAAGCATCACCAACTTTATTTTTTGAATTCCATGGTAGTGAACTATCAAATAACGAGTCTATAAAAATTGTTGAAGAATTATCAAAAAATAATGGTGGAAGTGATTTTCAATGGGCATCTTCTCCTGAAGAACAAAAAATATTATGGAAAGCAAGGCATGATGTTTACTATTCAGTAAAAGCTTTAGGTCATGATATGAAAGTGTATTCTACAGATGTTTGTGTACCAATTTCCAAGTTAGTTGAGTGCATTTCATGGGCAGAAAAAGAAGTAAAAAAATTAGGTCTAACTGCACCAATGGTTGGTCATGTTGGAGATGGAAATTTTCACTCCATAATATTGTATGATCCTGATGACGAAGAAAAACAAAAAAAAATTAGGCAGTACAGCGATGATTTAATTAACAAAGCTTTAGAATTAGAGGGAACAATTACAGGAGAACATGGAATTGGTCTTCAAAAAAAACATTACTTATTAAGAGAGCACCCAGACAATTTGCCAGTAATGAAAGCTATTAAAAGAAGCATTGATGTAAACAATATTATGAATCCTGGTAAGGTTTTTGATCTAAATTAATCCAAAACAAAATGAAAAAAATTTTAATCACGAGAAGGCTTTTAAGATCTTGTGAGGATAAAGCTCAAGAATTATTTGATGCTAACTTTAATTTAAATGATGAACTCTACTCTCAAAAGAAGCTAATAGAGTTGAGTACAGGCTGTGATGGTATTTTATCGGCTTTAACAGATAAGCTAGATGCAGAAACAATTAATCAATTACCTGAGAGTGTAAAAATTATATCAAATTTTGCTGTAGGTTTTGGAAATATAGATTTAGAAGCTGCAAAGAAAAGAGGGATTGCAGTAACAAACACGCCAGATGTTTTAACTGATGCTACTGCAGAAATTGGGGTTTTGTTGATATTAGGTGCATGCAGAAGAGCATCTGAAGGAATTGAAAAAGCTAGAGAAGGTGGCTGGGTTTGGTCAGCAGATATGTTGATTGGTAAACAATTAACGGGCACTAGACTTGGAATACTTGGCATGGGTAGAATTGGTCAAAAAATAGCTAAAATAGCTAAATCTTTAGGTATGATAATCCATTATCACAATCGTTCAAAATTAAGCGAAGAAAAAGAACAAGGCGCAACTTACCACGATAACTTAAATGATTTGATGAAAGTCTCTGATGTCCTTTCGGTATGTTGTCCTGCATCTAAAGAGACAATAAATTTAATCAATAAAGATACACTAGAACTATTACCAAAAGGTGCAGTCGTGACCAATGTTGCAAGAGGAGATATTATTGAAGATGAAGCTTTAATAGATGCTTTGGAAAGAAGAAAAGTTTATGCAGTTGGGCTAGATGTATACAAAAATGAACCAAATTTAAATCCAGGATATCTTAAACACAAAAGTGCTTTTATTCTTCCTCATTTGGGTAGCGCAACTAAAGAAACTAGAACTGCAATGGCCAATCAGGCCATAGATAATATGGATGAGTTTTTCAAAACAGGAGAATGCAAAAACAAAGTTAATTAACAATCTGAGGTTGTAATTGGTAATTAAAATTATTCTAACTTTCTAGACATATTTTTTATTTCAATTTAAAATTTACTTATAAAAAATAAATTTAGAGAGGAAATAATGAAAGCACAGGTTTTACATAAGTATGACCCAGAAATGAAAGCAGATGTTTGGGTCACAGGTGAAGAGTTACCAAATCCTAAAATTGAGAAAGCAAGCGATGTCATTGTTAAAATTGGAGCTGCAGGTGTTTGTAGAACTGATTTGCATATAATTGAAGGAGTTTGGAAGCACATTACAGATCAAAATAACGATCTGTTGCCGATGGTAATGGGACATGAGAACGCTGGATGGATAGAGGAAGTTGGTAAAGATGTTACAGGATTTAAAAAAGGTGATGCAGTTATTTTACACCCTAAAGTTTCTGGCACAGGAGGAACATGCTTAGATTGTAGAAGAGGAAACGATATGCATGCTGAAGATCCAATTTTTGCAGGTTTGAATGTAAAACACGGGGGATATTCTGAATTACTTCAAACTAGCGTAAGAAATCTAATAAAAATTCCAAAAGTTTTAGGTCCAATAGACGTTGCGCCATTTTCAGACGCAGGTTTGACTGCTTACAGAGTTGTAAAAAAAGCTACTAGACACCTTCTGCCAGGTGAAAATTGTGTAATCATAGGTGCTGGTGGATTAGGACATATAGCAATTCAATGTATGAAAGCAATGTGTGCTGCAAATATTATTGTTGTTGAAAAAGCAAAAGCACCTTTAGAACATGCAATGGAACTAGGAGCTGACCATGGGGTTTTAATAGATGGTAATGAAATTGAAAAAGTAAAAGAACTTACAAAAGGAAAAGGTGCAGAGGCTGTTATAGATTTTGTTGGTGAAAAAGGTTCTACGCCAATGGGAATTAAAATGACCAAAGCAACTGGGACTTTCTATATTGTAGGTTACGGAGAAGAAATAAGAGTTTTGGCGATTGATATGATCGATCAAGAAAAAAGTATAGTTGGAAGCTTAGTAGGTACATGGGCTGAATTATATGAATTAATGGAACTAGCAGATAAAGGTTTAGTAAAACTTTCAATGAAAGAATACAAACTTGAAGAAGCTAATAAAGCACTACATGATTTAAATGATGGTAAGATTAAAGGTCGTGCAGTGTTAGTTCCATAATTAACAACAAAGAGAGGAAAAAAGATGAAGACAATAAAAACTTGCGTAACCGCTCTAATATCAGCTTTGTTGGTATTTAGTCCTGTTGCGTATGCTGATAAGTGGAGTGATCAGTTTCCACATATCAAAGCAACTGGGGATATTCCTGGTGATTGTTCTTACGAGTCTATGTCTAAGAAAAACTATAAAGGCAAGACGCTTAAGATTAATACACATGCTGTACCAGTCATGGGAGAGCCAACAGCTCTACATGCTGAGCAGTTTGCTAAACTTACTGGAGCAAAAGTTGATGTTACTCATACACCAGCAGGTGACTTATATGCGAAAGCAATGGTACCATTTCAAGCTGGACAAGCTCCATATGACATCGTTTTTGGATTTTCAAACTTCATTAACGATTGGAGAAGATACTTAGAGCCAGTTCCAAAGAAATACGTTGAGATGAAACAAATGAAAGACGTTACTCCGTCTCACATCGGTGTAGCATCTTGGGATGGTGTTATGTATCAGTTTCCGGTTGATGGAGACAGACATTATCTAAAATATAGAAAAGATGTAATTGATAATCCTGAGTACCAAAAACAATATAAGGAAGCTACTGGTAAAGAGCTAAAGGTACCAACAACTTGGAAAGAATATGGAGAAATGGCCGCTTATTTCAATGGATGGGATTGGGATGGTGATGGCGAGAAAGAATATGGATCAGCAGAAGTTATGAAAAAAGATGACCTAATGTATGCTGCTTTCTATTCAAGATCTGCTGCTTACTCAAAAAATCCTAAAACACCTGGTGGTTTTTTCTTTGATTTAGAAACTATGAAACCACTAATTAACAATCCAGGTTTTGTTGAAGCATTAACAGATTGGGTTGAGGCAACTAAATATGTTCCTCCAGGAGGAATAAATTTTGGTTTAGGTGATGAAATTGGATCATTTGGTGGAGGACAAACTTTGTTTAGTTTTTCATGGGATGATGCATTTGTTGCCGCTATGCAACCAGATAGTCCAATAAACAATAAAGTTGGTGCTGCACAGTTACCAGGAGCTATGAAAGTTTGGAATAGAAAAACTAACTCTTGGGATGAAGGCTTTAACCAAGCTCCTTTCTTCGTATGGGGATGGGCAGTTGGAGTAGCTAAGAAAAGTAAAGAGAAAGAAATGGCTTTCGATTACCTATGTTTCTTTGCTAACGAAGCTAACCACCAAGCAGACATTGGAATTGGTAGATTTGGTGTAAACCCATTTAGAAATGACGACTTTAAAGTTGATGTATGGACACAAATTGGTTGGGATAAAGATATTGCTCAATCATATGTTGATACTCTTGCACAAATGGAGCAAAGCAAAAATAGAGTATTTCCATTAAGAGTTCCTGGAACTTTTGAGTTTAATGCTGCATTGGCTACTGCTGCCGCAAAAGCATTAGCTGGTCAATTATCTCCACAAGCTGCTTTAGACGAAGCTGCTAAACAGTGGGAAGATATACTTAACAGAGTAGGTAAAGATAATGTAAGAAAAGCCTATGCTGTTGGTGTAGCAATGGAAGATAATAAGCAATAATTTTGTAAAACTTGTGGCCGTTTTTTAACGGCCACATTTTAAAATAATCCAAAAAAAAAATTATGAATTTTAAACACAAGTTTGTTTTTTTATTCCCAGGATTGTTTGTACTTATTGGAATTTTAATTTTTCCAATTATTTTTACTATTAGATTAAGTCTTTCTGGATGGAATAGTTATACACCAGAAATGAACTTCATAGGCATTACGAATTATATAAGGTTATTTACTGATGACCCGAGGTTTTGGGAGTCTTTTTTTAGGCTAAGTTTTTTATCAGTAACTACAGTTATTCTTCAATATGTTATCGGATTTGCTTTAGCAATGATGGTTTGGAGAGAAATAAAATTTAAAAGATTTTTTAGAGTAATTTTTCTAGTACCAATGATGACAACTCCAGTAATAATGACAGTTATTTGGAGAACATTTTTTCATGAGTCACTAGGTCCTGTAAATGATTTATTAGGTGGATTAGGAGTAAAACCTATTTTATGGTTGAGTGATCCAGTTATTGCAAAGTTTACAGTTATAATTGTTGAAGTTTGGCAATGGACACCGTTTATGTTTTTACTATTACTAGCTGGACTTTTGTCACTTCCAAAAGAACCCTTTTTGGCAGCCGCTATAGATGGAGCAAGTCCATTTAGAAAATTTGTTTATGTAACTTTTCCTTTGATGGCTCCAATATCAATTGGGGCAATAATAATAAGACTTATCGAGGCTTCAAAAATAATGGATACAGTATTTGTTTTGACTTCAGGAGGACCAGGAACTGCAACTGAGACGTCAAGTTTTTATATTTATATTAAAGGATTAAGAGAATTTCAGATGGGTTATGCAGCAACCTTATCTTTCACTTATCTTGTCATAATGATTATCAGTTTAACAATAATTGCTAAAGTTTTAACCAAATTAATGATCAAAGAATAACTATGAGCAAACTTTACACTTTTCTTAAATATTTTTTTATTACATTTTGGACTGTATTTGTTGTTGCACCATTTCTGTGGGCTGTATCAACATCTTTTAAAGACTTCCAATCTGTAAATAGTAAAGTAACTTATATTCCTTGGTTAGATTTCGAACCAACATTGGAGGGTTGGAGAGTTTTAATTAAGTCTCCTGCAAAAGGTGGAGTAGATATTGTTGAGCCTTATTTTAATAGTATTTTTGTAACCTGTACTGCTAGTTTAATAAGTATTGTTCTTGGTACTCTTGCTGCTTATGCTCTATCAAGATTTACCTTTAAAGCTGGATTTGTAAGAAACAACGATATTACTTTTTTCTTCATTTCACAAAGAATCATGCCTCCAATTGTATTATCAATTCCTTTCTTTATTTTTTTAAGCACAATAGGATTGCTTGATAGTTTATTAGGTCTAGTGGTCGTATATATCGTTTTATTGATGCCAATTGCTGTTTGGATTATGGTAGATTTTTTTAATCGAGTTCCAAAAGAATTAGATGAGACTGCATTAATTGATGGGTGTAATCCCTATCAAGCTTTCTATAAAGTTGTTTTACCAAATTCAATACCTGGTTTAATTGTTGCAGGAATGTTTTGTATTATTTTTGGATGGATAGATTTCTTTTTTGCATTTATTTTAACATTTACTGAAGTACAATTGTTACCTGTAAAAGTCGTTGCACTTAATTCGTCAATAACACCATGGTGGAGCCTCTCGGCATCAGCTTTAGTCTCAGTTGCACCATTAATAATCGTTGCATTTATAGTTGAGAGATATTTATCAAAAGGAAATTTATCAGGAGCATTAAAATAATGAATTTAATTGGAGAGAAAATTTCTTATAAACCTGATGAGCAGTTTCATTTAAACGATGTCTCATTTAATTTTAAAAAAGGTAATTTGTATACCATTTTAGGTAGGACTTTATCTGGCAAGACGACACTTTTAAAAACAATTGCTGGATTATTAAATCCAGATCAAGGCTCAATTTCTTTTGAGGAAAAAGACTTTATTAAAATACCAGTTTGGGAAAGAAACGTTGCTATGGTTTATCAACAATTCATTAATTATCCTCACTTAAATGTTTATGAAAATATAACTTTTCCATTAGAACAAAGAAAATTAAGTCCTGAGCAAATAAAAAAGGATGTAGATGAAGCTCTAAAAACTGTTGGATTAGTTGGATTTGAAAATAGAAAAATTCAGGAATTATCTGGTGGACAGCAACAAAGAGTTGCGCTTGCAAGATCACTTGCAAAAAAAGCAAAAATTTTATTGCTAGACGAACCGTTAGTTAATTTAGATTATAAACTTAGAGAGCAGTTAAGAGAAGAATTTAAAAGAATTTTCTCAGAAGGACTGTCCCAAGATACAATTTTAATTTATTCAACAACAGATCCCCAAGAAGTAATGGAACTAAATGGAGAAGTAATTGTTTTAGATGAAGGGAAGGTATTACAAAAAGGGCCTGCCAAAGAGATTTTTGAAAATCCATCTAATTTAAAAGTTGCAGAAATATCAAATGATCCACCAATGAATGTTCTGAAGGGTTCAAAAAATTCAAAAAATCTAAATTTTGAGAATATTTCTTTAGAAATTCCAAATCATTTTAAAAATTTAGAAGATAGAGATTATAATTTTGGAATTAGAGCTTCAGAAATTAAACTTGATGAGAATGGTGAAGAATTCGAAATAGAATTAGCTGAAATTAGTGGGTCAGAAACATTGCTCCACCTAAAAAGAGGAAACTCAAAAATAATTGCCTTAATCGAGGAAGTAATGAATTTTAAAATACATGAGAAAGTAAAAATAAATTTTAATGCAAATAAGTTTTATGCTTTTGGAGAAGATGAAAAATTAGTTTCATCGCCATATGGAGGAACAAATGGCTAAAATTGATTTATCTAATATTTCTCATACTTATAATCCTCTAGATCCAAAACCAACTTATGCCCTTAATCCGTTTTCAATGACTTGGGAAAATGGCAAGCGGTATGCAATTTTGGGACCTTCTGGGTGTGGAAAAACTACAATGTTAAACATTGTTTCTGGACTAGTGAGGCCATCAAAAGGTGAAATATTATTCGATGAAACACCTGTAACCGATCTAAAAACAGAAGATAGAAATATTGCACAGGTTTTCCAATTCCCAGTAATTTACAATACAATGACAGTTTATGATAATTTAGCGTTCCCACTAAGATGTAGGGAATTTACAAAAGAAAAAATTGAAGAAAGAGTAAAAGTAGTTTCAGATACTTTAAATTTATCTTCATTTTTAAATTCACCAGCAAGAAAATTAACGGCTGATCAAAAACAACTTATCTCTTTAGGCAGAGGTTTAGTTCGAGAAGACGTTGCTGCTGTTTTAATGGACGAACCTCTTACAGTTATAGACCCAGATTTAAAATTTAGACTTCGAAGAAACTTAAAAGAAATCAATGAACAATATAAAACAACATTGGTTTATGTAACTCATGATCAAAACGAAGCTATGACTTTTGCCGAAAATATAATTGTTATGGATCAAGGTGAAATCGTGCAAGTTGGATTGCCAAAAGATTTATTTGAAAAACCTAAAACAACTTTTGTCGGTTATTTTATTGGCTCTCCTGCGATGAATATTTTTCATTCAACTGTATCCTCTGATCATGAAGTAAAAATTAATGATACTACTATTAAGACAAATTCAAATTTAGGAAATTTAAAAGATAAAAATGTTAAACTGGGAATTAGATCCGAGTTCATAGAATTGGCTGAAAAAGAAAAAAGTAATACAGTTAAAATTAAACTCACTAGAGTTGAGGACTTTGGTAATTTTAAGCTCCTTACAGGAAAAATGGGTGATTTAGTGATTAAGTCAAAAGTAGAAAGAGAAAAACCCATACCAGACGGAGAATTGAATTTATATTTTCCACCAGAGAAATGTTGCGTTTATTCTGATGAAAAATTAGTTTAAGAGATAAATGAAACTCCTAAATTTATCAGCACAACAACTTTTAAAAAAACTTAAAAATAAACAATTAACTTCCGTTGAACTTTGTAAAGCATATATCAATCAAAAAAAAAAATTTGATAAGAATATTCAAGCTTGGGAATATTTTAATGAAAAAAAACTACTAAGTGATGCAAAAAAATCTGACAATCAGAGAAAAAAATTAAAATCTTTAGGGGTTTTGCATGGTCTACCAGTAGCACTTAAAGATATTATCTCAACATCTGAAATGCCAACAAAATATGGTGCAAGAATAAAATTAAAAAAAAAGAATAATTCAGATGCTAAAATTGTTGAGCTCTTAAAAAAAGCTGGAGCAATAATTATGGGTAAAACCGTAACTTGTGAATTAGCATTCTTATCGCCATCGAAAACTAAAAACCCACATGATTATTCAAGAACACCAGGGGGTTCATCTAGTGGCTCTGCAGCCGTTATTGCATCTGATATGGCGCCATTATCAATTGGAACTCAAACGGGTGGATCTGTAATTAGGCCAGCATCTTATTGTGGAGTTGTAGGTTATAAACCTACTTACGGATTAATTTCTAGAAATGGTGTTTTGCAAACATCATATAATTTAGATCAAGTCGGAGTATTTGGAAAAACAATTAGTGATGTAGCACTATTATCGAAAGTTTTGTTTGCTAGAGATGATGCAGATGAAACAACAACAAATATTAATTTTCTTAATAAAAAAATTAAAATAAAAAAACCAAAATTTGTTTTTTATAAAACCAAACGCTGGAGAAATGTTGACAGTATTTCAAAAAAATCATTTAACAAATTTATTTTAAATAATAAAAAAATAGTAAAGGTTGAGACTGCTCCTAAATATTTTGAAGATATGATTGATTGTCATACAATTATATATGAGACAGAGATGGCTCAAAATTTCCATCATTATTACAAAACTTCAAAAGGAAAACTTTCTATAGAAATTAAGAGAGCAATTATTAACGGACTAAAACATTCGGCAAAAGATTATGCTTTAGCTTTAGATGCGATGAGAACATACTCAAAAAACTTAGATAGTATATTTGAAAGGTTTGATGCAATTATAACGCCAAGTAGTTGTGGAATTGCTGACAAAGGATTTAAGACAACTGGGAGTCCAGAATTTAATAAGATTTGGTCTCTTGCACATGTGCCCTGCATTTCACTGCCAATTTTAAAAGGCGAAAAAAATTTGCCTTTAGGAGTTCAAATTATAGGCAAACAATTTGAAGATCTAAGCATGTTAAACCAAGCCAAAATATTCAATAATTAGAGATAATTCATAAACATTTACAATCATAGATTGTAATTAACTGAAAAATCCTCACTTTTTTAAAATGACTCTAAGAAACATATATGCTTTAAATGCATCAGTTAATTAACTTAAAGAGGAGAAATAATGATTAAAGAAAAAAAACTATTGAAGGGTAAAACTCCTTCAAGACGTAAATTCTTTAAGGCTGCTGCTGCGACTGGTGTTGCTGCTGTAGCTGCATCATCTTTAGCTGCTCCAGCCGTTGCCAAAGAAAGAATTGAAGCTTCTATGGTAGCTACATGGGGAAGAGATTTCCCAGGTTTAGGAACTGGTGCGCAAAGATTTGCTCAAAGAATTACAGACATGAGTGATGGAAGAATTCAAGTCACTTACTATGCAGCAAACGAGAGGGTTAAAGCGTTTGACTCATTTGATGAAGTTGCTTCAGGTAACTCGCAAATGTATCACGCTGCTGACTACTACTGGGTTAAAAAAGATCCAGCTTGGGGTTACTTTACAGCTGTACCTTTCGGTTTCACTTACACTGAAATGAACGCATGGATTAGATTTGCTGGTGGTCAACAATTATGGGATGAACTATCAGACAAATTCGGTCTAAAAAACTTTATGTGTGGAAGCACAGGAGTTCAAATGGGTGGATGGTTTAACAAGAAAATTAGAAGCCCTAATGACTTCAAAGGTCTTAAAATGCGTATGCCTGGATTAGGTGGACAAGTTATCGGTAAACTTGGAGGATCTCCAGTTTCACTTCCTGGTGGACAAATTTACGAAAACCTTGTTTCTGGTGCAATTGATGCAACAGAGTGGGTAGGTCCATGGAATGATGAAGCTATGAAATTCCAAGAAGCTGCTAAATACTACTACTATCCTGGAATGCACGAGCCAGGATCTATGTTAGCATGTGGTACTAACAAATCTTGGTTTACAAGCTTATCAAAATCAGATCAGCTATTAATTGAAGCTGCAGCTGCGATGGAAAATGACGTTATGATGTCAGAGTACAACGCTAAAAATGGTGCTGCGCTTGCAAGATTAATAAACGATCATGGTGTTAAACTAGAGAAGTTTAGCGACAAAGTTTATGATGGTTTTGCTAAAGCTGCTAATGAAGTATTTGAGGAAACAAGAGCAAGCAGTGGTCTCGCTGAGAGAATCCACTCTAGTTTCTTACAGGCTAGAAAAGACATTGGTTCTTGGACCAACTTGTCTGACTCACCTTACATTTCTCAAAGAAACAGAGCATTAGGAATGTAATCTAACTAAATTTAGTTATTAAAGGGCCCTTAATTGGGCCCTTTTTTTTTAAACAAAATCGAGTATTACTTAGGTATTTTTAAATACTATGGTTACAAAAAATTCAAATCTTTCTCTATATCTTAGAATAATCAGTTATTCAGTTTTAGCTTTTACTTTGGCATTTCTTATAAATAATGTTTTAACAGTTTGGAGTGATTGGCCAGGAATAAAAAAAATTTTTTCACATCATGAGATGTTTGGATATAAGAAAAAAGCTCTAGAGGGATCTGATTTAAATTATGGTTATATGCAAATTGGATTGTATTTGATTTGTATTGCTGCAGTCGTTTTTTATGTTTTTAAAACATATAGCCAAACTTTGGAGCAAGATTCAAAAATTTTATCAAGATTTTCAGCATATCTTGTTAGATCATCATTTTGGGCAGTATTTTTAGTTGGCGTAGCTGACTTTGTTATATCTTTTATGGTTGTTGAAAGATTATGGGAAGCAATCTTCAGTCCTGAAGTAAAAGCATTGATGGTTAAAGCCCCTGTCAGAATTACTTATATTCACTTTCCAATAATATTAATTTCTTTCGTGATTGGATATTTTACGAAATCAGTTGGCTTCATTTGGCTAGCAGTATTGGTTGTAGTAAGTGAATTCGTAATCGTATTATCAAGATTTATATTTTCATACGAACAAGCATTTCAAGGGGATCTAGTTAGATTTTGGTATGCTGCACTTTACTTATTTGCTAGTGCATACGCCTTAATTCATGAAGGGCACGTAAGAGTTGACGTACTCTACTCTTCTTTTAGTGAAAAAAAGAAGGCATGGACAAATATGGTTGGATCGGCAGTTCTAGGAGTACCACTTACATTAATAGTTATATTTTTAGGTCTGAACGGAAAGGCCAGCATAATAAATGGTCCTGTTGTAGCTTTTGAAGTTACGCAACAAGGATCTAATGGTCTTTATCTTTTATATTTAATGGCTGTTTATCTAGCTGTTTTTGCTGTTACGATGTTAATTCAATTTACTAGTTATTTTATGGAAAGTAGTCACAAAATTTTAAAAGGTGTCAAAAATTAAATTATGGAAACATTCTTTTTAGCTGTTCTAGTTGTGATAATGATTGTTGCTCTTGCATCGGGTTACCCGGTTGCTTTTGCACTTCCTGGTTCAGCTATAATTGCAATTGGTTTAGCTGCATTTTTTGGCTACATCTTCGAGGGAGACTCCAGTGCCTTTTTTGCTGTAGATGGACCCATAGAATGGCTCGTTGCTGGTATTACAAATTTTAGGAGTAATTACTGGGATGTAGAGACAGATACTTTGATCGCAATTCCTTTATTTATATTCATGGGAATTATGCTTCAAAAATCAAAAATTGCTGAAGACTTATTAATAACAATGGGCCAATTATTTGGACCAATTCCTGGTGGTTTAGGTATTTCTGTTATATTTGTTGGAGCTCTATTAGCAGCAACGACTGGTATCGTTGGAGCAACTGTAATTGCGATGGGACTAATCTCGTTACCAACGATGTTAAATAACAAGTATGACAGACAACTTGCTAGTGGAATAGTTTGTTCATCAGGAACATTGGGTCAAATTATTCCTCCATCAATTGTTTTAATTATTATTGCTGACCAGTTGGCAAGTGCATCTGATGTTGCAAACAACTTAAGACAAAATGATTATAAAGCCTTAACTGGTGAATTTAATATGCCAGGTGAATTTAGAGTAGGTTCATCAAGTGCAGGTGATATGTTCTTAGGAGCACTTTTACCAGGCCTTGTCTTAGTTGCTCTTTATATGATCTATGTATTTATTTTTGCTAGAATAAAGAAAGGTGTTGCACCGCCAGTTCCATTTAAAGGAAATTTTGATTTAAAATTTTGGTTAAGAGTAGTTGTAATTATCATACCACCACTTGCATTAATATTCGCTGTATTAGGTTCAATTTTAATGGGTATTGCTACTGTAAACCAAGCTGGTTCAATTGGAGCAATTGGTGCCACTTTGATGGCTGGTTATAGATTATATGAAGGAAAGAAAAGTGCGTTCTATCCTTTAATTTTAATTATTGGATCTCTAATTCCAATTACATTCTTTGCTTCAAATTATGAATTAAATGTAAAAAATTTGGAGGAAAGAGATTTAAGCGCAATCTTTATTACCGCTTTCTTTGTGGTCATACTTGTATACGGAATAGGTTGGAGTTTTTGGAGAACTTTTAAAACAGAAAATGTTTTAAAAGAAGTTGTAACAGAAACTTGTGTGACTACTTCAATGGTATTTATTATCCTTTTAGGAGCAGCAATGCTTACTTCAGGATTTAGAGCTTTTGGGGGAGAAGAATTAGTAAGAGACTTTTTACAAGATTTACCAGGCGGTTTTTGGACACAATTTGTTGTTGTGATGATTGTAATTTTCTTGCTAGGATTTTTCCTAGACTTTATTGAAATTGCAGTTGTTGTTGTTCCTATAATTGCACCAATATTATTAGCTGAAACAGGTGCTAACGTCACTGCCGTTTGGTTAGGAGTTATGATTGGTGTTAACTTACAGACTTCATTCTTAACGCCACCATTTGGATTTGCACTCTTTTATTTGAAAGGTGTAGCTCCCAAAATTGTTAAAACACTTGATATTTGGAAAGGTGTTGTACCTTTTATAATTCTTCAGCTTATAGGATTGGGAATAGTTGGTGCATACCCTAGCTTAGTAAATTATCTGCCAAATAGAGTATATTTAACTTCGAATGTTGCTCCTCCACCAATGAATCCTAAATTACAGTACTGTTTGCAAGAGTACAAATTTGCAAGATTTGATACCAACGGTGAGACAATTAAAAATGCAATATTAAAATTTCAATCTGAGGCACCGACTAATCTGCCAGATGATAAAATGGAAATTTTAGAAGATCATTTTGATAGTGCATTAGGAACTTTTGCTCTAGTCGACAAATTAAAAAAAGTAGAGGTTGAATACAACGCATATGCTGTTGATTATAGGGATCTGCATTTCACTGTTAGAAAAAAGCAAAAGAAAATACTTAAATTAAATAAAAAAATAGAAAAATATAAAGCAGAGATTAGAAATTTAGATGATGACGAATTAGATGAGAAAAATAAAATAGAATTAAGAATTGAAGATGTAAAACTTGAAATTGAGGAAATTCAAAACTCAATCCCTGAAACCTGGCAAGCTAAGAATTCAGAATTCGACAAAATAAATAAAGCTAAAAATACAACAACAAAAAGATATAGAAAGAATGTAGATGAAGCCTACGATCTACTTGATCAGTTTGCATTGTTCATAAACGATGGAGTAAAACTTCAAGAAGTATCAAAAGATATTAAACAGTTAGATTATTTTATAGCCATGGAAAGCAATACAAAAGTATATGAAAGATCAGTTACAATTATGGATGGATTGTTTGACAAGTTGAGTGAGATCTCTGGAATGGATGAATTTTTAAATAGTGTAGATGATTTATTATCAATGGTAGACTCAGACGAACTTGATCCAATGGCGATTAGAACAAAATCAAAAGAAGTTGTTGAGTTATTCAATAAAGAAGTTAGCTGGAGAGCAAATGCTAAAGAAAACTTAATGCCAAAACTTGAGGAATATAATAATGCAATCAAAGAAACAATCGGATTGAGGTTGCAGTCTAAACTAACCAAAGAGCAAGCTATCTATGTATCTAAATGTAATTCAATACATAGAGATATTTCACTAAATTTTTAAACTGTTAATTTATCAATTAATTCTGATCTTGTATAAAGACCCAAGTCTTCTGCCTTGGACTTTAATTTTTCATTAATCTCTTTTAATTTTGGAACATTTAAATCAAGCTTATTTGCAATTTCTATAATTGAACCAATTATTGGATCTATTTCTAATGGTTTGCCAGCATTTAAATCTTGAGCTGTCGAAGGTCTATGTCCTATAATTGAGACTCCACCCTTAATTCGATCCTCTATTGATATATTGAATTTAACTCCGATTTTTTCTCCAACTTGTTGGCACTCCTGCATTAAAACTTTTATTAAATTGTAAGTTTCAGGATCATTACCCATTTCATCCATAGTTTTATTTGTTAGAGCACTTACTGGGTTGAAAGAACAGTTCCCCCACAGTTTCACCCAAATTTCGTCCCTTAAATTTTTCTTCTGAGGAGCTTTTAAACCCCCTTCTATGAATAAACTTGATATTATTTTTAGTCTTTCTGATCTGGTTCCATCTGGTTCACCTAAAGAAAATCGTTCACCATTACCATTATGTTTAATAACACCTGGCTCTAATATCTGACAGGCTGGATAAACTACACAACCAATTGCTCTTTCAGGTCCTAGAGTTTGCCATATCTTTCCACCTGGATCAACACTTTCAACTATTTGATTGTCTAATTTGGTACCCGTATTAGCTTTATGAAAGTACCACCAAGGTAATCCATTAATGGCGCATATAATTGAAGTTTTTTTACCCATAATTGGTTTTAAGCTTTCTGAAATTTTACTAATAGCATTAGCTTTTACAGAAATAATTATGAAATCTTGTTCATCCAAATCTTTAGGATTGTCTGTTACATCAAATTTAAAATTAACTTTATTATCATCTCTTATAAAAGTTAATCCATTTTGCTCTATTGCTTTCTTATGTTCTCCTCTAGCAATTAAAGAGACTTGTGCATTTGTTTTTTTTAGACTCGTAGCAATAAATCCACCAATAGACCCCGCTCCAAATATACAAATTTTAGTCATCAGTTCACTAATCCAAACTTTTTAGCTAAAGTATTTCTTTGTAGTTTACCTGTTGCACCTTTAGGAATTTCATTTACAAAAAATATTTTCTTTGGAATTTTAAATTTTGCAAGTTTTTCATTTGCATAAATTTTTATATCATCTTCAGTACACTTCATGCCTTCTTTTATGATTATTGCGGTAGCTATATCTTCTCCAAGCATTTTATCCTCATATCCAAAGCAAACGGCTTGCTCAATATTTGGATGATCCATAAGAATATTATCGACTTCTAAAGGTGAAATCTTTTCGCCACCTTTATTTATTATTTCCTTTAATCTTCCAGAGATTTTTAGATAACCATCTTTATCAAAATATCCCTGATCGCCTGTTCTAAACCAACCATTTGAAAAGCTATTTTTATTTGCATCTGGATTATTTTCATATCCGGAAGTAACATTTTCACCTTTAATGCAAACTTCTCCCTCTTCTCCTTGATTTAAAATCTTGTTATTAGTATCCATAATACAAACTTCTGGCCCAGCAGGAATTCCTACAAATCCAGGTTTTTGGGACTTAGGCGGTAATGGATTTGAGGTCATTTGATGAGTAGCTTCCGTCATTCCATATGCTTCTATTACTGGACAATTAAATACCTCATTTAGTTTTTCAAATACAGCTGGAGGTAGAGATGCTGATGATGATCTTAAAAATCTAAGATTTAATTGTTTAGCAGTTTCTAGATTTTTATCTGCTCTCATCAATATTGCTTGATGCATTGTTGGTACTCCAGAATACCAAGTTATTTTCTCTCTTTTTGCATTATCTAAAAATTTTAATGCATTAAATCCACTACTTGCACATACAGATGCCCCTACCTTCATAGAGGCTGCAAGAACTGCAATTAAGCCATGTATATGAAATAATGGCATAATATTTAGACAATGATCTTTATCAGTTAAATTTAGACTTTTGGAGATATTATCTGCCGAAGAAAAAATATTTTTATTTGTTAATGGAACAATCTTAGGTCTTGATGTAGTGCCCGAAGTATGAAGCACAAGAGCTTCATGATCTTCGCCTGGCAAAACATAATCACTGCTTTTTTCAAAAAGATTGAAATCTCCGCTTAAAGTATTTCCGTCTGATTTTATTTCGCAAACAGGAATTTTTAATTTATTTGCGACTTCTACTACTGGATTTTTAGAATTTTTCTCTACAATCACTATCTTAGGATTTAAATCCTCTAGGTAAAATTCGAATTCTTCAGATTTATAGTTAGGGTTTAAAGGCGCAGCAGACATGTAGCTTGAAATCGCCAAAAAACTAGTTGCCATGTAAGGACCGTTTGGCAAAACTATTGCTGCACGATCTTTATTATTAATACCGTTACCTGATAATTGTTTTGAAATTCTTTCTATTAATGATTTTAAATCAACAAATTTTAGTGGAGAACTACTTTCAGATGTTATTGCAATTCGATTATCATTTTGTGTTTCTATAATATTCCTAACAATTCTAGAGTTCATTTAAATTAATAACCTTTTGCGTATCCATCTTTTCTTGGATCTGAACCGCCAACTAAATTTCCTTTTTCTCTATCTATTTGAATTGCTTGTCCACCTCCATGAGTACCATCTATATACTCAACATTATGACCGACTTTTTTTAAATTATTAAAAATTTTTTCATCAATACTTTTCTCTAATTTATAAATGTTATTGAAATGGAAAGCTCTAGGAAATGAAATGGCTTGTTGAGGAGTTAAGTTATAATCAATAATGCTATTTAAAACATGAACTTGTCCAACAGGTTGATATTGTCCTCCCATTACTCCATAAGATAATTCACATTCTCCTTTGTTGTTCATAACTATTCCAGGAATTATGGTATGTAGTGGTCTTTTTAATCCTTGAATACAATTAGGATGACCTTCTTCAACTCTAAAATTAGTTCCTCTATTGTGAAGAACCACTCCAGATTTATCACCTGTTATTCCAGATCCAAAAGCATAGCAAACAGAATTTATTATTGAAACTACATTTAAATCTCTGTCTACTACACTTAAATAAACTGTTTCAGGATGGTTTGGAATATTTAGATCTCCTACATCTGCGCAGCCATTAATAGATATATTTTTTGAGATATTATCAATGTTTTGTTCACTTAATATTTTTTTTAAATCTAAATCTACAAATTCTGGATCACCAATATTTTCCTCTTTAAGTTTATAAGCCTGCTTTGTAACTTCTGCTTCAAGATGGAACCTTTCAAATGAATTCACATCATATTTTTCAATACCTAACTTTTCTAATAATTTCATCATTACTAAAACTGTTATTCCAGGGCCACTCGGAGGACATTGATGAATGATAATATCTCTATATCTATCTGATAAAGTGTCTGATTTAATAGTTTTTTGCTTATGGAAATCTTCAATTGTATGTAAGCCCCCAAACTCTTTTAAAGTTTTAACTAAATCTTCAGCAATTGATCCTTCATAAAATTCTTTAACTCCATTTTTTGAAATTTTTTCGAGAGTCTCTCCAAGTGCAGGATTTTTATTTACCTCATTAAATTGATAACTCTTACCATTATTTAGCATATGTTTTCTAGAATATGGGTTATCGTTTAATTTATTAAATACGTTGCTCCAGGCGTTAGCAACAACTTTAGTCACTTTAAAACCATTCTTTGCAATATCTATACCTTTGTGAAACAACTCCTCAAAATCGAGTTTTCCAAAATCATTATGAATTGAATTCCAAGCATCTAATGCACCAGGAATAGTTACAGCGTGAGGACTTGTTAGACCAATTTTATCTATATTCTTTTCCTTGAAATAATCAAAATTTGCTTTAGCTGGAGCAATACCTGATCCATTATATGAAACAGGGTCTTTGCCATTCATTTTTATTATTGCAAAACAATCTCCACCTATACTTGTGGCATTAGGCTCTGCAACAGACAGAACAACAGAAGCTGCAATAGCTGCATCCACTGCATTTCCACCTTTTTGCAATATTCTAAGAGCTTCTTCTGTAGCTATTGGATGTGATGTTGCGGCCATACCATTTGAAGAAATGGCATCTTTATCTTTTGTTGAATGATTATTCATAATAGAACTGTAATTTCATAAAAAATATAAATGATCAATAAAATAAATAAAAGTATTCTAATTTTTTCTGTATTTGCCTTTGGCTTTTTCATATCAAATTTACTGAGGTCAATTACCGCAACATTAACACCTGCTCTTTCAACTGAATTCAATTTAAGTGCTGCAAATCTTGGACTTTTAGCTGGAGGATATTTTCTAGGGTTTTCGCTCATGCAAATTCCTACCGGTATGTTATTAGATAGATTTGGTCCAAAAAAAGTTATCGGATATTTATTAATCATTGCTCTTATTGGAACTATTTCATTTGCTTTTGCTAAAAGTTTTGCAGGTTTATTAATCTCTAGAATTTTCATTGGTGTAGGTGTTGCTGCTTGTTTAATGGGTCCTTTAACTGGTTACAGAGTATGGTTTGAAGAAAAATATCAACAACGTGCAAATTCATGGATGTTGATGGTTGCAAATTTTGGATTTGTTGCATCAACTCTACCAGTTCAAATTTTATTACCAATAATTGGTTGGCGATCTATTTTTTTAATTATAGCCTCTTTAATTTTGATAAGCATAATATTAATATCAATTTTAATACCTTCGTGGGAAACTAAGAGAGATGAAGACCAAAATAATAATCTTCAAAATCTTTCCCATATATGGAAAAATAAATTCTTTATTAGCTTAGTACCGCTTGCATTTTTTAATTATGGAGGTGTTCAAGCAATACAAACATTGTGGGCTGGTCCATGGATGCTAAATGTGACGGGTTATGATGCAATACAAAGTGCGACAGGTTTATTTTGGATAAATGTAACTATGCTTTTTTCTTTTTTAATATGGGGATATTTTTTGCCAAAACTATCTTCCAAGGGAATTGACAGTATGAGAATTGTAAAATTTACACTTCCTGTAAGTTATATAATTTTATTTTTAATAGTCATAATGGGAGACAAAGCTGGTGCAACCATGTTCACTCTTTATATTTTATCATCAATAGTAATTTCTTTAACCCAACCAGCAATAGCATTAAATTTTCCTACTAAACTAGCAGGAAAATCTTTAACTTCATTCAATGTATTTTTATTTTCTGGTACTTTTTTTGTACAATGGATAATTGGTTTAATAATAGATTTTTCCAGAAATTTAGGTGCTACTATTACAATGAGCTATCAAATTTCTTTTTCAATTTTTTTATTTTTATGCATTTTAAGTTACTTATTTTTTTTAATATTAAATAAAAATGAATAAAAATTTTATTGGATATTTTCTATTATTATTTCAGCCACTTTTTATGGCTAGTAATTTAATTGTAGCAAGAGGCGGTGTTGATGATGTTCCTCCCATATCTTTATCTTTTTGGAGATGGTTTATTTTTTTCATTATTTTATTCGTCCTAAATTATAAATATTTAGTTGAAAATATTCAGACTATTAAAAAAGAGAGTAAAAGAAGTTTTTTTCTAGGTTTGATGGGATGTGGTGTTTGTGGAATATTTCCATATATGGCTGGTTCATCTACAACCATTGTTAATATGGGAATTCTTTATACTTCTTCACCAATATTTATAATTTTAATCTCATATTTTCTTTTTAAAGATAAGATAAATATTTTTCAATTTATTGGCTTACTTTTTTGTCTAGTTGGAGTGTTTGCTGTAATTTTAAAGGGCGATATCAATTTACTTCTTGAATTAAAATTTGCTTCCGGAGATTTTTGGATGTTAGGAGCTGCATTAGGCTGGGCGATTTATACAGTTATGCTTTTTCAATGGAATTCAGAACTTAATTTTTTTCCAAGACTAACAATTATATCTTTCTTTGGTTTTTTATCTATTTTGCCTTTTTATTTTATAGAGCATATTTATTTTGAAAAAACTTTATTAAATGAAGAATTTTATTATTGGATTTTGTTTGCAGCAATTTCTCCAGGTATAATTGCTTTCTCACTATACACATTAACTATTAAATACTTAGGACCATCAACAACTGGTTTCACACTATACCTCTACACAATTTATGGAGCTTTTTATGGAATAATATTTTTTTCTGAGATTTTGGAGAATTATCATTTAATAGGCACCATATTTGTATTTTTTGGTATTTATTTGGTAAGAAGAAAAAGTAAAAATGAAATTAAAGCCTAAAATGTTATTTGCAAAAATTCTGTTTTATATTTTTATTATTTACTTTGGGGTTTCTCTAATAGTTTATTTTTATCAAAGAAAATTATTATACCATCCTGGAGAAAATAATTATTTAGATGAGGGACCTCTATCTCACAAAATCGAAAAAGTAACTATTCAATCTGATAATGATCTGGTTGGATGGTATTACAAAAAAAATAATAACTCTAAAACTTTGCTTTTTTTTCACGGAAATGCTGGAAAATTAGATAATAGAATTTATAAACTAAATGAGTTTGCAGATTTAGATTTAAACTATTTAATTTTTGCATATAGAGGCTTTAGTGGAAACAAAGGCAAACCAACAGAAGTTGGACTTTATAAAGATGCAATTAAAGCCAAAGAATGGCTTAATCAAAACAATATAGAAGATAAAGATATTGTTCTCTATGGAGAATCTCTTGGCACTGCTGTAGCAATAGAGACCGCAAGTAACAATTTATTTGCAGGTATAATATTAGAGTCCCCATTTACATCCATGGAGATTTTGGCGCAAAAATATTACCCATATCTTCCTGCAAAAATTATTTTAAAAGATAAATACAAATCTATTGAAAAAATTAACAAAATAAAGTTTCCCATGCATGTGATGCATGGGAAAAAGGATAAAATTGTACCATTTTATATGGGTGAAGAAATATTTAATAAATATGGTGGTGTTAAGTCAAATTATTTTAATGACAACGACGACCATATGATGGAATTTAATAAAAATTTAATTCAATCAATCGACAATTTTATAAAAAGTTTAAATTAAGACATAATTTAAACAAATCCACATCACTTTTAAATTCTAATTTTAGATATGTTTAAATTCCTTTTATTACTTTTTTTATTAATATTGCCAACAAAACTTAGTTCAGAAATAAATAATGAGTACTATGATAACAATTATTTTCATATTGGAAAAATGAACTCTTACAATAGTGAGTTCACTTTATATTTTAAAACACGGAAGAAAGCTATCTTAGCAAAGGGTGAATTTTATAATTATATTAATGATTTTCCACAGGACTTATACTTATATGATAAAAATTTAAATAAAGATTACCCTCTGATTTCATATGACTGGTTTCCAAAAAAAGTTAAAAAAATATCAAAAAAATATAATTACCCACTTTTCCCAGAGGATTTTGCTTACTATTTATTACATGACAACAACACTTTAATTTTGATAAGTGCAAAAAAAAATTTTTATGAAAATTTAAAATATGACATAAAAAATAATAAGCTAGAAATTGCTAAGACTTCTGGCAAATTAAATTTTATAATCTCTTCTTATGCTGAAAACTGTGGTTATAAATCTCTAAAAAATAATTTTGAGTGCAACATTTATAAACCTTTAATTTCTAAAAATTTGCTTAATTAACTTGGGTAAATGCACTTGCAAACTTCTCAGCTTCAAATATTTGTAAGTCATCCTCTTTTTCTCCAAGCCCGAGACCAACAATAGGTACTTTATATTTCTTTGAAATCGCAATCAATATTCCACCTTTTGCAGTTCCATCAAGTTTTGTCATTATGATGCCTGTGATTGGAAGTAATTTATTAAATTCTTCGAGTTGATTAATTATATTTTGTCCCGATGTTGCATCTAAAACTAAGATAACCTCGTGAGGTGCTGTTTCATCACTTTTTTTAATTACATTTCCTATTTTTTTTAATTCATCCATTAAATTCTTTTTATTTTGTAATCTTCCTGCCGTGTCTACTATTACTTGATTTATGTTTTGACTTTGAGCTATTTCCATTGCTTTAAAAGCAACTGAAGCTGGATCTGAACCAGGATCTGATTTTACAATTTTAGCATCAACCCTGTTAGCCCATTCTTCTAATTGATCAATAGCAGCTGCTCTAAATGTATCGCATGCTGAAAAAAGAACTTTATTATTATTTTGTATAAATATTTTTCCTAATTTTCCAATAGTAGTTGTCTTACCAACTCCATTAACACCTGAAACTAATATTATATTTGTCTTTTCTTTTTTTAAGAAAAAATCTTTCTTTTCTAGGGGTTTCATTAGTTCTAAAATATAATTATTAAGTATTTCAAAAACTTCCTTTATTGGATCATTTTTTGGATCAATCTTTTTTTGAGCAATTATAGATTTTATCTCTGATGCTGCATCTATGCCCACGTCTGAGCCGATCAAGAATTCCTCTATTTTATCAAGAGTTGTATCGTCAATTTCTTTCTTAACTATTATTTCTTTAAGACCTGATGCTATATTACTTGCACTTCTTTTAAATCCGATTTTAAATTTTTCAAAAATACCCATTATATTTTGATATTAATTTTTTCAATTTCAGATACAGGACCTCTCATTTTTATATTTAATTCATTATCAATTTGAATATTTAAAATTCCTGTTGAAAATTCTATTTTTGAATTACTATTTTGTAGTTGATTTAAATTAGCTGCTACTGCCGTTGCACATGCTGCAGTCCCGCAAGCTTTTGTTAAACCAGCGCCCCTCTCCCAAACTTTAATTTTGTAATGTTGTTCACTAATTTTTTGAGCTATCGTGACATTACATTTTTCAGGGAAAACTTCATGATTTTCTATTAATGGACCATACTTTTTTAAATTTATTTTTTCTATATCCTCGCAAAAATATATGACATGAGGGTTTCCAACATTCACTGCAATACCACCATTCATTTTATTTCCGTCAATATCAATCATACCAAGTGATAGATTTTTAGTATCAAGATCTTTACTTAAAGGAATTTTGTTCCACTCTAAATTTGGAGTTCCAATTATTGTTTCAACATCTTTATTATTAAGGACCTTAGATTTTAATATTTTTGAGGAAACCGAAATTTCAATTTCTTTTTTATTTTTTTCAATACTTAGTAAATAAGCAACGCATCTAGTTCCATTTCCACATGCATCTGAGCGGCTTCCATCCGAGTTAAAAAAAGCAACATCAGCATCAGCTTTTTGACTTTTTTTTATGTAGATCAACTGATCGCACCCTATGAAATCTCTGTCACAAATTTTTAAGATTTGGTCATTTGATAAGTTTAAATTATTTATTCTCTGATCAATAATAACAAAGTCGTTACCTAATCCATCCATTTTAAATGCTTCAAATTCCATATAAATAATACTTAACTTATTTATTGACTTTTTGAACCTCTAATATAGTTTACGCGCACTTCCGCAAAATACAGCAATTTGCGGTGTCTTTGGAAACAAAGAGATCGACACCAGTCAGCGAGGGTTCGCCCACTGGTGCGATACTTGCTGTGCGAAATTATGTTTGAAAATTTAACTAATAAATTTGAAGAAATTTTTTCTTCATTAAAAAAAGCTCCTTCTCTTGATGAAAAGCAAGTTGATGAGGGTTTAAAAGGTATAAGGTTGGCCTTATTAGAAGCCGATGTTTCTTTAGATGTAGTTAAGGAGTTTATTAGTAGAGTTAAGCCTAAAGCGCTAGGTCAAGAAATTATAAGATCAACTTCTCCCGGGGATATGGTTGTAAAAATCGTTTATGACGAAATAGTATCTTTTTTAGGTGATAAGAATTCTGAAATCTCCCTTAATGCTGTCCCTCCAGTTCCAATCATGTTAGTTGGGTTGCAAGGTTCAGGAAAAACTACAACAACCTCAAAATTAGCGAAATTTTTAGAAAAAAATAACAAGAAAAAAGTTATGATGGCTAGTTTGGACGTTTACAGACCTGCCGCGCAAGAGCAATTGAGACTTTTGGGTGAACAAAATAATATTGAAACTTTGCCAATTATAGAAGGCCAGCTTCCTGCTGATATTTGTAGAAGAGCTTTAAGTGCTGCAAATTTAAATGGTTGTGAAGTAGTTTTATTTGATACTGCTGGAAGAACGCAAATAGATTTTCAAATGATGAATGAAATCAAACAAATTGAAACTATTATTAATCCTGCAGAAACTATACTGGTAGCAGATTCTCTAACAGGTCAAGTTGCTGCTAATGTAGCAAAGGAATTTAAAAATACAGTAAATTTGAGCGGCATTATACTTACAAGAGCAGATGGAGATGGAAGAGGTGGAGCTGCATTAAGTATGAAATATGTTGCTGAGGTCCCCATAAAGTTTCTTGGTGTTGGAGAAAAAATTGAGAATTTTGAAGTTTTCCATCCTGATCGAATTGCAAATAGAATTTTGGGAATGGGAGATATCGTTTCCTTAGTTGAAAAAGCTTCAGAAGATTTAGATCAAGAAAATTTAAAGAAAACAGAAGAGAAACTTAAAAAAGGTCAATTCTCGATGGAAGATTATCTTTCTCAATTACGTCAAATGAAAAAGATGGGTGGAATTGAAGGCATAATGTCATTTCTCCCTGGAGTTTCAAAAATTAAATCACAAATGGACCAATCAGGAATAGATGAAAAAATTATAACTCAAAATGAAGCTGTTATTTTATCAATGACAAAGCAAGAAAGAGAAAATCCTAAAATTATAAATGGATCAAGAAAAAAAAGAATTGCTAATGGCTCAGGTACAGACATTGCCACTATCAATAAGTTGTTAAAACAATTTAAGATGATGTCAGAAATGATGAAAAAAATGTCTAAAGGAAACATGAAAGGAATGGCGGATAAAGGGATCCCGCCTGAACTATTTAATCAATTAAAATAAAGGAGATATAAGTAATGTTAAAAATGAGACTATCAATGGGAGGTACTAAAAAAAGGCCGGTGTATAAAATTGTTGTGGCTGATAGTAGATTTCCAAGAGACGGAAGGTTTATAGAAAAATTAGGTTTTTATAATCCGTTATTACCAAAGGATAAAAAGGAAAGGATTGGCTTAGATTCTGAGCGAATTAAATATTGGTTAGGTCAAGGAGCTCAGCCAACAACAAGAGTTGCAAGGTTATTGGGAGAAAACGATATAATGCCAATGCCTGAAAAAGGAAACAATCCTCAAAAAGCAATTCCTAAAAAAGATAGAAAAAAAGCTGACGAAGGTGGAGAAGCGAAACCAGAAGGAGATGCATCTAAACCAGCAGAAGCACCTAAGGAAGAAGCTAAACCAGCAGAAGCACCTAAGGAAGAAGCTAAGCCAGCAGAAGCACCTAAGGAAGAAGAAAAAAAATAATGTTAGAAGCTCGTATATTCACACTCTATCCAGATTTTTTTCCAGGTTATTTAGGTCAAGGTATTTTTGGTAAAGCACTATCAGAGAATAAATGGAAAATAGATACTGTGGATATAAGAGAGTATGCATTTGATAAACATAAAACTGTTGATGACACTCCCTATGGAGGAGGTGAAGGTATGTTAATGAAAGCAGATGTATTAGCAAAATCAATAGATATGAATGTTAAAGATGGCGAAAAGATTATTTATCTAAGTCCGAAGGGTAAGTTGTTCAATCATCAATTAGCAAAACAACTATCTCAAGAAAAAACAATAAATATAATTTGTGGACACTTTGAAGGAGTTGATGAAAGATTATTAAAAACAAGAAATATTGAGGAAGTAAGTATAGGAGACTTTGTTTTATCTGGAGGTGAAGGAGCTTCATTTGTAATTCTTGATGCAATTTTAAGATTTATTCCTGGTATTCTTGGCAATACAAATTCAGCTAAAGAAGAAAGTTTTGAAAACGGACTTTTAGAGTATCCTCAATTTACAAAACCTCAAATATGGGAGGAAAAAAGTGTTCCAGATGTGCTATTATCAGGCGATCACGCCAAAATTAAAGACTGGCGTTTATCTCAATCTGAGGCTATAACACGCGACCGAAGACCAGATTTGTGGCAATTATATAAAAAGACTAAAGAGAATTAAAATGAAGACAATTGAAGAAATTAATCAATCTAAAGTAAAAAAAATTATTTCTGAGAGAAAGCATCCAGAATTTTTCCCAGGGGACATTGTTAAAGTTGGAGTTAGAATAACTGAGGGAAAAAGAGATCGTATTCAATATTTTGAAGGTGTGTGTATTGCAAAAAAAAATAGAGATATCAATTCTTCTTTTACTGTAAGAAAAATTTCTTTTGGTGAGGGTGTGGAAAGAACATTTGCTTTATATAGTCCGATTGTAGATACAATTAAAGTTGTAAGGTCAGGAAAAGTTAGAAGAGCCAAGTTATATTATTTGAGAGATAGAACAGGTAAATCTGCAAGAATTGCAGAAAAAATTAAAAAGAAAATAGGTATAGATGTTGAAACTAAGATTCACGAAATAACAGAAGAAAATGTTATGCCTGATACAGAGCAAAAAACAGCAGATAGCCAACAAGATTCCAATAAAGATGCTCCAAAAGTAGAAGCAAAAAAACCAGAAGAAAAAAAAGAAACTAAAGAAGAAACCCCATCAGTGGAAAAAAAAACTGATGAAAAAAAAGAAAATCCTGAAGTAAAAAAATAATTTTTTACAATGCCTCAAACTATATACGATAAAATATGGAATGATCATCTTGTTCATCAACAAGAGGATGGGACTTCACTTTTATTTGTTGATAGACATTTAATTCATGAAGTTACTAGTCCACAAGCATTTGAAGGTTTAAGAAATTCTAATAGAAAAGTTAGACAACCTTCTTTAACTTTAGCAGTAGCAGATCATAATGTTCCAACAACGGATAGATCAGTGCCTATTACTGACGAAGATTCAAAAATACAAATTGAGACACTAGAAAAAAACTGTGCAGAATTTGGAATAAATCTTTTTGGAATGAACGATAAAAGACAAGGAATAGTTCATATTATTGGTCCAGAACAGGGATTTACACAACCAGGAACGATTATTGTTTGTGGTGATAGTCACACTGCTACGCACGGAGCATTTGGTGCATTAGCATTCGGAATTGGAACTTCGGAAGTGGAACATGTCTTGGCAACACAGACTTTAGTTCAAAAAAAATCAAAAAATTTTAGAATAAACGTTAATGGATCTCTTCCTGTTGGAGTAACATCTAAGGATGTAATATTACAAATAATCGGAAAAATTGGTACAGCTGGTGGAACTGGTTATGTAATTGAATATGCTGGAAACTTAATTTCGAATTTAAGTGTCGAACAAAGAATGACTATTTGCAATATGACAATTGAAGGTGGAGCAAGGGCTGGACTTATAGAACCAGATGAAAAAGTTTTTAATTATTTAAAAGGTAAACCAATGTCTCCAAAGAATTCAAATTGGGACAAAGCATTAAAATATTGGAGTAAATTAAAGTCTGATAGTGATGCAGTATTTGACAAAGAAATCAGTCTTGAGGGCAAAGATATTAAACCAATGGTAACTTGGGGAACTTCACCTCAGGATGTAGTAGATATTGATGGAATTGTTCCCGATCCTGAAAATGAGCAAAACGAAGACAGAAAAAATTCTATTAACAGGTCATTAAAATATATGGGTTTAAAGCCGAAAACTAAAATAAAAGATATTAGAATTGATAAAGTTTTTATTGGAAGTTGCACAAATGGAAGAATTGAAGATTTAAGAGAAGCTGCAAAAATATTAAAAGATAAAAAAATTGCTTCTCATGTAAATGCAATGATAGTTCCTGGTTCAGGATTAGTAAAACAACAAGCAGAGCAAGAAGGTTTAGATGTAATATTTAGAAATTCTGGATTTGAATGGCGTGAGCCAGGTTGCTCAATGTGTTTAGCTATGAATGCAGATAAGTTGAAGCCAGAAGAAAGATGTGCATCAACATCAAATAGAAATTTCGAAGGAAGACAAGGACGAGGTGGAAGAACTCATTTAGTTAGTCCAGCTATGGCAGCTGCAGCAGCCATAGCTGGAAATTTAGATGATGTTAGAAAATACAATAGTTAAATGAACAAATTCTCAACATTAAAAAGTATTCCTGCATATTTACCAATTGTAAATATCGATACAGATATGATTATTCCAAAGCAATTTTTAAAAACAATAAAAAGAACAGGACTTGGAAAAAATTTATTTTATGAAATGAGATATGACGAAGAAGGTAAAGTAATAGATGACTTTATCTTAAATAAATCTCCATATGATAATTCTAAGATTTTAATTGCAGGGAATAATTTTGGATGTGGATCATCTAGAGAACATGCGCCATGGGCACTTTTAGACTTTGGTATCACTTGCGTTATAAGTACTAGTTACGCAGATATATTTTATAATAATTGTTTTAAAAATGGAATATTGCCTATTAAAGTTAATGATGAACAGATAAAAGAACTTTCTGAATATTCTAAGAGACAAGAAGAAATTGCAATAAATTTACCAGATCAAAAAATAATTTTTGGGAATAAAGAAATCAAATTTGAATTAGATGAATTTAAAAAAAAATGTTTAATTGAGGGACTAGATGATATTGCACTGTCTTTGGAAAAGTCTAATAAAATAATTTCATTTGAAGAAAAATTAAAATCCACAAAGCCTTGGATATTTAATGATTAAAGTCAAAAAAAGAAAATTCTTATTATTACCAGGTGATGGTATTGGTCCCGAGGTTATTGGTGAAGTTAAAAAAATTATAACTTGGTTTAATGTAAATAAATCTCTTGATTTTGATATGGAAGAGGCCTTAGTTGGAGGAGCATCTTACGATAAGCACGGAACACCGATTACAGATGAAGTATTTTATAAATCATTAGAATGTGAAGCAGTCATTTTAGGAGCTGTGGGTGGACCAAAATATGATAATTTAGATTTTTCCAAAAGACCTGAGAGAGCTCTTCTTAAGCTAAGAAAAGAATTAAAATTATTTGCAAATTTGAGGCCTGCAATCTGTTTTAAACAATTAGTTGAGGCATCTACCCTAAAACCTGAAATCGTATCAGGTCTAGACATCATGATTGTTAGAGAATTGACAGGTGGCATTTATTTTGGTGAGCCGAGAGGCATTAAGCCAATTGATAATGGTGAACGTAAAGGAATAAACACTCATACTTATACTTCATCAGAAATTAAAAGAGTTGCTAGAGTTGCATTCGATCTAGCAAAGAAGAGAAACAATAAAGTTACTTCCTGTGAAAAATCGAATGTTATGGAAGCAGGTCAATTATGGAAAGAGGAAGTTCAAAATCTTCACGATAAAGAATTTAAAGATGTTGAGTTAAATCATATGCTTGCAGATAATTGTGCAATGCAACTTTTGAGAAATCCAAAGCAATTTGATGTAATTGTGACAGATAATTTGTTTGGTGATATTTTGTCAGATGAAGCATCTATGCTGACGGGATCTTTAGGTTTATTACCTTCAGCTTCTTTGGGTGCAAAAAATAAAGATGGTGAAATGAGAGCAATGTATGAGCCTGTTCATGGATCTGCTCCAGATATTGCTAGAAAAGGAATTGCAAATCCAATTGCAACCATCTTGAGTTTTGCAATGGCCCTGAGGTACTCTCTTGACTTAGATAAAGAGGCTGATGACTTAGAAAAAGCAGTGCAAAATGTACTAGATGATGGGTTAAGAACTAGAGATATTATGTCAAAAGGAACAAAAGAAATTTCAACTTCTGGTATGGGAGATGCGATTATTGCATATTTGCAAAAATAAAAAAATTAACTTAATTTGATACTATTAAATTTATGACTGTTTATTCCGCACCTGTGAAAGATATGATGTTCTTATTTGAACATCTAAAAGATAATAAAAATTATAACGAAATTGAAAAATATAAAGAAGTCACTTCTGATTTAGTAAAAGATATCTTAGAGGAAGCTGCAAAAATTAATGAAGAAATGCTTCTTCCTTTAGCAAAAGCTGGAGACGAAAATCCTTGTGTCTATGAAAATGGAGTAGTTAGAACCCCTCCAGGTTATAAAGAGGCATATTCAAAATTTATAGAAGATGGATGGGTATCTTTAACTTGTGATCCAAAATATGGTGGTCAAGGAATGCCAAAAACTGTAAGTGCTTTTTTTGATGAAATGCTTTCATCATCAAGTTTATCTTTTAAATTATATAGTGAATTAAGTATAGGTGCATACAATTGTATTTTGAGTCATGCAACTGAAGAAATCAAAAACACATATCTTCCTAAAATTGTTGAGGGTAAATGGAGTGGGACAATGTGTTTAACAGAGCCTCAATGTGGAACAGATTTAGGATTAATAAAAACAAAGGCAATTAAAAATGAAAATGGTACTTATAATATAAGTGGACAAAAAATCTTTATTACTTCAGGTGACCACGATTTAACTGAAAATATTATACACCTTGTTTTAGCAAGAACGCAGGACGCACCAAAAGGAACGAAGGGAATAAGTTTATTTTTAGTACCAAAATATGAAATTAATGATGATGGATCAATTGGTCCAAGAAACGGTGTCAATACTGTTTCAATAGAATCAAAAATGGGTATTAAAGGTTCACCCGCATGTGTATTAAGTTTTGATGATGCCAAAGGGTATATGATCGGACCAGAGAACAAAGGCTTAAATTCTATGTTTACAATGATGAACTTAGAAAGAATCGTTGTCGGTATACAAGGATTAGGTTTATCTGAAACAGCTTATCAAACTGCTTTAAGTTATTCTAAAGAGAGAAAACAAGGTAAATCAAATAATAATTCTAATGGAGAAACAGATTTAATTATTAAGCACGCAGATATTCGAAGAAGTTTATTAAATATGAAGTCTATAATTGAGGGAGAAAGATCCTTATCTTTTTGGATGGCTCAGCAGGTAGATGTAAGCTTAAGTCATAGTTCAGAGGAAGTAAAAAAAGATGCATCGGATATTGTAGGTCTTATGACCCCAGTAATTAAGTCATTTTTTACAGATATGGGTATGGAAATAACCAATGAAGCAATTCAGGTTTTTGGTGGCTATGGTTATACCAAAGACCAAGGGATAGAACAATTATTTAGAGATAATAGAATTACACCTATTTACGAAGGAACTAATTCTGTGCAGGCAATTGATTTTGTATTTAGAAAAATTAGTCAGAAAAAAGTTTTTGAAAATTTTATGAAATATGTAGATACAGAAATTCAAAATTGTTCAAAAGTAGACAATTTAAATGAACATGTAAAAAAAATATCTGAATTAAAAAATATATTGTCAGATTTCACGGACTGGATATCTCCTAATGGCAATACGCCAAAAGACGATATAAGCGCATCATGTAACGATTATTTAAGATTTTTTGGTTATTTTTGTCTTTCATTTATATGGCTAAAAACAATGAGAAAAAGCTATGAAAATTTGGAAAACAATAAAGAGTTTTATGAAGATAAATTAAATACAGGAAATTATTATTTTGACAAAATTTTGCCTAGAGCTGAGAGCCATTATAAATCTGCTATTTCTGGTAGTAAATATACTATGAGCGCAAAATTTAACTGATGAATAAATATAATCAGAACTTAGATAAAAATCCTTCAAATTATGTCCCGTTAACACCGCTTAGCTTTCTAGAAAGAGCAAAAGACATTTATCCAAATTATGAGGCTTTAGTATATGAAACAAAATCTTTCACATGGACTGAAGTATTTAACAGGTGTACCAAATTTGCAAGTGCACTAGAGAAAATTGGTATTGTTGAAGGAGACACAGTTTCAGTTATGACCTTTAATACTCCAGAGATTTTTGAAGCACATTATTCTGTTCCTATGACAGGAGCCGTTTTAAATACAATTAATTCAAGACTTGATGCAAAAACTGTTGCTTATATTTTAGAACACAGTGAAGCAAAAGTATTAATAATAGATAGACAATTGCATGCAGTTGCAGAAAAGGCTTTATCAACTTTAAAAGAAAAACCAATCGTAATTGATGTTCAAGATGATTTTGCTGACCAATCCTTGTTAAAAAAAATTGGAGATAGAGAATATGAGGAATTTTTAAGCACTGGTGATGAAAATTATATTTGGAAAAAACCAAAGGATGAATGGCAAGCAATTTCTTTAAGTTATACGTCTGGAACAACCGGAAATCCAAAAGGTGTTGTTTATCATCATAGAGGTTCTTATTTAATGTCAACAGGTAGTGCTGTTGCATGGAATATGCCAAATAGATTAAATTTTTTAACAGTTGTACCAATGTTCCACTGTAATGGATGGGGGTACCCGTGGACAATACCAATGTTAAATGGAAAAACAGTTTGTTTAAGAGCTATTGATGTAAAAAAAATATTTGAATTAATTGAAAAGCACGACATTACCCATTTTGGAGGTGCACCTATTGTACTTAATATGATAACAGGTGCATCACAAAATGATATCAAAGAATTAAAAAACAAAGTTTATGTTTTGACTGCTGGAGCACCACCTCCAAGTATTATTTTCAAAAAAATGAAAGCATTAGGATTTGAGGTAATGCATGTCTATGGTTTAACAGAAACATATGGACATGTTTTACAATGTGCTTGGAATGATGAATGGAATGGTTTTGAAGAAGACAAAATTAATGAAATTAAAGCAAGACAAGGGGTGAGATTTCCAAACACAGAAGGAGTGGTTGTTTTAGATCCAGAAACTATGAAACCCGTGCCTATGGATGGAGAAACCATTGGCGAGATAATGATCAAAGGTAATGTTGTTATGAAAGGGTATTTTAAAGACAAAGAGGCCACTGAAAAGGCTATGAAAGATGGATGGTTTCACTCTGGTGATTTGGCAGTTATTTATCCAGATGGATACATCAAGGTTAAAGATAGGTCGAAAGATATTATTATTTCAGGTGGAGAGAATATTTCTTCTATCGAAATCGAAAACACACTTTCTAAGCACCCAGCTGTTTCAATTGTTGCTGTAGTAGCAAAACCAGATGAGAAATGGGGAGAAGTTCCATGCGCATTTATAGAGAAAGTGGCAGATAAAGAGACAAATGAAAAAGAATTAATCGATTTTTGTAGAGAAACTCTAGCAGGTTTCAAAATTCCAAAAAAAATAGACTTCTGTGAACTTCCAAAAACATCAACAGGTAAAATCCAAAAATTTGAATTAAGAAAAAGAGCTAAGGAACTTACTTAGATTTCTTTCAAATAAACAACTTACTTTCTTTACAAATAGATAAAAAGATGACACTAAGCTAATAATGAAAAACTTTTCTATTGCAAAATCAAGAAGACTTAGAGGTACGCCTTATACATCAAGAATTGAAAAACAAGGTGTTACAGCTTACACAATATACAATCATATGTTGCTTCCTGCTGCATTTGGTTCTTTAGAAGACTCATATCATCATTTAAAAGAGCATGTTCAAGTTTGGGATGTGGCTGCTGAAAGACAAGTAGAGATTACTGGAAAAGATGCTGCAAAATTGGTTCAACTTATGACTTGTAGAGATCTTTCAAAATCAAAAGATGGAAGATGTTATTATTGTCCAATCATAGATGATAATGCTGGATTAATTAATGATCCAGTTGTTCTAAGATTTAATGAGAATAAATGGTGGGTTTCTATTGCAGATACGGATGTAATCTTATTTGCAAAAGGATTGGCAATTGGAAATAAATTTGATGTAAATATTATCGAACCCGAAGTTGACATTATGGCTGTGCAAGGGCCTAAATCATTTAAATTAATGGAAAAAGTTTTTGGTGAAAAAATAACAAATTTAAAATTTTTTGGTTTTGATTATTTTGATTTTGCTGGAGCCAAACATTTAATTGCTCAATCAGGATGGTCTAAACAAGGTGGATATGAAATATATGTAGAGAATAATGAGGCGGGTTTAAAACTATACGATCATTTATTTGAAATCGGAGATGAGTTTAATATTAGAGCAGGATGTCCTAATTTAATTGAACGTATCGAAAGTGGATTACTTTCTCAAGGAAACGATATGGACAATGGAGACAACCCATACGAATGTGGCTTTGATAAATATATTAATATTGAAAGTGATGTTGAATTTCTAGGAAAAGAGAAATTGAAAAAAATAAAGTCTGAAGGAATTAAAAGAAAACTAATGGGCGTTAAAATTGATACTGATAAAATAAGCGTAACTGGTTCAATGAATTTAACAGATGAAAAAAATAATATAATCGGAGAACTAAGATCAGGTTGTTACAATCCAACTTTTAAACAGGTAATTGGTATAGCTATGATAAAAAAACCATATTTTGAAGCAAAGCAAACATTCAAAATTGATATAAATGGTAATAGTTTTAACGGAACAGTTTGCGATTTACCTTTCATTTAGTATAAATCTTTAAAATGACTAATATAGCTATCATCGGTGCAACCGGTAATGTTGGAAGAAAGACACTAGAAGTTATAGAAAAAAAGGATATTAAATTTAATAACCTTTTTTTAGTAGCTTCTTCTAATAGTGCTGGAAAAAAAATAAGTTTTAAGGGCAAAGATTATGAAGTCCATGATCTTGAAAAATACGATTTTTCAAATGCAAATATAACTTTTTTTGCAGCAGGTGGTAAAATTGCAGAACAATATGCAGAAAGTGCAGCAAAATTAACAACTGTAATTGATAATTCTAGTTTTTTTAGAATGGATCCTGACGTTCCACTTATTGTACCTCAAGTGAACGCAGAAAAAATTAATGAAATGAAAAAAAATATTGTGGCAAATCCTAACTGCTCAACAGCTCAGTTAGTATTAGCTCTTAAACCATTACATGATTTATATAAAATAAAAAGAGTAATAGTTTCCACCTATCAATCTGTTTCTGGAGGCGGAAAAGCACCTATGGATGAATTGATTGAACAAACTAAATCTTATCTTGATGGAAATTCTGTTGAATCTAAAAATTTTACTAAACAAATAGCTTTCAATATCATTCCTCACATTGATGTTTTTTCGGATGATGGATACACAAAAGAAGAATTGAAAATGACTAATGAAACAAAAAAAATACTGGACAAAAATATAGAGCTAACAGCTACATGCGTCAGAATTCCTGTTCTTGTATCACATTCAGAGTCAGTAAATATAGAGTTTGAAAATCCTTATTCTCTAGAACAAATCAGAGAAGCGTTAAATAATGCTGATGGTTGTAGAGTTATAGATAAAAGAGAAAATGGAGGATATAGTACACCAATAGAAGCAACTGGTAGTGATGAAACATTTATCTCAAGAATTAGAGATGATAAAACTAAAGAGAACTCAATTAATTTGTGGATCGTTTCAGATAACCTATTAAGAGGCGCCGCATTAAATTCTGTTGAAATTGCAGAAACAATAATGAAAGCAAATCAAAATGGAAAATAATCCTTTATCTCCTCATATTCAAATTTATAGATGGCATGTTTCATCTTTAGTTTCAATATCTCATAGAATTACAGGAATAATAAATATATTAGCAATAACTTTAATTTGTATCTTTTTTATTTTTTTTTCATTTAGCGAAGGAAGTCATGAATTTATAAAATTATTCCTCCAATCTATTATTGGGAAATTTTTCATCTTGGGTATTACATGGTCTTTTAGTTTCCAAATCTTAAGTGAGATAAGACATCTAATCATGGATTTTGGTTATGGATTTGAATTAAAAACCACAAAAATTACAGGGTTAATTGTCATATTTGGATCTTTTATATTAACCGTTTCAATTTATTTAATAGGACGAAATTTATTGTAATGAGAGCAGTAACAAAAAAATGGGTATTTTTAAAGGTGAGTTCTCTCATATTAGTACCTTTGATGTTATGGTTTGCTTTAAATTTGGTTAGTATTTATGATAAAAGTTACTTAGAGATATTAACTTTTCTAACTTCTCAACCTTCAAAGTTTATATTTAGTCTATTTCTTATTTTTGCGTACTTTTTCTCAGCATTAAGCATAAGTGAGGTTTTTGAAGACTATATTAAAGACGAAAAAATCAAAAATGCCGCAAACAAAGCTTTAAATTTTTTTGCTATAACAATTCCTTTAATTACAATATTTGCGGTATTTAAACTAACTATATGAAATCTTATAATATTATAGATCATGAATACGATGTCGTTGTCCTTGGTGCTGGAGGTTCTGGCCTAAGAGCTGCGGTTGGTTTAAGTGAAGCTGGATTAAAAACTGCATGCATTTCTAAAGTCTTTCCAACCAGAAGTCATACATCAGCTGCCCAAGGTGGAATTTCAGCAGCCCTTGGAAACATGGGAGAAGACGATTGGCGGTGGCATATGTACGATACTGTAAAAGGAGCAGATTGGTTAGGCGATCAAGATAGTATTGAATATTTGTGTAAGGAAGCTCCAAAAGCAGTTTTAGAATTAGAAAAGTATGGTGTTCCTTTTAGTAGAACAGAAGATGGAAAAATTTATCAAAGACCATTTGGAGGAATGACAAAAAATTATGGAAATGGAATTGTACAAAGAACTTGTGCTGCAGCAGACAGAACTGGTCATGCAATTCTCCATACATTGTATGGTCAAGCACTTAAACATAATACAGAATTTTTTATTGAATATTTTGCATTAGACTTAATTATGAAAGATGGACAATGCAAAGGTTTAATTGCCTGGAATTTAAATGATGGAACGATTCATCGTTTTAGATCTCACATAACAATTATAGCCACAGGAGGATATGGGAAGGTGTATTACTCAGCAACATCTGCACATACTTGTACTGGTGATGGTAATGCAATGGTATTAAGAGCTGGATTACCTCTTCAAGATATGGAGTTTGTACAATTTCACCCTACAGGAATATATGGACACGGAACACTTATTTCTGAAGGTGTAAGAGGTGAAGGTGGATATTTGGTAAACTCTAAAGGTGAAAGATTTATGGAGAGATATGCTCCCAACGCAAAAGATCTTGCATCAAGAGATGTAGTTAGCAGATCAATGTCTATTGAAATCAATGAGGGAAGAGGTGTTGGTAAAGATCAAGACCATGTTCATTTATATTTAAGTCATTTGGATAAAAAAGTTATTGAAGATAGATTGCCAGGCATTACTGAGGCAGCAAGATTATTTGCAAATGTAGATGTAACCAAAGAACCGATACCAGTTGTTCCAACAGTTCATTATAATATGGGTGGTATACCAACAAATTATAAAGCTGAAGTTTTAACAGTAAACGGATCTCAAAAAACAGTCCCAGGTTTGATGGCGATTGGTGAGGCCGCGTGCGTATCTGTGCATGGAGCAAATAGACTAGGTTCAAATTCACTTATTGACTTGGTTGTTTTTGGAAGAGCAGCAGCAAAGAGAGCAGCAGAATTGGTAAAACCTGGAACGCCTCACGAAGAAGTTAGTGAAAGCGAAACTGAAAAATGTCTAAATAGATTTGATAAACTAAGGCATGCAGAGGGAGATAATGGAACTGCTGAACTTAGACTGGCGATGCAAAAAACAATGCAGTCTAAATGTGCTGTATTTAGAACTGAAAAGAATCTTAAAGAGGGTGTAGACGAGATCAGAAAAACATATGACGGCATGGAATCGATTTCTGTTAAAGATAAATCGTTGGTATTCAATACTGATTTAGTTGAGACTTTAGAATTTGATAATTTAATTAGACAAGCAATAACAACCGTAGATTCTGCATATCACAGAAAAGAAAGCAGAGGAGCTCATGCTCGTGAAGATTATCCGAAAAGAAATGATGAAAAATTTATGAAACATACATTATCTTGGTGTGATGGAAAAAATACTAAAATTGAATACAGAGATGTACATACTTCAACATTAACAAATGAAGTCCAATATTTTCCTCCACAAGAAAGAGTGTATTAATGGTTCAATTAAATTTACCACAAAACTCAAAAGTTAATAAAGGTAAATATTTTAAAGACAAAACCGGTTCAAAGAATATCAGAAAAGTAAATGTTTATAGATGGGATCCATCCACTGGAGAGAACCCAAGAATAGACACATATGAAGTAGATATGGATAATTGCCCATCTAAAGTTTTAGACATACTAAATAAAATTAAAAACGAAATTGATCCAACACTTGCATATAGAAGATCTTGTGCGCATGGAGTTTGTGGTTCTTGTGCAATGAATATGGGTGGAAAAAATGGTCTTGCATGTACTAAGCCACATGCAGAAATCAAGGGAGATATAGATATATACCCTTTGCCTCACTTAAAAGTAAAAAAAGATTTAATAGGAGACTTAAGTGGATTATATAAACAATACCAATCCATTGAACCTTGGTTAAAAAATAATTCAAAAAGTGAAACAACAGAAATTCATCAATCTCCAGAAGATAGAGCTAAACTTGATGGAGCTTATGAATGTATAATGTGTGCTTGTTGTTCTACTTCATGTCCTAGTTATTGGTGGAATGGCGATAAGTATTTAGGTCCTGCAGTTTTATTACAAGCTTATAGATGGATAATGGATAGCAGAGACGAAGATAGAAAGGAAAGACTTCAAAAGGTTGCAGATGAACTTAAGCTTTATAGATGCCATACGATTTTGAACTGCACTAACGCATGTCCAAAAGGATTAAATCCAGCAAAAGCCATTGCTGAGATAAAGAAAATGCTTGCAACCACATAATTACTTATTTAAATACATCCATGAATTTAATTGAGCATTTTATCGATGGTAAAATTGTTTCAGGTACATCTGATAGAAAAGGAAAAGTATTTAATCCTGCTATAGGCAAACAAGAGTCAGAGGTTAGACTTGGTACAAAACAAGATCTTGATTTAGCAGTACAAAAAGCAAAAAAAGCATTTGAAACATGGTCAAATGTAACTCCAATACAAAGAGCTAGAATAATATTTAAATACAAAGAAATAATTGAAAAAAATTCTGACTTGCTAGCCAAGATGATTGTATCAGAGCATGGAAAAGTTTATGAAGATGCCAAAGGTTCTCTCACAAGAGGTTTAGAGGTAGTTGAATTTGCATGTGGAATTCCACAAATGCTAAAAGGTGACTTTACAGAAAATGTAGGTACAAACATTGATAGCTGGTCAGTGAGACAGCCATTAGGTGTATGTGCAGGTATTACACCATTTAATTTTCCTGCAATGGTTCCAATGTGGATGTTTCCAATGGCAATAGCTTGCGGAAATACATTTGTATTAAAACCTTCTGAAAAAGATCCATCTTGTCCATTAAAACTTGCAGAGCTTTTTAGTGAAGCTGGTTTACCAGATGGGGTTTTGAATGTTGTTAATGGAGATAAAGAAGTTGTAGATGCAATTTTGGAACATAAAGATATATCCGCAGTAAGTTTTGTTGGATCAACACCTATTGCTAAATACATTTATGAAAATGCAGCCAAAAATGAAAAACGTGTTCAAGCTCTTGGAGGAGCTAAAAATCATTGTGTTGTAATGCCAGATTGTGATTTAGATCAAGCAGTAAACGGTCTAATGGGTGCAGCATACGGGTCTGCAGGAGAAAGATGTATGGCTCAATCTGTTGCTGTTGCTGTTGGTAATGTAGGTGACAAACTAGTCGATGAATTATCTAAAAAAGTAGAAGCTTTAAAAATTGGACCAGGCATGGATAAGAATTCTGAAATGGGTCCTTTAGTAACAAAAGAGCATCTTGAAAGAGTAAGAGGTTATGTTGATTTAGGTATTAAAGAAGGTGCAGACCTTGTGGTTGACGGAAGAGATATCAAACTTCAAGGTTATGAAGACGGTTATTATATTGGCGGTTGCTTATTTGATAATGTTAAAAAAGATATGAGAATTTATAAAGAGGAGATATTTGGACCTGTATTATCTGTTGTCAGAGCTAAAGATTTTAATGAAGCATTAAACTTAATTAATGACCATGAGTTTGGTAATGGAACAAGTATTTATACAAGAGATGGAGATGCAGGAAGAACATTTGCAAATCAAATTAAAGTAGGAATGGTTGGAATTAATATCCCTATCCCTGTGCCAGTTGCTTTTCATAGTTTTGGTGGATGGAAGAGATCATTATTTGGAGATCAACATATGCACGGGCCAGAAGGAGTTAGATTTTATACTAAATTAAAAACAATTACTTCAAGATGGCCTTCAGGTGTTAGATCAGATCCTGAATTTATAATGCCAACAATGAAATAGTAAAATGTCAAAAATATCATTAATAGGAGCTGGACAAATAGGTGGAACTTTAGCACATTTAATTGGACTAAAGGAGCTTGTTGATGAAGTAGTATTATTTGACGTAGCAAGTGGAATTGCTAAAGGTAAAGCATTGGATATTGCACAGTCTTCATCTGTAGATGGATTTAATGTAAAATTTTCAGGTACTGATAATTATGAAGATATAAAAAATTCAGATGTAATCATTATTACGGCTGGTGTTCCAAGAAAACCAGGAATGAGTAGAGATGATTTATTAGGAATAAATTTAAAAATTATAAAACAGGTTGCTGAAGGTATAAAGCAGAATGCACCAAATGCCTTTGTTATATGTATTACAAATCCATTGGATGTAATGGTTATGGCTTTTCAAAAATTTTCTGGACTATCGCCTGACAAAGTTGTTGGAATGGCTGGAATATTGGACACATCAAGATTTAAACTTTTTTTATCTTTAGAGTTAGATGTGCCTGTTAAAGAAATTGAGGCAATGGTAATGGGAGGTCATGGAGATACTATGGTTCCTCTACCAAGATTTACAAAAGTTTCAGGAAAACCATTATTAGATTTAGTAAAAGAAGGAAAAATTTCAAAAGATAAATTGGAAAGTATAAATCAAAGAACTAGAGATGGAGGTGCTGAAATTGTTAAATATTTAGAAAAAGGTTCAGCATTTTATGCACCGGCAGCTTCAGGTGTTGAAATGGCAGAAGCATACTTAAAAGATAGCAAAAAAATGCTCCCTTGTGCTGCTCATTTAAATGGACAATACGGAATAAGCAATATTTACGCTGGAGTGCCAGTAATTGTTGGAAAGAACGGTATAGAAAAAATCGAAGAAATTGAGCTAGATGAAAATGAAAAATCTGAGTTTAATAACTCAGTAGATGCTGTAAAAAAATTATGGGAAGCTGCATCCAAAATTGATCCTAGTTTAAATAACTAGTTAATGAATATTCACGAACACCAAGCAAAGAATATACTTAGAAAATATGGAGCTAAAGTTCCGGATGGAGTTTATGCTCTAGATGTAAATGAATTATTGGAAAAAGCTAAAAATCTTAAAACTGATAAATATGTGTTGAAAGCACAAATTCATGCTGGAGGCAGAGGTAAAGCTGGTGGAGTTAAAATAGTAAATGATTTAAAAAGTCTTGAAACAGAGGCAAAATCTTTGCTTGGAAAAAAATTAATCACTCATCAGACAGGACCTAGTGGAAGAATTGTTAAAAGATTATATGTCGAAGTTTCATCTAACATTGATAAAGAATTTTATTTGTCTTGTGTAGTAGATCGTGCAAGCTCAAAGATAGCTTTTATCTCAAGTGATCAAGGGGGTATGGATATAGAGGAAGTCGCAATCAAATCTCCTGAGAAAATTTTAACAACAAAAGTAGATTTAGATAACGAAATATCTGATGAAAATTGTAATAAAATAATAAGTATTTTTAATCTAGATGAAGAAACAAAAGAACAAGGAATTAGTCTAATAAAGTCCATATACAAATTATTTATAGAAACGGATGCTAATCTAATTGAAATTAATCCTTTAATTTTAACAAAAGAAAAAGAGTTGATTTGTTTAGATGCAAAAATGAATTTTGATGGAAATGCTTTATTCAGACATCCAGAGCTAATTGAGTTGAGAGACCTCAATGAAGAAGAAGAAACAGAGATAGAAGCTAGCAAGCATGATTTAGCATATATTAAACTTGATGGAACAATTGGATGCATGGTTAATGGAGCTGGGCTCGCAATGGCAACTATGGACATAATTAAATTATATGGAAAGGAACCAGCAAATTTTTTAGATGTTGGTGGTGGAGCTTCTAAAGAAAAAGTGGCAGCTGCTTTTAAAATAATCTTATCAGATAAAAATGTTAAAGGAATATTGATTAATATTTTTGGCGGAATAATGAGGTGTGATGTTCTTGCCCAAGGTGTTGTAGACGCAGCAAAAGAAATAAAAATGAATGTTCCTTTAGTTGTAAGATTGGCCGGAACAAATTTTGAAGAGGGAAAAAAAATACTTGATAATTCAGGTCTTGAGTTAATTTCTGCTTCTGATTTATCAGATGCTGCTAAAAAAATTGTAGAGGCTATTAAATAAATGTCTGTTTTAGTTAATAAAAATACAAAGTTAATTTGCCAAGGTTTTACGGGTAGTCACGGAACTTTTCATTCAGAGCAAGCAATTAAATATGGAACAAATTTAGTCGGAGGAGTTACACCAAAAAAAGGTGGTCAAACTCACCTAGATAGACCAGTATTTAATACAGTAAAGGAAGCAGTCGATGAAACTGGTGCCAACGCAACTATGATTTATGTTCCTGCGAAATTTGCATCCACAGCAATCATAGAGGCCATTGAAGCTAACTTAGAATTAATCGTTTGTATCACTGAGGGTATACCAGTTCTTGATATGATTAAGGTCAAAAAAAAGTTACTTAATTCAAAATCAAGATTAATCGGTCCCAATTGTCCAGGGATAATTACGCCTGATGAATGCAAAATCGGAATAATGCCAGGAAATATACATAAAAAGGGTTCTGTTGGTATTGTATCAAGATCTGGAACTTTGACCTATGAGGCTGTCGCACAAACTACAGAGAATGATTTGGGACAATCAACATGTATAGGTATAGGTGGTGATCCAATAAATGGTACGAACTTCATTGATTGTTTAGATTTATTTTTAAAGGATGAGGAAACTAAATCAATTTTAATGATTGGTGAAATAGGAGGATCAGCTGAAGAAGAAGCAGCTGAATTTGTAAAAAATCATGAAATAAAAAAACCCATGGTTGGTTTTATTGCAGGTGTTACAGCACCACCGGGTAGAAGAATGGGACATGCAGGCGCTATAATATCAGGTGGCAAAGGCGGGGCCAAAGATAAGATCAAAAAAATGGAAGATTGTGGTATAGAAGTCGCCACATCCCCTTCAGAAATTGGAAAAACATTGTTAAATAAATTGTCCAATTGAAAACAAAATTTAGTATTATATTAAAATAAAATGAGCTCTCCTAAAAATCTGGAATATAAAAAAACATCATTTCTAAATAAGGCCAATAGTGCATTTATTGAGGAAATGTATGTAAAATTTATAAATAAAGATCCATCTCTATCTGAAAGTTGGATTGAATATTTCTCAGGTGTAGATGAGGATATGAAGATATTAGTCGATGAGATAAATGGACCGTCGTGGAAACCTTTCTCAAAAAAAATTAATATAGAAGATGTTGAGAAAACAGCTAAAGAAAATGAAAAAAACAAAGATAATTCTAGCAAGTTTAATTTTCAAGTAATTGCAAATTCAAATAAAAATTCAATAAGTGCCGTAGCCTTGATAAGAGCTTATCGGCTAAGGGGACATCTATTATCAAAATTAGATCCTTTAGAATTGATGAAGTCAGAATATTTAGACGAATTACATCCTGAGTACTATGGTTTTAAAAAAGAAGATTATGACAAAGAAATTTTTCTAAACGGAATAATAAATAAAAAAAGTGCAAATATTAGAGAAATACTGAAGTTTTTAAAAAAAACTTATTGTGGTCCCATAGGTTATGAATATATGCATATTTCAAATCCAACTGAGAGAATGTGGTTTAGAGATAGGGTTGAAAAAGACGAAAATGCACTCAAGTTTACAAAAAATGGAAAGCAAGCGATTTTAAATAAATTAATACAAGCAGAGGGCTTTGAAAAATTTTTAAATACAAAATATGTTGGTACTAAAAGATTTGGTTTGGATGGCGGAGAAAGTCTAATACCTGCTCTTGAGCAAATTATAAAAATTGGAGGACAATCCAAAATAAAAGAAGTTAAAATAGGAATGTCACATAGAGGAAGACTAAATGTCTTAGCAAACGTTTTACAAAAGTCTTATAAAAGAATTTTTAATGAATTTGCTGGTGAAATGGATGGTTCAGAAGATGGTGCTGGAGATGTCAAATACCATTTAGGAGCCTCATCTGATAGAGAATTTGATGGAAATCCTGTACACGTTAGTTTAACAGATAATCCTTCACATTTAGAGGCAGTTAATCCTGTTGTTCTTGGCCAAACTAGAGCTAAACAATTTTTTCACCAAGACAAACAAAGAAATAAAGTTATACCAATATTAATTCACGGCGATGCTGCATTTGCAGGACAAGGAATAGTAGCAGAGTGTTTTGCGATGTCCGGACTTCCTGGTCATAACACTGGAGGGACAATCCATATTATTGTTAACAACCAAATTGGATTTACAACAAGTCCTAGATTTGCGCGATCTTCCCCTTATCCTTCTGACGTAGGTAAAATGGTTGATGCACCAATCATCCATGTTAATGGAGATGATCCTGAGGCAGTTGTTTACGCAACTAGAATAGCAACTGAGTTTAGATTAAAATTTAATAGAGATGTTGTAATTGATTTAATATGTTACAGAAGATTTGGACATAATGAGGGAGATGAGCCATCTTTCACCCAACCACTTATGTACAAAAAAATTAGATCTCATCCATCTACAATTAAAATTTATGGTGAAAAGCTCGTAAATGAAGGACTTTTTACGAAACAAGATTTAGATCAACAAATTATTGATTTTAAAAATTTATTAGATGATCAATTTAAAAATGCGAAAAATTATAAACCTAAAATTAGGTGGTTTGAGGGAACTTGGTCGAGATATAAACCCGAAAGAGGTAAAGATAAAAGAGGTGTAACTGGATCAGATTTGAAAATTTTAAATAATATTTCTGACAGAATACATGTTTTTCCAACTGATAAAAATATTCACAAAACCATAACAAAAATTATGGAAAATAGAAAAAAAACTATTAATGAAGGCTCAGGAATTGATTGGGCAACAGCTGAGTCTTTAGCATTTGGTTCATTATTAGTTGAAGGTTATCCAGTAAGGTTAGTAGGTCAGGACTCAGGTAGAGGTACCTTTAGTCAAAGACACTCAGTTTTAAGAAATCAAATTGATAATTCAAGGTACATACCTTTAAACAATATATCTAGTAACCAAAAAAATTTTGAAATTGTAGATAGTTTTTTATCTGAACTTGCAGTTTTAGGATTTGAATATGGATACAGTTTAGTAGAACCGAATACATTGACAATTTGGGAAGCTCAATTTGGAGATTTTGCAAATGGTGCACAAGTAATTATTGATCAATTTATATCATCTGGTGAAAGAAAGTGGAAAAGAGCATCAGGACTGGTTATGTTATTACCCCATGGTTATGAAGGACAAGGTCCAGAGCACTCTTCTGCGAGATTAGAGAGATTTTTACAATTATGTGCAAATGATAATTTACAAGTTATGAATTGTACTACACCTGCAAATTATTTTCATGCTTTAAGAAGACAGATGCACCGTGATTTTAGAAAACCTTTAATTATAATGACACCTAAGTCACTTTTAAGAAATAAATATTGTGTATCAAATTTAGAAGATTTTAGTAAAAAAAATTCTTTTCATAGAGTGCTATGGGATCATGCTAGAGATACTAAGCAAAAAGGTTTTATTAAGTTAAAAGAAGATAAAAAAATTAGAAAAGTAATATTATGCTCTGGAAAAATTTATTTTGATCTTCTCGCAGCAAGAGAGAAACTAAAAATCAATGATGTGATTTTGTATAGAATTGAACAACTATATCCTTTCCCTGCAAAAAGTTTGGTTAAAGAGCTAAAACCATTTGCAAAAAATTCAAAATTTTATTGGTGCCAAGAGGAGCCCAAAAATATGGGTGCTTGGTTTGCTGTTAGAGATTATATACAATGGACATTAGAGACTATTAAGGCTAAAAACAATGCAATTTCTTACATTGGAAGAAGTCCAGATGCTACACCTGCTACAGGTTATGCAAGAAGACATAATTCTGAACAACAAGAAATTATAAATAAAGTATTTGAATAAATGAGTGAAAAAATATTAGTTCCAGTTTTGGGAGAAAGTATTACAGAGGCTACGGTCACGAAATGGTTAAAGAAAAAGGGTGATAACGTAGTTGCTGATGAAGCTGTAGTAGAATTAGAAACTGACAAAGTAAACTTAGAAGTTCCTGCACCTGCGAGTGGTGTTATATCAGAGATCAACTCAAAAGATGGTGATACAGTCGAAGTTGGAACTGTATTAGGAATGATTTCAGAAGGTGGTGCTCTTAAAGAAGAAAAGGAAGCTGAGCCGGTTAAAGGAAACGTTGAAAAAAATAATGTAATAAATTTAGAAATCGAAAAGAAAAAAGATACAAAAAAAACTCAAGAACCTTTATTGCTTGACGAAGAACCATTGGTATTAACTGATGAAGTTAAAGAAACCAAGCCTATTAAACAAAATAAAACACTTTCTCCTGCTGTAAGAAAAATGGTTGTTGAAAATAAAATTAATTTAGATGAAGTAAAAGGGACAGGTAAAGATGGTAGAATTTTAAAAGGTGATTTAATAAGTTTAATGGGAGCTAACCCTCAACCTAACGAAAGAAAAATTCAATACGGCGAAGAAGAACGAATTAAAATGTCAAGACTAAGACAAACGATTGCTAAACGTTTAAAAGAGGCTCAAAATAATGCAGCTATGCTTACAACGTTTAATGAGGTTGATATGTCAAATATAATTTCAATGAGAAAAGATAACCAGGAAGATTTCCAAAATAGTTATGGAATTAAACTTGGCTTCATGTCCTTTTTTGTGAAAGCTTGTATAGTAGGATTAAAATTATTTCCTGCAATAAATGCTGAAGTTGAAAATGATGAAATGGTTTACAAAAATTATTATAATGTGAGCTTTGCAGTAGGAACTGAAAAAGGATTAGTAGTTCCAGTATTAAAAAATGCAGATGAAATGTCTTTTGCTGACATTGAAAAAAACATAAAAGATCTGTCAGACAAAGCAAAAAATGGCAGTCTTACCATAGAGGATCTTCAAGGGGGAACGTTTACAATTAGCAACGGAGGTGTTTATGGATCAATGTTATCTACTCCTATTTTAAACCCTCCACAATCAGCAGTTCTTGGAATGCATAATATTGTTGAAAGACCTGTTGTTGTCGATGGTGAGATAAAAGCTAGACCTGTAATGTTTTTAGCATTGTCTTATGATCATAGAATAATTGATGGAAAAGAATCTGTGAGTTTTTTAAAAACTGTTAAAGAAAACTTAGAAGATCCAAGAAGGTTATTTTTAAATTTATAATATGTCAGAAAAATTTGATGTTACAGTAATTGGTGGTGGTCCTGGTGGTTATGTTTGTGCAATTAGATTGTCTCAACTTGGACTTAAAACAGCATGCATAGAGTCTAGAGGATCTCTAGGAGGGACATGTTTAAATATTGGATGCATCCCATCAAAAAGTTTACTTAATTTATCTGAAAAATTTCACAGTGCTAAAAATTTTGAAAAAATTGGAATCGAGACTGGAGAAATAAAACTCAATTTAGATAAAATGATGAAAAATAAAGACAAAGCTGTAACAGTTTTGACTAAAGGAGTTGAATTTTTATTCAAAAAAAACAAGGTCACTTATTTTAAAGGCAAAGGTTCATTTGAGAACGAGAATTCAATAAAAATTGAAGGCTTGGAAGGCACTAAAATAATTCAAACTGATAAAACAATAATCAGTACAGGATCAGAGCCAGTTTCATTGCCTGGAGTAGATTTTGATGAAGAGAGAATTCTTTCTTCAACTGGAGCCCTATCTATTCCCAAACTCCCAAATAAAATGATTGTTGTTGGTGGAGGATATATAGGGTTGGAAATGGGATCAGTTTGGTCAAGACTTGGCACTGAAGTCACAGTCGTTGAATTTTTAGATCATATCACGCCTGGAATGGATCGAGATATTTCAAATGAATTTATGAAAATATTAAAGAAACAAGGTATAAAATTCAACCTTAATACTAAAGTTGATAAAATAACTAAAAACTCTAACGGTGTGACGGTTGAGACTTCGCAAAATGATGGCCAAAAAGTTAAACATGATGTTGATGTTGTTTTAATTTCTGTAGGAAGAAGACCTTATACTAAAAACTTAAATTTAGATAAAGTTGGTGTAAAGTTAGATGAAAAAGGAAGAGTTAAAGTAAATAAAAATTTTGAAACGAATGTTAAAAATATTTATGCAATAGGTGATGTTATTGATGGCCCAATGTTAGCCCATAAAGCTGAAGAGGAAGGAATTGCAGTTGCAGAATTAATAGCAGGCCAATCAGGTCATGTTAATTATGATATTATTCCTGGAGTTGTTTATACATCTCCTGAGGTTGCTTATGTTGGCAAAAGCGAGGAGCAATTAAAAAAAGAAAACATAGGTTATAAAATTGGTAAATTTCCTTTTATGGCAAATTCAAGAGCCAAAGCAATTGATGAGCCAGAGGGTTTTGTAAAAATTTTGGCAGACCAATCAACTGATAAAGTGCTTGGTGTACATATTATTGGTCCTCATGCAGGAGAAATGATAGCTGAGATGGCTGTCGCAATGGAATTTGGAGCTAGTTCCGAAGATATTGCAAGAACATGTCACGCACACCCAACATTTTCTGAAGCTATAAAAGAAGCAGCATTATCAGTAGATAAAAGACAAATTCACTCTTAATGTCCTACATTATCCTATAAAATCTTAAATTCTCCTTTAATACCAAAGGTAATAATCAAATTAGCTAACTCTTATAATATTTTTTTAGTTTGTTGTGGTTGCTAACTTTTTTAAACATTTATTTTACAATTCTTGGTCTTTTCTTGGTTCGCAATCAAAAAATCTCTTGGTCCGCTCTTGGTTCGCGACTGTATTGCTCTTATCCAAATAGACTCAACGATCAGGATTTGTTAATCTTAAATCATTTAATGTTTAATTTACTGATATACATTAATAATAGATAAATTGTTGTTTAGTATTATCTTTGTTACAATCATTTTATGGATTTAAGTGATAGTGAAAAACGAGATTTAATAAATCTAATTGAAAATAATAAGTCATTACCAGAGCAATATAGATTTAAACTTTTTAAAAAGAACGAGGAAATAGAATTACTATGGAATGGAAAAAGTAATGAGGTTACGAATGTTAATCTTCCATTTCAAATTATAGAACATGTCGATGAACCACGTAAAAATATCGAACCAGAATTACAAGGAAATTTATTTGATACTAGGGGCAGAAAACTAACTGGCTGGACAAATAAATTAATTTGGGGAAATAACAGTCTTATTCTCTCTAGTTTAATTAATGGTGAGTTAAAGAATGAAATTGAAAAACAAGGTGGATTAAAACTTGTATATATAGACCCACCATTCAACGTTGGTGATAATTTTGAATTTGAGCTGGAAATTGGCAAAGAAACTTTATCAAAAAAGAGAAATGCGCTTGAGCAATTAGCATTCGGTGATACATGGGGCAAAGGCGAGGATAGTTTCTTGTCGATGATTTATGAACGTTTAAAATTGATACATTCCCTACTACATGAAGATGGTTTGATATTTGTACATTGTGATTGGAGATTAAATTCTTCTTTAAGATTAGTTTTAAATGAAATTTTTGGAGAAGATTGTTTTAAAAACGAAGTTTACATAAAGAGAAAAACAAAAAATATTCAAAATCAATTTTCTGAAGTAAAAATGCTTAATATTGCCTTTGACTCAATTTTTATATTTTCAAAAAAATCAGATAAAAAAATTAGAGTTCCAAAAAAAAAATTATTAGAAGCAAATGTTGATGGTAAATGGAATAACTTTTGGAACAATGCTGATAGGCCAACTATGAGATATGAATTGTTGGGCATCAAGCTTACAACTGGACAATGGAGATGGAAAAAAGAAAAAGCGATAGAAGCTGTTGAAAATTACAATGAATACATAACGAAGCATAAACATTTAACCTTAAAGGAATATTGGGAAAAAACTGGGAAAGAAAAAAGATTCATTATGCGTAAAGAAGGTGCTACAAGATGTTATTACTGGGTACCACCAACTGAAGAAACTACTGTTGATACAGATTGGACAGATTTCTATGGTTACGACAATGCTCAGCCCTATCCAACTGCAAAATCAGAATTATTATTGGATAGGATTATCAAAAATTTCAGTGATGAGAATGATTTGATAGCTGATTTTTTTTGTGGAAGCGGCACTACATTGTCAGTAGCAGAAAAATTAAATAGAAAATGGATTGGATGCGATTTAGGTAAATTTGCAATTCATACTTCTCGTAAAAGATTAATAGAAGTGCAAAGAGACAAAGAAAAGAATGGTGAACATTTTAGGCCATTTGAAGTTTTAAACTTAGGTAAATATCAAAGAGAATTTTTCTTCAAAGATTATTTGTACAACCAAAGAAATATTAAAAATGAACAAAGTGAAGAGCATTATTATGATTTAATTTTAAAAGCATATAAAGGTAAAAAAGAGGAAGGTTATAGAATAATAAAAGGTACCAAAAATAATAGAGCGGTAGCTATTGGTCCATTTAATTTACAAGTAACTAGATTATTTGTTGAGAGTGTTATTAATGAATGTTTAGAGAATAAAATTTTATCAGTTGATATTTTAGGTTTTGAATTTGAAATGGGATTATTTCCAAACATCAGAGATATTGCTGGTAAGCAAGGTATAGATCTAAACTGCCTTTATATTCCTAACGATATATTCGACAAAAAAGCAGTGAAAAAACATCAAATTATTTTTTACAATACTGCTTTCATTGATGCTCAAATTGTTACAAAAAAAAAAGAATTTTGTGTGAAGTTAAAAGGCTATGTAGTTTTTGACAGTGATACTTTGTTTGAAGAAGCTTTGAGTGAATTAGACAAAGGAGAAAAAAGAGAAATTTTAATGAACAATTCAATTATTAAAATTGAAAAAGGTAAAGATGGAAAAATAAAAAAGCAAGTAATCAAAATGAATTGGAGTGACTGGGTTGACTATTGGAGTGTTGATTTTGATTTTGAAAATAAAAAAGAAATTATAAAAGAAGACGGCAAAGACAAATGGACTAACGATTATATTTTTGAAAATGAATGGCAGTCTTTTAGATCAAAAGAAAATGAAATAGAATTTGAAACACCATGTAGACCAATTGTCAAAGGAAAGAAAATAGCTGTAAAAGTAATTGATATTTTTGGAAATGATACAATGAAAATTTTGGAAATGTAATTATGTCTTTAACTAAATCACCTTTTGAAATTGTAGATCCTAAAGAAAGATGGATTCCAACAGTTGAAAAAGACTTAGGCAAGTTTTTACCTCCTTTGGTTCTTAAAATTAGAGAAGAAGTTTATGAATGGCGACAACAAAAATATAAAGGAGCTACAACTACTACAAAAGCATTGCTTAAATGGTGGTTTGATACAGAGCATGAAAATTTTAGATATTATTTTGCTCAACGTGAAGCTGTTGAGACTATAATTTTTTTACACGAAATTGCTAACATTAGAGATAAAGACCAACTTTTTAATAATTATAATTCTTCATTAGAAGTTACTCAAAAACACTTTACTGAAAATTGGTTAAGATTAGTAACTAAAATGGCAACAGGAAGCGGCAAAACTAAAGTCATGTCTCTACTGATAGTTTGGAGTTATTTTAATAGATTATATGAGGAGAATAATGAGCTTAGTTCTAACTTTTTAATAATTGCACCAAACATTATTGTATTAGACAGATTAAAAACTGATTTTGATAATTTAAATATATTTAGAGAAGATCCCTGCATACCAGAAGATGGAATAAACAATCAAAATTGGAAAATAGATTTTTTTAGTGATGTTGAAATACATGTTCAAAAACAAGCTAGAGTAAAAAAACAAAAAGGTAATATTTTTTTAACTAATATTCAGCAAATTTATGCAGGTAGAGAAAAAAATCCAAGTTTAGATGATGAAGATTTAACAGATTTTTTTTTTGGTAAAAAAGTCAAAAAAAAACTGGAAAATACTATAGATTTATTGAAGCTGATTAAACAAGTTGATGAATTAATTGTGCTTAATGACGAAGCCCATCATATTAATGATGAAGACCAAGTTTGGTATAAAACAATTCAAAACATTCATAATAGTTTGCTGTCAAATAACAGTAGGTTATCACTACAATTAGATTTTACGGCAACTCCAAAACACAAAGATGCATCAATTTTTGTTCAAACGGTTTCGGATTATCCTTTGATTGAAGCAATTCATCAAAATATTGTTAAAAATATTGAAGTTCCTAAAAAAATTTATAGAGACGAATTAAAATCATTACCATCAACCAAATTTTCTGAAAAGTGGAGACAATTTATCGATTTAGGCTACATAGAATGGAAGAAAAGTTACAATGTTTGTTTAGAGACAGACAAAAAAGCTTTGTTATTCATAATGACAGACGATACAAAAAATTGTGATGATGTAGCAAATTATTTAGAAAATAATTATGATGATTTAAAAGGAAGAGTTTTAACTATTCATACAAATAGAAATGGAGACATTGTTGAAAATGAAAATGCTCCAAAAAAAACAAAAGAGGAATTACAAAATCTTAGAAGAGAAGCTAATACAATAGATAATATTGACAATGACAAAGTAGTTATAGTTTCTGTTTTAATGCTTAAAGAAGGTTGGGACGTAAACAATGTTACAACAATTGTAGGTTTAAGACCATTTGCTAAACCTAAAATTTTGCCAGAACAAACCTTAGGACGTGGATTAAGAAAAATGTATAGAGATCAAAATTTATTAGAAAGATTGACCGTAATCGGAACACCAAATTTTATGGAGTTCGCTAAAGATTTAGAAAAAGAAGGTATTAAAGTTAAAGAGATAGATGTAGGAGAAGACGTTCCTCCATTTTTTATTACATCAAAAGTTGTAGAGGATGAGAAAGTAAAAGAAAAATTAGATATAGAATTCCCCCAAATTATTGAAAAGATTTTTAGAAATGATGAATTAATTAAAACAATAGAAGTAAGTAAATTCAAATTTAAACCAGTAGAGTATAAAAACATAGATTTGATAAAAAAAATGAAAATTGAATGGGAATTTACAGTAAGCAAAGAAACAAGCAGAGTTGAGGAGTATGAAAGAAATTATGCTTTAGATGTTTATAATATTTTAGGTGCATTTGCTAAAGAAGTTATGGATGAACTTAAATTAAAACAAGGAATGGGTTTTGAAACTATTTGTGAAAAGATAAAAGATTTAATCGAAAATTATTTGTTTGGTAAGAAAATCGAATTTGATAATGATCTAACAAAAGCAAACTTATGTATAATTGAAACAAGAAGAACAATTGTTTCAATAATGGTAGAAGAAATTAAAAAAGTGATTATCAATGATAGAACTGAAAAAAAACTTGGTAAGACACTGAGGTTTAGTGAAGATAAAAATAAAAGAGTGCAAGATGGAACGACAGCAATTTATTTTGAACCTGAAAAAAGTGTATATAATAGACACTTCCTTGCAAACTCATATGAAGAAGATATGAATGTTTATTTAGAAAGCTTACCAGACGTAGTTTCTTGTATTAAGAATATGGGCTTTATTAAAATACCATATCAAAAAGTAGATGGAGTATGGGCTTCATATATACCTGATTTTTTTATTAAACTTGGAGAAAATGAATATTGTATTTTAGAAACTAAAGGAGCAGAACATATTAATGATCCGATCAAAAGAGATGCATTAAAAAATAAAGTTAAACAAATTAATGAAGGACAAAATAAAATAAAATATTCAACTTTATATGTACTTCAAACAAAATTTGAGAAATTGGAAGGAAGACCATCTACATTTAAGACTTTTTATGAAATGTTTAAAGATTTAGATATTGAACAATAATGAGTGATAGTGACAAAAAAAAAGATCTGATCACAATACTATTTGACCAATAAAAAAAGTTTTAATAATGTTAATTTTAATCGAGAATACTAATCAAATATTTGTAAAGAATTTACAATTCTTGGTACATTCTTGGTTCGGAAAGTATGAGAATGAAATTGGTTCTAGAAGCCTTGATTATTAATGATAATAGAGATCTGTTAAAAAGGCAGATACACTCTTAATAATTATTTTTCTACATTCAATAAAGCAAATCTTTTAAATTTTTCTTCAAGTTTTATTTTATTATTATTTGCAAAGTCTTTTATTGCTTTTTCAACACTTTCAATTTTTGTAATACCTGCAAAATCATCACAAACAATTTTAGAGTTATTTTTCATGTTGTCATAAAGTTTTTGTAAATCACTTAAAACAGTATCGTAACTATGGCCTCCATCTAAAAATACGAAATCAATTTCACTTAAAGGAACTTTTTCTAAAGTCACCCTTGTGTCTCCTTTTATTAGCTCAATATTTTGCGAAAATTCCTTTAAAAAATTTTGAACAGATATCTTTGAATTTAAATTTTCTTTTTTTATGAAATTATAATAGATAGTTTTAAGTGGATTCGAAAACTTTTGATTTTCAAGAAATTTAGGTTCGATCTCATCTACACTTGATGTTTTAGAAGATCCAAATAAATCTAATCCGTAATATCTAAAATCACTACCAAAATTTGTCTTTAACAATTCACATATATTTCTTGATGTAACACCACAAAAAACACCGATTTCTAGAACATTTTTTGGCTTATATTCCTCAACTAAACTCAAAAAATTATCCCCATAAGGTTTTTTTAAACCTGATTTTCTCCAGTAATAATTATATTTCATTTGATCTATTTATATATTTTTAAGATATAAAAAAACTAAAATTAAATATTTATGAAATATCCAGTTTTGTTGCCAAATATCTTTGATTATCCTTTTACATATGAAAGTGATATTAAATTAAAAGCAGGAGATTATGTAAAAGTTCCATTTGGTAAGAAAAATATTATTGGTGTAATTTGGGATTTTTTTGAAGAAAAGAATAATAAGGAATTTAAATTAAAATCTATAATTGAAAAAATAGAAATTGAACCGCTAAGTAAAAAGACAATGAATTTTCTAAAGTGGTTTTCCAATTACAATATTGTACCCCTAGGAATGTGTTTAAAACTGCATTTGATTAATGACGAAAATTTAAAAATAAAAAATGACAAAGATTTATTAAAATATGCTCTATCAAATGAAAAAGAAAGCTATCAACTTTCTGAAGAGCAAGATAAAGCCTATAAAGATTTGTCCAAAAATGATACCAGTTTTAGAGTTCATTTACTTCAAGGTACAACCGGGTCAGGAAAAACAATAGTTTATTTTAAAGCTATTGAAAAAATTATAAATATAGGATTGCAAGCTCTAATTTTATTACCAGAAATAGGACTAACAAATGAGTTTGAAAAAAAATTTAAATCTTATTTTGGATTTGAAGCTGCAGTTTGGCATTCAAAAGTCAGCCCAAAAAAAAGAAAAACTATATGGAATGGATTATCAGCAGGAAAAATTAAAGTAGTACTCGGAGCAAGATCATCCTTATTTCTGCCATTCAAAAAATTAGGTTTGATAACTGTAGATGAAGAGCACGATCAATCTTATAAACAAGATGAAGGAATTATCTATAATGCTAGAGATATGGCAATATCAAGAGCTAAACACGAAAACATTCCAATAAATTTAGTAACTGCAGTTCCATCAATCGAAACATATGAAAATATTAAAATTAAAAAATATAATTACTCAAGATTACTTAATCGATATAAAGGTGCAAATTTACCCAAACACCATGTTATCGATCTTTATCAAAATCAACTAGCGACCAAAAGTTCTATATCTCTTAAAACTCTTGAAAAAGTAAAAGAACATTTAAATAAAAAAGATCAAGTTCTCTTTTTCATAAATAGAAGAGGTTTTGCACCCTATGTGTTATGTAAAAAATGTTTAAATGTTTTTACATGCCCAAGGTGTTCTATAAATTTAGTATTTCACAAAAATAAAAAAATTCTTTTGTGTCATTACTGTGGATATAATTCAAAATTAAATAGAGATTGTAAAAAAGGAAATGTTTGTGAGTTTGTATTTAGTGGACCTGGGGTAGAAAAAATTGCAGAGGAAGTTAAAAACCTCTTTCCTAATAAAAAAACAATAATTTTTTCTAGCGACACAATGAATAAAGCATCTGGCAAAGATAAATTGAATAAAATTATATCTGGTGAAATAGATATTCTTGTAGGTACTCAATTAATATCAAAAGGATTTCACTTTCCAAAATTGAATTGTATTGTTGTATTAGATATTGATTTAACTTCTCAAGGACATGATCTTAGGAGCACTGAAAAAAATTTACAACTTTACCACCAGTTATCAGGAAGAGCAGGTAGAACCGGCAAACCAGCTAATATTTATTTCCAAACATACAATTTAAAACCAGAAGTTATAAATCAAATTACAAATGAAGATCCTTTTAAATTTCTAGAAAATGAATTAAATTTAAGAAAGAGGAATAATTTACCGCCCTACGAAAGATTTATCGCTTTAATCTTATCTTCATCAAATGAAAAAAAACTTGATATAGATGCCGTAAAACTTAAAAATATTTTATCAAAGTCTATAGATGCAAAAATTTTAGGACCAGTAAATGCTCCAATATATAGAATCAATCAAAAATTCAGAAATAGACTATTAATAAGGGCAAAAAAAACATCTAGTGTTCAGAAAAAATTGAAAGATGTATTGAAAGATTTTCAACTCTCCAAAGGAATGAAACTTTCAGTTGATGTTGACCCTATCAGCTTCAATTAGCCCATTAAATCTTACCATTTTTCACAATCTGAGCCTTGAAGACTGATAATTCGTATGTTATCTAAGCGAAATTTTAAACATCTTCACAATTGAGAGTATAAATTGAGCGAAAATAAAATATCAATAACTTCTAATAACAGTTATGCTCAAGCATTATTTGAGCTGGCTAACGAAGATAAATCTCTAACAAAAGTAGAGGAACAAGTCGTTGCAATTAGTAGACTCATAAATGAAAGTGAAGAATTTAGATATTTAATCAAAAACCCTACGACTAGCATTGAGGATTTAACTAAAGTTATTGAAACAATTTCTGAAAAAAACAATTTTGATAATCTTTTAAAAAGATTTTTAGTTTTTTTAATTCAAAAAAGAAGATTTTTTTATTTAGAAAAAATTTTAAGTGATTTTATAGAGGTATGTTCGAAAGCTAGAGGTGAAATAAAAGCAGAGCTTCTTTCAGCTAAAGAACTTAATGAAACAGATATTTCTAAAATTAAAGAAGAGCTATCTAAAAACTTTGGAGCAAAGATACAGTTAAATTATAAATTTGACCCAAGTTTAATTGGTGGCTTGGTATTAAAAGTAGGAAGTACAATGGTAGATAATTCTATTAAAAATAAACTGCAACAAATTCAAAAACAAATGATAGAGGCATAAATGGAAATAAATCCTTCAGAAGTAACAAAAATATTGAAAGAACAGATAAAAAAACTTGGCGATAGAGCTGAGGTTTCAGAGGTCGGACAAGTATTGTCTGTTGGAGATGGAATTGCAAGAATTTATGGCTTGGATAATGTTCAAGCAGGAGAAATGGTTGAGTTTTCTGATGGCTCTAAAGGAATGGCATTAAACTTAGAGAGTGACAACGTTGGTGTTGTTATATTTGGTGATGATAGAGAAATTAAAGAGGGTGATACTGTAAAAAGAACTGGTGCGATTGTTGATGTACCAGTTGGAAAACAACTTTTAGGAAGAGTTGTTGATGGATTAGGAAATCCAATTGATGGAAAAGGAGCTTTAGATAAAAGTTTAGAAAGAAAAAGAGTTGAAGTTAAAGCTCCAGGAATTATTCCACGACAATCAGTTGGAGAACCAATGCAAACAGGTTTAAAAGCAATTGATAGCTTAATTCCTGTTGGAAGAGGGCAAAGAGAACTTATAATTGGAGATCGTCAAACTGGTAAAACCGCAGTAGCTATCGATACAATTATCAATCAAAAGAAAATTAATGAGTCAGACGATGAAAGTAAAAAACTTTATTGTATATATGTTGCAATTGGACAAAAAAGATCAACTGTTGCTCAGATTGTAAAAACTTTAGAGGATGCTGGTGCAATGGAATATACGACTATAGTTTCCGCAACAGCCTCAGACTCTGCGCCTCTTCAGTTTTTAGCTCCTTACACAGGATGTACTATGGGAGAATATTTTAGAGATAATGGAATGCATGCTTTAATTATTTACGATGATTTATCTAAGCAAGCAGTCGCATATAGACAAATGTCATTATTATTAAGAAGACCACCGGGGCGTGAAGCATACCCAGGAGATGTGTTTTATTTACATAGTAGATTATTAGAAAGAGCTGCTAAATTAAGTGATGAAAATGGCGGAGGTTCTTTAACTGCGCTACCAATTATTGAAACACAAGCAGGCGATGTCTCTGCATACATTCCAACAAATGTAATATCTATTACAGATGGGCAAATATTTTTAGAAACTGAACTATTCAATCAAGGAATTAGACCAGCAGTAAACGTTGGATTATCCGTATCTAGAGTTGGATCAGCTGCACAAACTAAAGCTATGAAATCTGTGGCTGGATCAATTAAATTAGAGTTAGCTCAATACAGAGAAATGGCAGCTTTTGCTCAATTTGGATCTGATTTAGACGCATCTACACAAAAACTTTTAAATAGAGGTTCGAAGTTAACTGAACTTTTAAAACAAGGACAGTATTCTCCCATGACAGTTGCAGAACAAGTTATATCAATTTTCTGTGGAGTAAAAGGTTATTTGGATGATATTGAACTTAAAGATGTAGCAGACTTTGAAAATAAAGTTCTACAAAAGTGTAAATCTGATAAGCCTGAGATTATGGAGTCTATTGCCAAAACTGGGAAGATTGAGGAAGGCATTGAAAAACAATTAGTAGAATTAATTAAAGGAATTAAATAATCATAAATGCCAAGTTTAGACGATCTTAGAAAAAGAATTACGAGTGTTAAATCAACTCAGAAAATAACAAAAGCTATGAAAATGGTGGCTGCAGCCAAGTTAAGAAAAGCTCAAGAGAATGCTGAAAAAGGCAGACCTTATTCTGAAAAAATGAATAATGTAATTTTAAATCTTTCAAAAAGTATAACAGATAAAGAAAATGCTCCCAAGTTACTGGTTGGAACAGGTGAAGAGAAAGTTCATTTATGTATTGTACTCACTGCTGATAGAGGTTTATGCGGAGGTTTTAATACTAACATTATTAAAAAAGCAAAAAGTTATTTCGAAAAAATAATATCTGAAAATAAAACTTTAAAGATTATTACTGTTGGATCTAAAGGATATGATCAACTTAAAAGACAGTATAAAAGTTATATTGTAGAGAATATTTCTTTCAAAGAGTCGAAAAATATAAATTACTTTGATGCAGATAAAGTAGGAAAAATTATAATTGAAAAATTTGAAAAAAATGAATTTGATGTTTGCGCAATATTTTACAATAAATTTAAAAATGTAATTACACAAATTCCACAAGAACAACAAATAGTTCCACTTAATGAAGATAAAGATGATAAAGATGACTCTGGTAATGATAATGACTATGAGTTTGAACCAGATGAAGATGAGATTTTAAGTAATTTATTGCCGAAAAATATTTCAACGCAAATATTTAAAGCAATGTTAGAGAATTCTGCCAGTGAGCAAGGTTCGAGGATGACAGCAATGGATAATGCAACCAGAAACGCAGGCGAATTGGTTGATAGGCTTACAATTGAGTATAATAGAAGCCGTCAAGCAGCAATAACAAAAGAGTTAATTGAAATTATATCAGGAGCAGAAAGTTTATAATTATGAGCAAAAAAGGAAACATAACACAAGTAATTGGTGCAGTCGTTGATGTAAAATTCGATGGAGAACTGCCAGAAATATTAACAGCTTTAGAGTGTGATAATGGAGGTAATAGATTAGTTTTAGAAGTTGCGCAACACCTTGGAGAGTCAAGTGTTAGAACCATTGCTATGGATAGTACAGAGGGACTCAAAAGGGGTGATGAAGTAAAAGATACTGGTGCTCCAATTCAAGTTCCAGTAGGTCCAGAAACATTAGGACGAATTGTAAACGTAATAGGTGAACCAATCGATGAGAAAGGACAAATTTCTACTAAAGAAAATTGGCCTATACACCGACAAGCTCCTTCTTTTAATGATCAGTCTACAGAAACAGAAATTCTAGTAACTGGAATAAAGGTAATCGACCTATTAGCACCTTATGCTAAAGGTGGAAAAATTGGATTGTTCGGTGGGGCAGGAGTTGGAAAAACTGTAATTATAATGGAACTTATAAATAATATAGCTAAGGCACACGGTGGATTTTCAGTATTCGCTGGAGTGGGAGAGAGAACTAGAGAAGGGAACGATTTATATCACGAAATGATCGAGTCAGGAGTAATCAAGCCAGAGGGAACTGGGTCTAAAGCAGCATTAGTTTATGGACAAATGAATGAACCTCCAGGAGCTAGAGCTAGAGTAGCTTTAACTGGTCTTACTGTGGCAGAGTATTTTAGGGATCAAGAGGGTCAAGATGTTTTGTTCTTTGTTGATAACATTTTTAGATTTACACAGGCAGGTTCAGAAGTATCAGCTCTTCTAGGAAGAATCCCTTCTGCGGTTGGTTATCAGCCTACTCTTGCAACAGATATGGGAAACCTGCAAGAAAGAATTACAACAACTAATAAAGGATCAATTACATCTGTTCAGGCAATTTATGTACCTGCAGATGATTTAACAGATCCAGCTCCAGCAACTTCTTTTTCACACTTAGACGCAACGACTGTACTTTCAAGACAAATTGCTGAATTAGGTATTTATCCAGCTGTTGACCCTTTGGATTCTACTTCTAGAATTTTAGATCCAAGAGTTGTTGGTGATGAACACTATCGAGTAGCAAGATCTGTTCAGAAAATTTTACAAACATACAAATCTTTGCAAGATATTATTGCAATTCTAGGAATGGATGAGCTATCAGAGGATGATAAACTTACCGTTGCTAGAGCTAGAAAAATTCAAAGATTTTTATCACAACCTTTCTTTGTGGCTGAAGTATTTACAGGATCTCCAGGTAAACTAGTAGATTTAGAGTCAACAATTAAAGGGTTTGATGCAATATGCAAAGGAGAATATGACCATCTCCCTGAAGCTGCTTTTTATATGGTTGGCACAATAGAAGAAGCAATAGAAAAAGCTGAAAAAATGGCAAAAGATGCAGCTGCTTAATGAGTAATCTTTTTAATATAGATATTGTTAATCCAGAACAATCTTTTCTTTCTAAAGACAATGTATTTGAGGTTGTAATACCTGCTGTAGAAGGAGAGATTGGTATTCTTAAAGACCATATTCCAATTATCTCTTTTTTAAAACCAGGTATAATTAGAGTATTCTCTGAGTCTGAGGAACAAAGTTTCTATGTTGAAGATGGTATTGTCGAATTTAAAGACAATACATTATCTGTATTAACTAGTTCAATTTTTGATTTAAAAAATGCTGATAAAAATTTTGTATCTGAGTCGATAAGCAGTGCTGAAGCAGAATTATCAAAAGATAATATTGATGATCAAAAAAGATTTCTTTTAAACCACAAAGTCGAAGTTCTAAAATCTATAAGTATTAATTAACTACTTTTTCTAGTTCTTTTTGAATTTCTTGATAAACATGAAGTTTGAAATCTACAACTTTAGTTGTTAAATCTTTAATATCTATCCATTTCCAATCTAAAAATTCAGGATATTTAGTTTTAATGTTAATCTCATTTTCCTCTCCATTAAATTTTACAATAAACCACTTTTGCTTTTGGCCTTTATATTTTCCTTTCCAAATAATTCCTAAAAGGCGATCAGGAAGATCGTAAGTTGTGTATTTGCTTATTTCTTTAACTAGTTCTACTGACTTTATGCTTGTTTCTTCTTTAAGTTCCCTCAACGCTGCATCAAAATAATTTTCACCTTCATCAATACCGCCCTGAGGCATCTGCCAAAAATCAGCAGGATTATCAATTCTTTTTGCAACAAATATCTTATTTTCTTTATTTAGGACTGCGATACCAACACCATTTCTTAGTGGAAGTTTTTGAAATTTTTCTTTCATTCTTAACCATTTAATAATTTAAGAGCAAATTCCAACTGGTTATCAGTATCTGTATTTATTCTAAATTCATCTGAACCTTCAGCAATAACTATATCTGGATTTACACCTACTCTTGAAATCGATTTACCCGATGGGAGATAGTATTTAGAAACAGTAAGTCTTATGGCACCTTCATTTTCTAAAGGAATAATTGATTGGACTGACCCTTTTCCATATGTACTCTCTCCTACTAATATCGCTCTTTTGTGATCTTGTAGTGCTCCTGCAACAATTTCAGATGCTGATGCAGACCCATAATTAATCAAAATAACCATCGTTTCTCCATCAATAATGTCTCCTTTTTTTGCAAACCATTTTCTATTTTCATACTTCCTTTTACTTTTTGTAGAAACAATTTCTCCATTTTCTAAAAAATAATCTGAAATTTTTATTGCTTGAGATAACAATCCACCAGGATTATTTCTTAAATCTAATATGTAATTTTTAATTTTCTTATTTTTCTTAAATTCTTTGATTTTATTTCTTATTTGTTTACTACTATTCTCATTGAATGATGTTAATCTTATATAAGCTGTTTGATCATCTTTAATTTCTGACTTTACAGATGCAACTTGTATAATTTCTCTTGTAATTGTAAATATAAGTGCTTTTCTTTCTCCCCTTCTTCTAACAGTAATCTCTATATCAGATCCAACTGGACCTCTCATTAATTCTACAGCTTCAGAAAGAGTTTTTCCTTGAACTTGAACATCATCAATTTTAACGATGTAATCTCCGGCTTTGACACCAACCTCCTCAGCTGGCGAGTTATCAATTGGAGAAATTACTTTTACGACACCAGCCTCCATACTGACTTCAATGCCCAATCCTCCAAATTCTCCGCTAGTCTCAGTTTGCATATTTTTAAACGAGTCCGGAGACATATATGCTGAATAAGGATCCAAAGATTGTAAAACGCCGTTTATAGCAGCATCCATTGCTTCACTCTGGTTTACTTCATCAACATATTCTTTATTAATTTTATCTAAGACTTCGCTGAATAAATCAATTTTTTTGTAAATATCGTTTTCATTACTCAAAATTGGATTTGTAAATATGAAAAAAAATAATGAAGCTATAAAGTATACTTTTTTCATATGATCAGTTTTTCTTTAGGAATTAATTCTGACCACATTTTTTCTAATTCGTAAAATTTTCTTTTTTCAGGATTGAAAATATGAACTATTAAGTCTATTCCATCTACAAGCTTCCAATCATTGCTATCCTTTCCTTCAATTTTACAATTATTCACACCATTAATTTTTAATTTTTCAAAAACTTGTTCAGATAAAGCTTGAATATGTCTTGATGATGTACCACTAGCTATAATCATGAAGTCCGCAACTGATGACTTTCCTTCGAGATCTATTGAAACTATGTCTAAGGCTTTATTAATATCAAGCGTTTTGATTATTTCATCTTTAAGAGCTGATATTTTTTCCATTAATTAAATTTAGAGTATCAAATTTTTCTTAATTGAGAAGATGAAATATTGACTTTATTAAACTTTATAAATTCAACTGCTTTTTTATTATATTTCTTAAATGATTTAGATCTAAAAGCCTTTGATTTGTATCCATTTCGATCAAATACCAATATTTTGCACATTTTAGTTATTGAATTGTACCCTTTCCATTTATGAAAATTTATTAGGTTATCTGCCCCCATTAAAAAAAATATTTCTGAATGTTTAAATTTTTTTTTCAAATATTTGATTAAATCTACTGTACGATTAGATTTTATTATTTCTTCAAAACATTTAACTTTTATAAATTTATTATTTTTATTAATTTTTTTTGCATAAGCTGTTCTTTTATATAGATCATTTGGATTATTTTTTTTAAATGGATTTTGTTTTGTTATAGCCCATATAACTTGGCTCAAATCATAATTTTTTTTTGCTAATTTAGAAATTCTTACATGACCAACATGCGCTGGATCAAACGATCCACCGAGTACACCAATCTTTTTATTTTCTAATTTGCCCTGAACCATAAACTTCATATTTATAACTTACTAACTGATTTAGACCGACAGGACCTCTTGGTGGCAAGGTGTTTGTTGAAATTCCAACCTCTCCACCAAAACCAAATTCTCCTCCGTCAGCAAATTGTGTTGATGAATTTTGAATAGCAATAGAGCTTTTTACATTTTTAATAAAGAATTTTGCTGTATTTTTGTTTTTGGTTACTATTGCATCTGTATGCATAGTTCCATATTTGTTGATATGGGCAACTGCTTCTTTGACATTATTCACTAATTTAACTGAAATAATCGGTGAAAGATGTTCTTTTGACCAAGTTTTATTATTTGCAGGATATGTTTTGCCTTTAAATAATTTACTTATTTTTTTATCAGCTAAAATTTTACAACCCCTTTTAGCTAGTGAATTTAAAATTAAATTTACTGATTTTGATTTACTTTTATGTATTAAGAGAGTTTCAGTTGCACCACATATACTAGTATTTCTCAACTTAGCATTTAATACTATTTTGTTTGCCATATTATCTTCTGCTTCTTTATCAATATATGTATGACAAATTCCTTCCAAATGACCAATAACTGGCACCTTTGAAAGTTGTTTAACTTTTTTTACTAAATTTTTTCCGCCTCGTGGTATTACAACATCAATGGAGTTTTCCATTTTTGATAATAAATAATCTACGAGTTTTCTGCTTTTATTGTTTATAAATTGGACGTAATTTTCGTTTACTTTATTTTTTTTTAGAGCTTTCCTAAATAAATTTACTAAAATTTTATTACTATTGTAGGCTTCGGAACCACCTCTTAATATAACAGCATTTCCAGATTTAAAACATAGTGCTGATACATCCGATGTAACATTGGGTCTACTCTCAAATATTACACCTATAACTCCTATTGGTATTGTAACCCTTCTAATTTGAAGTCCATTTGGCCTTTTCCATTTGGAAGTTACTTGATCTATAGGATCTTTAAAAGAAGTAATAGTTTTAACAGAGTCAATTATACTTTTTAATTTATTATTACTAAGAGTGAGTCTTTGAATTAAGTTTTCTTTTAATTTTTTTCCTCTTGCATAAAAAATATCTTTCTTATTTTCGCTAATAATTTTATTCTTATTAATCTCAATTAATTTTACAAAATCTTTTAAAACTTTATTCTTTTTTTTTGGACTAATACTTGAATTCAAAGCTTTTCTAGAATTCAATCCAATTTTTTTAAGTAGTTTACTCATTAAATTTTAACCATATCATCTTTATGTATAACCTCAGACTTTGTAACATAGCCTAAAAGATTACTAATTTTGTTAGAATGTTCTCCTTTTATTTTGGATATCTCATCAGATGTAAAACTGCTCAACCCTCTTGCAAATTCTTTGTTATTTTTATCCAAAATTCTAACATGATCACCTTTAACAAATTTTCCTGAAACTTTTCTAATACCTGCAGCTAATAAACTTTTTCCATTTTTTAAAGCATTTAAAGCACCATCATCTATAATAATTTCTCCTTTTGGAGATATAGAGCTAATTATCCATTTTTTTCTTGCATCTAATTTAGATACTTTTGGCAAAAACCATGTCCCAGAATTATGTTCCAGTATATTTTTAATTGGTCTATTAATTAAACCATTTGCAATAGCCATATAGCAACCCGAGACTTGACATACTTTTGCAGCATCAATTTTCGTTTTCATTCCACCAGTACCATACTCACTTGTGCTTTTACTTGAAAAATTTTCAATTTTAGAATCAATATTTTTTATTTCTTTAATCAATTTAGCATTTTTATGAATTTTTGGGTTTTTAGAATACAATCCATCAACATCAGACAATAATATTAAACAATCTGCACCTGATATTTGTGCAACTCTTGATGCTAATCTGTCATTATCTCCGTATTTAATTTCAGAAGTTGCAATACTATCATTTTCATTAACAACAGGCACAAAATTAAGCTCAAATAAGTTTTCGAAAGTTCTTTTAGCATTTATAGCTCTTCTTCTTTGTTCAGTATCTTCTAAAGTAATTAAAATTTGAGAAATATTTATTTTATTTGAGCTAAATGTCTTTTTAAAAAGATTCATTAATTCTATTTGTCCAATTGATGCAACAGCTTGGCTTTTATCAAGCTTTAAAGTTTTTTTATTTAATTGTAATTTTTTACACCCTAAAGCAATTGCTCCAGAACTCACTATAACAATGTTTTTTTTTAGTTTTTGTAACTCTTTAATATCTTTAGCAAATTCCAAAAGCCATTTTTCTCTAATAATTTTATTGTCATTTATTAATAAAGATGAACCTATTTTTATTACTACAGTTTTGGAGTCCTTAAGATACATAGTTTACCAACTTTGACTTTATATCTGATACTGATTTTTTATCCATTGTTGACATTAAAAAGATATTTTTTTTTAATTTATTCTTGAGTTTTTTTATCTTGTCTTTTTTTTCCTCTTCATCAATTAAATCAGTTTTATTTAAAACTACTATTTCTTTTTTTTTAACTAAATCTTTACTGTATTTTGATAATTCTTTTCTGACTTGATTGTAAGAAATAAATAAATCATCTTCTGTTATATCTATTAAATGCAGCAAAGTTTTGCACCTTTCTATATGTTTTAAAAACTTTATTCCAAGACCAGTTCCGGTATGAGCACCCTCAATTAAGCCTGGTATATCTGCTAAAGTAACTTCTTTGTCATCATAACTAGCAACACCAAGATTTGGATTAATTGTAGTAAATTTATAGTTTGCTATTTTTGGATTTGCACTCGTCATTGATGCAAGCAAGCTGGATTTCCCAGCATTGGGCAATCCTATGATACCGATATCAGCAATTGTTTTTAGTTGAAGCCAAATCCAAAATTCCTCTCCTTGACCCCCTTTTGTAAATTTCTTTGGGGCTCTATTGGTTGAGGACTTAAATCTTGTATTTCCAAATCCTCCTTTACCTCCGCTTGCTACTAAAAATTCCTCTTTCTGACTTTTAAAATCATAAATAAGTGTTTTATTATCTTCTTCAAATACTTGTGTTCCTAAAGGTACTTTTAAATATAAATCTTCGCCACCTTTCCCAGTTTTGTTTTTTCCGCTGCCATCTTTTCCTCTTTCAGCTTTGAAGTGTTGTTGATACCTGTAATCAATCAAAGTATTAAGATTTCTTTCACTAATAAAAATTACAGATCCTCCTTTCCCTCCATCGCCGCCATCAGGGCCACCAAACTCTACAAATTTTTCCCTACGAAAACTTGGAGATCCCGACCCTCCGTTGCCAGCTTTTACATATATCTTAACTTGATCTAGAAATTTCATATAACAACTATGTGAGTGTTGTATCTATTAATTGGGCTTTACAGAAACGTAAGTTCTATCAGATTTTGATTTTTTAAACTCTACTTTACCTTTAACAACTGAAAATATCGAATGGTCTTTACCCATGCCAACATTTTCTCCAGGAAATATTTTAGTTCCCCTTTGTCTTACAATAATGTTGCCAGGCAAAACCATCTCGCCACCATATTTTTTCACACCAAGTCTACGACCTGCACTATCTCTTCCGTTTCTTGACGATCCACCTGCTTTTTTCGTTGCCATAAATTACTTTTTATTTAGCTGCTTCCTTAGTTTCAACTGTTTTTTTTGATGGTATTTCTTTTCTTTTTTCTGCTTCAGAAATAACTTTACCATCTTTTGAATAGATTTTACTTATTCTTACCATTGTAAATTTTTGTCTATGACCATTTTTTCTTCTCGAATTTTGCCTTCTCCTTTTTTTAAAAATAAGAACTGTTCTGTTTTTTCCATTTTTTATTAATTCAGCTTCAACTTTAGCTCCACTAATTGTCGGCTCTCCTAACTCTAAATTTTTATCATCTCCGTAAGCTAGTATTTCATTAAACTCTATTTTTGAATTTTCTTTTGAATCTTCGAGCTTTTCAACTTTGAGAATCTCTCCAGCTTTCACTTTATACTGTTTACCACCTGTTTGAATTACCGCGAATGACATAGTTAGCCCTAATTTTTATAGTCAGCAATATAGTCTGGGTTGCATCATAGTCAAGGTTAATAACTTAGAAATTATCCTTTAAATCCCTCAATTTTTTGAAATTTTCTAGATCGTTTGACTTAAGAAAAATGTTACAATTAAGTTCCTCACCAATCGTTGATGGCATACTAGTTTTACCTTGTTTAATTTTTTCTTTAATTTCTTTAATTTTGTTTAGTAATTCATTGTTATTGGAATCTTGTGCTAAACAAAATTCAGAATTCTTTAAAGTATATTCATGTCCACAATAAATTTTTGTATCTTTATCTAAATTTTTTAAAACTTGTAGTGAGTTGTACATTTGCTCATAACTCCCTTCAAAAATTCTTCCACATCCCATAGAGAATAAAGTATCTCCTGTAAAAATTAACTTATTTTTAAAAAAATGAAAACAGATATGACCTAATGTATGGCCAGGGACATGATATATTTTTGCTTCAAAAATATCTTTCTTCCAAATTTCACCATCACTTAAGCAAATATCAATTTGAGGTATTCTATTTTTATCTCCAATATAACCTATTACTTCTGCATTAAATTTTTTTTTTAATTCTTCATTCCCGCCAACATGGTCATGATGATGATGTGTATTTAATATATATTTTAAATTTAATTTATTTTTCTGTAAATAATTTATAATTGGATCTGCTTCACCAGGATCAACAACACAACAATTTCTATTAGCTTCATTAATTAAAATGTAAGAAAAATTATCTTCCAGACACTTAATAATTTCTACTTTCATTTAACTTTCTATTAAAAATATACCTAAATGAGAGTCAAGATTTTTATAATTTAAATTTGATTTATTTATTTCTGAAATTCGACTTTTTTTTAAAGCGATAGACTTAAATATTTTAATATTCTTACTACTGCAAAAATTATAAAAATCTTTAATTGTACACATATGTAAATTTGGTGTATTGTACCATTCATGGGGTAAATTTTCTGTTACAGGCATTGTGCCTTTAAACAATAATTGTAGTCTAACTCTCCAGTAACCAAAATTAGGTATAGTAACAATTACTTTTTTTCCTACTTTTAGTAATTCATTAATTACTAATTCAGGATTAAGAAAAGCTTGTAATGTTTGGCTTAAAATAACGTAATCAAAAGACGATTTAGGAAATTGTTTTAAATCGCTTTCAGCATTCCCCTCAATTACAGTTAATCCTTTTGATAAACAATTTTGAACTTTTTCTTTAGAGATTTCTAGTCCACGAATATCTTTAGTTTTGTTTTCTTGTAAAAATTTCATCAAGTCTCCATTGCCACAACCGACATCTAGAACTCTAGTATTTTCCTCTATCAAATTAGATATAATGTTAAATTCTTCTTTCATTTATAACTTTGTAGGTTGAATTAATATAATCGCCAAGTGTCTTTAGGAAACTTGGAACATCGAGCAAAAATGAGTCATGCCCTTTATCAGATTCTATTTCTACAAATCCGACATCTGCACCAATAGAATTTAGTGCTATAACTATTTCTCTATTCTCCGATGTTGGATACAACCAATCTGATGTAAATGATATTACAAAAAATTTTGTTTTAGTTTCTTTGAATGCACCAGATAAGTTTCCTTTGTACTGTTTGGATAAGTCAAAATAATCCATTGCACGAGTTATATATAAATAACTATTAGCATCAAATCTATCAACAAACACAGATCCTTGGTATCTAAGATAACTCTCAATTTGAAAATCTGCCTCAAATCCATATCTCAGGCTATCCCTATCTTGCAATTTTCTTCCAAATTTTTCCTGCAATCCTTTTTCAGAAAGATAAGTAATATGTGCTGCCATTCTTGCTACCGCTAACCCTTTGTCAGGATTTAATTTGTAATTACTATAAAATCCATTTTCCCACTTACTGTCAGCCATAATTGCCTGTCTTCCTAATTCATTAAACGCTATGTTTTGTGCCGAGTGACTAGATGTGCAAGCAATCGGTATTGCAAGTTTTGCTTTATCTGGAAAATTGGCAACAAATTGAAGTACTTGCATTCCACCCATTGAACCACCTACTACAGCAAAAAGTTTTTCAATTTCTAAATATTTAATTAGCTCATATTGAGCGTTAACCATGTCGTTAATAGTTATAATTGGAAAATCAGTTCCTATTTGTTTACCAGTGGACTCATTTATTGTGCTAGGTCCGTAAGATCCCATGCAGCCTCCAATTACGTTTGCACAAATCACAAAAAATTTATTTGTATCAATTGGCTTATTTTCTCCAACAACATAACTCCACCAACCATCTTTATTAGTTATTGGGTTTTTTCCAGAAACATATTGATCTCCAGTCAAAGCATGGAAAACTAATATTGCATTACTTTTTTCACTGTTTAATTCCCCATATGTCTCATATGCTATTGGAAAGTTATTAATTTCCTTACCACAATCCAATTTAAGGGGATTTGATATAATTATTTTTTTTGTATCAATATTCTTATTCATAATAATTGTACTGATTGAATTGTGAGAAAAAAAACATTTTAGCGGTTTTTTTATAGCGCTCGCAATTCAGTATAAATCAGCGCATGCAGCTTTTACTTCAAAGGAATTTATATGTCAAATATTGCTCAATTAATTATTGTTTTATCTAGTTAAAAGACTATTTATAGTGAAATATTTACTATGACATTGCTAAGATTTAAAAACATAAAATTACAGAGTTACAAACCAGGAAAATCCTTATTGGCTGGTAATAAAAATATTATTAAGTTATCAGCAAATGAATCTGCTTTAGGTGTCAGTAAAAATGTCGAAAAAATTGTTAAGTCTAAATTTGATATATCAAAATATCCAGACAGTAAATTTTCGGAATTAACACAAAAAATATCAAAGAAGTATGGTTGTGATAAATCCAAGATAATTTGTGGCTCTGGTTCTGACGAAGTAATTCAAATGCTTTGTCAATTGTTCCTTAGAGAAAATGATGAAGTTGTTGTTCCTCAGTACAGTTTCCTCATGTATAGGATATACTCCAAAATCGTTGGGGCAAATGTAAAATTAGCTAAAGAAATTAATTTTAAAGTTTCAGTTAAAGAAATTCTTAAAAAGACATCAAAAAAAACAAAAATTGTTTTTATTGCAAATCCAAATAATCCAACAGGCACTTATTTAACAAAAAAAGAGCTATTAGACTTAAGGAGAAGATTAAATAAAAATATTTTATTGGTTGTTGATGATGCATATTTTGAATATATGAAGAATAAAGATTACAAATCTGGAATTGAGTTATTTAAAAACTTTAAAAATGTATTTATTTTAAGAACATTTTCAAAAATCTATGGTCTAGCTTCATTAAGGATAGGCTGGGGATACGGTGATAAATCTATAATTAAAGAATTATATAAAATTAAACCACCTTTTAACGTAAATAAATTTGCTCAAATTTGTGCTGTTGAATCACTTAAAGATGATAAATTTGTTAAAAAGTCAGTAATACATAATCTTAAATGGTGCAAAAAAATTAAAAATGAGATGTTAAAATATAATATTGGCACAAACAAAATATCTGGAAATTTCTTTTTGTTAGATTTCAAAAAAGCAAAATTTACTGCAGACACAACTTTAAAAAAATTACAGAAATATGGAATTATACTAAGAGAAATGAATTCATATGGCATAAAAAATTGTCTAAGACTTACAATTGGTAACACAAAAGAAAACCAAATATTCCTTAAAAGAATGAATACTATTTTTAAAAATGTTTAATAATATTCTTATTATTGGTTGCGGATTAATAGGCTCATCAATATTAAAGGCTTCAATACAAAAAAAAATTTCTAAAAATTTTTTTGTATTTGAAAAGTCTAAAAAATATAGATCTATTATTAAAAAATTTAACAAAAAAATTAAATTTTTAACAAGGTTAGATAAAAATTTAAATAAAATTGATCTTGTGATTTTAAGCACTCCTATGAGTGAATATCCTAAATTTTTTTCGTCATTAAATAAAAATCTCAATCATAATTCAATTATAATTGACGTTGGTTCAACAAAAAAAAATCTAATTTCTTTAAAAAAAAAAAAATTATCAAAAAATCTTGATTGGGTGATGAGTCATCCTATCTCAGGATCCGAAGTTAGTGGGCCCAAATATGGTAATGCTAATTTGTTCAAAAACAAGTGGTGCATAATAATAAAAGATAAAAATGTTCTAAAACAAAAAAAAGTAGAGAGATTTTGGAAATCTTTAGGATCTAAAATAATTATTATGAACCCCGATGATCATGATAAAATTTTTTCAGTCACTAGCCATCTACCTCACTTGATTGCTTACAATTTAATAAAGACTGCTCAGGATTTTCAGAAAAAAAAGAATAAAAATTTGATTAAATTTAGTGCAGGTGGATTAAGAGATTTCTCAAGAATTGCTGCTTCCAACGAAATAATGTGGAGAGACATATTTTTCGAGAATAAAACTAATATGATTGAAGCAATAAATCTTTTTATGAAAAATTTAAAAGATTTTAAGAAGAATATAAGTAAGAAAGAAAATTCAAAGATAATAAAAAAATTAATCAATTCGAAAGTAGTAAGAAAACAAATAATTTCTCAAAAACAAGATATTTCTAAACCTGATTTTGGTCGAGAGTAATTCAGATCCTTGTTACTTTCTTTACATCTAATTTCGCCGTTTCTTTAATTAGTTTTATCGTTTTTTTAATTGGCATTATGATCACTCTTTTTTTTGGACCATAAGCGTGGATAAGATCATTTGTATTGATGCATATAGCAACATGTCCTTTCCAAAAAATAATATCACCTTTTTTAAATTTTTTTTTGTATTCCACACCTTTTTTTAATTTAACTTGATCAATCGTATCTCTTGGAAAAAAATTATTATTAAATTTATAAAATATTTGCAATAGAGCCGAACAATCAATTCCTTCGAATGTTTTTCCACCCCATTTATATTTACAATTTAGAAAACTTTTAAATATCTTTACAAAATCAGAATTTTTTTTTTGGATTGGAAATATGTCTTTTGATCTTAGCCATTTATCTTTCTTATACATAATGAAATTTTGATTCTTTTTTAAAATTTGTATTTTGCTCGAAAATGGTAAAAATTTTTTTGATTTCTTTTTTTTATTACCTAAATAAATTCTAGCTTTTAAAATTCCAACTTTGTGAGTTGGATTGAATTTTTCGTAGCTATCAATTTTTTTTATAAAGCCTGAATATTTGTCATATGAAGTCTTTATTTTAAAATAATTATTTTTTTTACTAATTATTTTAAAACTCTCACCGTAGATAAGTTGAGAGCTAACATTAGAGTTCTTCTTTGGTTCCTCTAATATATCGACAAAAGGCTCTTTTAAAAAAAAACTATTTTGCACCAATTTTAATTTTATTCCTTATAAACCATAAACAAATTAAGGATGGGATGACCATTAAAGTAGTAATTATAAAAAAGGTTCCCCAGTTTCCATTTAGCCAATCAACTAAAGCACCCGATGAAGAAGCAAGTGTCGTTCTTCCTGCAGTTCCAATTGAAGCTAGAAGTGCATACTGTGTAGCGGTATAAGTCCTATCCACTAAAAGAGAGATAAAGGCTACGAAAGCAACAGTTGCAAATGCTGCAGATATATCATCAGCGATAACCGCTAAAGCAAACAACCATTCAGATTTTCCTGACCACGCGAGAGCAGCAAATAATAAATTTGTTGCTGCCATAAATCCACCAGCAACAAACATTGTTTTTATTGTGCCAGCTCTCATAGCAAATATTCCACCTAATAATGTAAATACAACTGTCGTTATCCAGCCTAGAGTTTTAGAGTATATCGCTATTTCACCTTTTGAAAATCCTACCTCTTTATAAAAAACTATGGACATTCTTCCAAGAAAGGCTTCTCCAATTTTAAAAAGAAAGACAAAACCAAGGATTCCAACTGCAATTGAGAAACCATTTTTTTTGAAGAAACTAATTATTGGACCTCCTATTGTACCAGTAATATAAGCAACAAATTTTGTTATTACATTATTTGATCCAAGTTTTGATTGTATTATTTCGTCTGTTTCTTTTTGTTTGTTTTGCCTATCTGATGTTATAGGCTCGTGTATAAACATTAAACCTATATTCATCAGGATTACTACAACGCCAAGAACTAAAAAAGTAGTTTGCCAGTAATCTTCAATTCCAATGTTTTGAAAAAATTCGGCAGTAAACAATGCTATAACACCACCCAACTTATATCCGGTCCACCATCCAACTACAGCCATAGCAGCACCTGCTGCCATAGATTTTCCTTCATCAGCATTAATTTGTTCGATTCTCAACGCATCAACTGTAATATCTTGTGTAGCCGAAGCAATTGCTATAACTAATCCAACACTAATTAGTAACGCCAAATTTTCTGTAGGGTTAATAAAACTCCAAACAATTAAACTAAATAAAATTATAATTTGCATAAGGACAATCCAGCCTCGTCGATGCCCTAATCTTTTTGTTAAAAATGGAATTTGTATTCTATCAATTATTGGTGCCCACAAATAATTAAAGGCGTACACCCCAAATATTAAACCTGCCCATCCAATAGTTGATCTACTTAAACCTTCTTCTTTTAGCCAAAGGCTTAAACTGCTGGCAATTAAAACCCAAGGAAATCCACTAATTGCACCAAGAAGTAATATTCTTAGCATTCGAATATCCTTGTAAACTAAAATAGATTCTGACCAGGTTTGTTTTTTTTCAAACATTAATATTTTCTCCAAAAAGATGGAATAAATAATACTAGAATTGCAAATAATTCCAACCTTCCAAGTATCATTGCAGCACTGAGAACCCATTTAGAAAAATCAGACAGGCTTGAAAAACTTCCGTTTGGACCAATAATATCACCTAAACCTGGACCAACATTTGAAATTGACGTGGCGGCTGCTGAAATTGCAGTAATAAAATTTAATCCATCAAGCGATAAAAGCGCGGTCACAACAAAAAATATTAATATATAAAGAAATATAAAAGAAATAATTGAGTCCATAAATTTTTCATCCACATTATTATTTTGATATTTAATTTTGAAAATTCCTCGAGGGTAAATTATTTTTTTCAGCTGGTTTGATATGAATTGATACAAAATTTGAACTCTAAAAATCTTTATTCCGCAAGTTGTAGAGCCTGCACAGCCTCCAATGAACATTAAAATTATGAAGTATACTAGTGGAAATTGACCCCAATTACTAAAATTTTCTGTAGCATACCCTGTTCCAGTTAAAATAGAAATTATATTAAAGCTAACAGACAAAAAACTTATCTCAGTTAAGCTTTTATTTATAACAGATAAATAAAAAAACATTAAAAGAATTGAAATAATAACCAAAATTATAAAAGTTTTTATTTGTGTGTCTTTGAAAAATACTTTCTTATCTCCAGCCAAGTATTTGATGTAACTAATAAAAGGTATACTTCCAAGAATAATAAATATTATTGCATTAATTTCTATTAACGAGCTGTTAAAATAACCTATAGATTCATTATAATTTGCAAAACCTCCAGTCGCTATTGTTGTCATAGCATGCACGATGCTATCAAAAAAACTCATCCCAAATATAAAATAAAAAAAAGCACAAGTTAAAGTTAATAAGGAATATATAGACAATAATCTCAAAGAAACTTCTTTAGTTTTAGGAAAAATTTTTTCAGAAGTATCATTAGATGAAATATTGAAAAGTTGCATACCCCCTATATTCATTAAAGGCATTAAAGTGATTGCCATTACGATAATTCCAATACCACCAAACCACTGTAACATTCCTCTCCAAAGTAATATCGCTTTAGACGTTTCATTTAGATTCGTGATAATTGTAGATCCTGTTGTTGTAATACCAGACATGCTCTCAAAAAATGCATCTGTAAAACTCAAATCCGTACTAGAAAAAATTAAAGGTAAAGAACCAAATATAGCAATACTTAACCACGAAAGTGCTGTGAGCAAAAAAGCTTTAGGTAAACTTATCTTTTTATCGTGATCATAATTAGAAATGAAAAATAAAAATCCAAAAACAATAGTAACAATCATTGATCCGATAAATCCTGCATCAATTTGATCAAATATTAATTGAACCAAAATAGGTACAATCATAGAAAGACCTAAAATAATTTGCAAAACCCCTAATGTAAAAAAGACAGTTTTATAATTGGACATTTTGAATGGACATTATTTTATGGTAAATAAATTTCAACTCTATATGAATTATTAAAAAGGCTGATATTAAGGATATTTAAGTAGTTGTGATAGACAAAACAAATTTTGACAAAACAAACGCCTGGCCATTTGTTGAGGCTAAAAAGCTATTAAGAGAGAGAAAATCGAACATAGAGAAAAAAAATAAAATAGTTTTACAAACTGGTTATGGTCCTAGTGGTCTACCACATATAGGTACATTTGGAGAAGTTGCAAGGACGACAATGATTGTCAACGCTCTTGATCATTTAACAGATATTCCAAAGGAAATTATTACATTTTCTGATGATATGGATGGTCTTAGAAAAGTACCTGAAAATGTTCCAAATCAAGAAAAGCTCAAAAATAATCTTCACAAACCTTTAACGGATGTCCCTGATCCATTTGAAAAGTTTAGTAGTTTTGGAGAACATAATAATAATATGTTGAAACAATTTCTTGATAATTTTAAATTTAAATATTCATTTAAAAGTTCTACAGAACTCTACAAGTCTGGTTATTTTAATGACACCCTAAAATTAGTTCTAGAAAATTATGAAAAAATTATGGAAATAATTCTTCCAACTTTAGGCAAAGAAAGACAGAAAACCTATTCCCCCTTTTTACCAATATGCCCAGAAACTGGAAAAGTTCTTGAAATACCTGTTTTAGAAATTGATTCTAAATCTTCTAAAATCATATTTGATAATAATGGATCAAAATTGGAAAAAAGTATTTTAGACGGGAACTGCAAATTGCAATGGAAAGTTGATTGGGCAATGAGATGGTACGCTTTAGATGTTGATTTTGAAATGTATGGAAAGGATTTAATTGAGAGTGCAATTCTTTCAACTAAGATTATTAAAACATTAGGTAAATCTAATCCATCTGGTTTTGCGTATGAACTTTTTTTGGACGAAAAAGGTGAAAAAATATCTAAATCAAAAGGTAATGGAGTAACTATAGATGAATGGCTGAATTATGCATCTCCTCAAAGTCTATCTCTTTACATGTATCAAAATCCAAAAAGAGCAAAAAAATTGTACAGAGAAGTTGTTCCAAAAGCTGTTGATGAATATCTAGATTTTATAGAAAAAGGAAAAACTCAAAATGATTTACAGAAATTAATGAATCCAGTTTGGCATGTACATAATGGATCAATGCCAGAGGAAAATACAATTATGACTTTTTCAATGCTTTTAAATTTAGTTGAAACAAGTAATGCGGACAGCAAACAATTACTTTGGAAATTTGTAAAAAAATACAAGTCAGAAATTAATGAAAATGATCATCCAATTTTTGATAATTTAATTGAATATGCAATAAAATATTTCAATGATGTTATAAAAACAAAAAAAATTTACAAAACTCCAAATGAAAAAGAGAAAGTTGCACTGAAAGCATTAATTAAGTCTTTAGATAATTGTAATGATAAAATGGCTCCTGAAGATATTCAGACAAATATTTTTACCGTAGGAAAAGAAAATGGTTATAAAGAAAATTTAAGAGAATGGTTTAAGCTTATCTATGAGGTTGTATTTGGTGACGAAAATGGACCCAGAATGGGCTTCTTCATTAGTTTTTTTGGAGTAAATGAAACTAAAGAATTGATAAGAAAAAAGGTTGAAAATGTTTAATCTTATAAGACCTTTTATATTTAAATTTAGCCCTGAAGTTGCACACTCGCTAGCAATAAAGGCTTTAAAGTTAAATCAGATACCAGCTATAGATAAAACAACCAGAGTTACTATCCAAACTAAATTTTTAAACAAAACCTTAAATTCTCCTCTAGGTGTTGCTGCTGGATTTGATAAAAATGCAGAAGTTTACAATCCTCTATACAAACTAGGATTTGGTTTTGTTGAGGTAGGTACAATTACACCTAAACCACAAATAGGAAATCCGAAGCCAAGAGTGTTCAGATTGGAGGAAGATGAGGCTTTAATTAATAGACTTGGATTTAACAATATTGGATCAGAAGAAAGTAAAAAAAATATTGAAAATAATTCACCTAATGGATTACTTGGTATTAATATAGGACCTAATAAAGATACTGAAAACAGAGTTGAAGATTATTTAATTTGTTTCAGAAAATTTCATAATTTAGCAGACTATATTACAATTAATATCTCTTCTCCTAACACAGAAAATTTAAGAAACTTTCATAAAAATGAAGAGTTAGATAATCTTTTAAAATGCATAAATGAAGAAAAGAAAAATTTAAATTCAAATGTGCCAATAGCAGTCAAAGTATCTCCTGATATTGATGAAAAAAGTATTGATGAAATCTCAGAACTTTTTTTAAAATATAATGTTAAAATAGTTATAGTTTCAAATACGACAGATAGAAATAGAGAAAATATATCTAATATAAATAAATTAGAGAAAGGCGGTTTGTCTGGAAAACCACTTGAAAATATCTCTAATGAATTGATTAATAAATTTTTTAAATTAGTTGGAAAAAAAATCTTAATAATTGGAGTTGGAGGCGTTGACTCTGCCGATGGCGTTTTTAATAAAATTGTAAGCGGTGCAACTCTTGTGCAATTGTATACAGGTATGGTTTATAAAGGACCAACTATTGCTTCAAAGATTAATAAAGATCTCGACGAAATTGTAAAAAGAGAAGGTTTTAAAAATATTTCTGAAGCTATTGGAACAAAAAATTAATCTTGACTGGTATTCTTTAAGACCATATACATCTTGAAAATTTATGTCTAAAAAATGCGAACTTACTGGTAAAATCCCTCTAAAAGGCCATAATGTTAGTCACGCTAACAATAAAACTAAGAGAAGATTTCTCCCAAATTTAAAGAAAGTAAAATTTAAAAGCGAACTTTTAAAAAAATCTATGAGATTAACAGTTTCAAATGCAGGTGTTAGATCTGTAGATAAAAAAGGTAGCTTTGATAATTTCTTAAAATCTGCAAAATCAAGAGATTTATCGTTAAGATTAAAAAAGCTTAAAAAATCAATAATCGCAAAAACAGCATAATGAATAAAGTTTTCCTTACTCTCTCATTTTTAATGGGATTGGTTGTGCTGGCATCTAATTATTTAGTTCAATTTCCTATAAAATATTACGGTTTAGAGGAAATTTTAACTTACGGTGCTTTTAGTTATCCAATTGCATTTTTAATTACAGATTTAGCCAACAGATCCTTTGGAAAATTAGTAGCTAGAAAAATTGTCTATATAGGCTTCACAATTGGAATTTTGTTTACTTTAATATTTTCAACTAATTTTACTGATCTTATTTCTATCAGAATAGCAATTGGTTCAGGAACAGCTTTTATAATTGCTCAACTTTTAGATGTTCAGATATTTGATCAATTAAGACAAAAAAAGTGGTTTATAGCACCTTTAACATCTTCTTTGATAGGTTCAACTGTTGATACTTTTTTATTTTTCTCAATATCATTCTATGGAACGGGAATTCCTTGGGTAACTTTATCGTTAGGAGATCTTGCGGTAAAAATATTTGTAGCTCTTGTAATGTTGATACCTTTTAGATTATTACTCGGCACACTAAAAGCAGCATAACTAAATTTTAGGTTCTTGTTGGGTCATGCAATGTATTGCACCAAATCCCCATATCAATTTGCTACAGTCAACTGTTTCGATTTTTCTATTTCTAAAGTAATTTTTGAAAATTTTAATTGCAATATTGTCTTCTTTTACTTTGAATATTGGAAGAATTATTTTTTTATTACAAATATAAAAATTCATATAACTTGCAGGAACTCTAGTATTCTCAATATAAATTGGTGAAGGCATAGGAACTTTTATAATTTTGAATTTCTTTCCTTTCTCACATTTACTTTCTTTCAATATATTTAAATTCTTATTTAAGTTTTTGTAATTTATATCTTTTTTATTATTTTCAACCGCAGTCATAATCGTATTTCTTGAAACAAATCTTGATATGTCATCAACATGTCCATGCGTGTCATCGCCAGCAATTCCTTTTTTAAGCCATATAAAGTTTTTTATATTTAAGTATTTATTAAACATTTTTTCGTAGTCTTTTTTTTTAAAATTTTTATTTCTTTCTTGAATTTTGCTTAACAAACATTCTTCAGTTAATAAAATTGTACCTGAGCCATTTACATCAAATGCCCCTCCTTCCATGATTATTTTTCTAATTTTGCATTTTTTTCTGATTATTGGATCAATCTTTTTAAAATTAGCAATTTTACTAATACTATTATTGATTTTATTGTCATTTTTATAATTTTTATACTTTGACCATCCGTTAAAACCAAAATTTAGTATTACTTTTTTCTTTTCGACCTTATTTGTTATAAATATGGGTCCAGAATCTCTTAACCATATTCTATCAGTTTTAATATAGTGGAAGTTGATATTTTTGATTTTATTAAGTTTTATTAATTTTTTTATATTTTTTATATTTTTGCTAACGATTAAGTTAATTTTTTGATTTTTTGAAATTTTTTTTATAATCTTTAAAATTACTTCAGGAATAAATTGATATAATCCAGGCCAATCATTTTTATTATAAGGCCAAGCAATCCAAACTGAATTTTGAGGCTCCCATTCAGCCGGCATTCTAAATCCATTAAAGTTTTCATTCATCTGCAGGATTTTTTAGTATGCCTTTATAAAAATCGATTCTTCTATCTCTTAAAAAAGGCCAATGCTCTCTGGCTGAATCAATTTTTTTATAGTTTATTTCACGAATTAAAATTTCTTCTTTTTTATTCCCAAGTTTTCCAATTATTTGCCCACTAGGATCTATGATCATTGAGTTTCCCCAGAATTCTATTTTCTTCTTACCTTTTTTTTCTGTTCCAACTCTATTTATAGCAACCACATAAGTACCATTTGCGATTGCGTGAGATTTTTGCATTGTTATCCAAGAGTCTAGTTGAGATTTTCCAAATTTTTTTTTCTCTTTAGGATGCCATCCAATAGCAGTAGGGTAAAAAATTATTTGTGCACCTTTAAGTGCAGTCAATCTTGCAGCTTCCGGAAACCATTGATCCCAACAAATTAAAGGTCCAATTTTACCAAATTTTGTTTTAACAGATTTAAAACCTAAATCTCCAGGAGTAAAATAAAATTTTTCATAATAACCAGGATCATCTGGTATATGCATTTTTCTATATTTCGATAAAATTTTACCTTTCTCGCTAATAACGATACTAGTATTATGATAGAAGCCATGTGTTTTTTTTTCAAATAATGAAATCATTAATACTATTTGTAAATCTTTGGCTAATTCACAAAATATTTTTGTAGTTCTGCCAGGTATTTTTTCCGCTAGCTTAAAGTTGGAATGACTTTCTGTTTGACAAAAATAATTTGATAAAAATAGTTCTGGTACACAAATTATTTTAGCTTTTTTTGATGCTGCTTTTTTTATATTTTTAATAGCTGAATTTATATTTTTTTGAATATTATCTGAAATTTTACTTTGAATAATTCCAATTTTTGCTTTTTTGATCATCTATCAAAATATTTTGGAAAAGTTTTTTCTGTCTCTATTTTTCCATTCTCCAGTATGATAGGCGTCACTTGCTATTAATGGTAAAACACTTGTAGCTTCAGCAAATACCATTTGTTCTTTGGTAGTATCAACCTTACCCCATGAACTTGCTTCTTTTAATGTCGAACTACTGCAAGCTCCATCTCTTGAGTCAGCAACAGTAATTTGTATTGCATATTTGTGCATATCTACATTTTTTCCCAAAAGTTCAGCACAAATTACCGTGTCTTGTATAAAGTTTTTAGGAACTCCACCACCAATCATGAATAATCCCGACCCTTTAGATTTAATTTTAATCTCTGTTAATTCTCTAAATTCTCTAATTGAGTCTATTGTAATATGATTTTTTGGATTTCTCTCTTGATGCATGACTAATCCAAAACCTGCACTTGAGTCTGTAAATGCAGGACAGAATATAGGCACATCGTTATCAAAAGCTGTTTCAATTAAAGAACCTTTCTTTTTAGAATTAGTTTTTAGATATTTGCCAATCTCTTTAATAAATTCTCTTGATGTGTAAGACTTCGGTTCAAGTTTGTCTGCTATTTCTCCTATTGTTTTATCACAAACCTGGAGCTCCTCTTCATCGATGTAAGTATCATAAATCCTATCTATATAATTGTCTCTAAGTTCATTATCATTTTGATATTGTGATCCTTGGTAATGTTTAAATCCAAGCGCTTCAAAAAAATCCATATCTATTATAGATGCTCCAGTTGCTACAATTGCATCTACCATGTTATATTTAACCATATCTCTATAAATATGCATACATCCAGCGGCAGAAGTAGACCCTGCAAGAGTTAAGAATATTGTACAATCTTTATCTTTAAGCATTTCATTATATATCTTGGATGCATTAGCAGTTTCTCTTGAAACAAAAGACATTTTTTCCATAGAAGATATAATTTTTCTAGAGTCAAAAGATGTAATATCAATATGTTCAACCTCTTTACTTAAAAAGTCTTTTTTTCTGTTATGATTAAGATTTTTTGTATCTGACATTATGCAACAAGAAACTCTTTATTTGTTTCTTTGTCATACATCGTCATTATTGGATCATCACATACTTCGTAAATACTATCAGAATAATATCCATTAAATTGAGTTCTAAATGTCAATCCGTATGCTCCTAATTGACCTAATTCAATGTAATCACCTTCTTTAATATTATTAGGTAGTATAAAAGGTCCCTTCATATAATCCATGCTATCACATGTTGGTCCATAAAAATCAAATGAAGTCAATTTTTTTGATATAATTCTTCCACTTGTAATTATCCTTGATGGATAAACTATATTAGGCACACCTGCATCAAATAAAGTTCCGTATGTTCCATCATTGATATATAACTTTTGTTTTTTTCTTAAGTTTACTCTCACAATTGTCGAACCACTTTCTGCAACAATTGCTCGACCTGGCTCACATATAATTTCTGGTTTTTTTTCTAATTTTAATTTATTTAATGAATTTTTTATTTCCTCAAAATAAGATTCTAATGATTGAGGAACTAAGTCAGGATAGATTGTTGGAAATCCTCCACCTATATTTATAACATCTGGAACTATTTTTGTTTTTTTTATTATATATTTAATTTCATTAATCCCTTTTGAATAGGATATTGGATGCATACATTGCGAACCCACATGAAAACTTAATCCTATTTTTTTTGCATACTGTTTTGTTAATCTATAAAGCCCTATTGCCTCAGAAGTTTGTGCGCCAAATTTTTTAGATAAATCTATTTCCGCGTGTTCATTAGAAACTGCAACTCTTACAAATAACTCTAAATCCTTAGCTTGATTAGTACTACTAAGAATTTTTATTAATTCATCTTTTGTATCTATTGAAAAAGTCTTAATATTATATTTGAAATATGCTTCGTTTATACTTTCCTTGCTTTTTACAGTATGCATGTAGGAGCATTTTGCATCTGGGCTGACACTTCTAATTGCCTCAACTTCTTTAATTGAAGCGATATCAAAATCATTAATTCCACTTTCCACGATAGTTTTTAATACTAATGGATGCGGGTTAGTTTTAACTGCATATAGCATTTTACCAGGAAATTTATTCTGAAAAAATTTAGAAGCTATGTTTATAGAATCTCTTCTAATACAATAAACAGGTTCTGTTGGTTTCAGTTGATTTACCAATTTATCAACTGATTTAAATTTTTGCATTTAAAGCTCCAAAAAAAATTTAACAAAAAAAACCGGCATAACTGCTATGCAAGTTTATATAAAACGAGCATTTATGCTGAAAATGAGCCAATGTAAAGTAAAAATGTACCCTTGAAATAATTTAGAATGTTTCCATATAAGGTCCATGCCAGAAGCAGAAGTATTAAAAAAAATAACAGAATTTAAGGATAAATCTCTACTTATAGTAGATGATGATAACCCTTTTAGAGAAAGACTAGCTCGAGCAATGGAGAAAAAGGGCTTTTCTGTTTCACAAGCAGAGGGTGTAAAAATTGGAATTGAGTCTGTGAAATCAAAAAAACCTGCTTTTGCAGTTGTTGACTTAAGACTAAACGATGGAAACGGGCTAGAAGTTGTAAAAGAAATCCAGAAAAATAACTCAGAGAGCAGAATAGTGATGCTTACTGGTTATGGAAATATACCAACCGCAGTAGCAGCCATTAAAGAAGGTGCAATAGACTATTTAGCTAAACCAGCAGATGCAGATGACGTAGAAAAAGCACTTTTAGCTGATCCAAATAAAAAAGCTGCTCCACCAGAAAATCCAATGTCCGCTGATAGAGTTAAATGGGAACATATTCACAGAGTTTTTGAATTATGTAACAGAAATGTATCTGAAACTGCAAGAAGACTTAAAATGCATCGAAGAACACTTCAAAGAATTCTATCAAAAAGATCTCCAAGGTAATTTTAAATATATTTTCTAAGTTTAATAATTTTATTAACTAAAGCTGTTAGTAATAATATCTTAAATAATTCAGCATAAAGAAATGGGTAAACACCAAATTCTAATATTGGTTTATCCCAACCGATTAAATTTCCAAGCCACAAAATACCCAAAATATATATTACTGATGTTGAAATTATAATTTTTAAAAAATTTAATATATGGTTTTTATCGTATGTAAATATGCCTGCTATCAGACATGCAAATATAAAACCTATTAAATATCCCATTGTGGGACCAACAAAATAAGCTAATCCTATTCCTTTCTCTGGTGAGTTAGAAAATACTGGTAATCCCATTATTCCTTCTATTAAATAAAAAACTACCGAAAGTACCCCGATTTTATATCCAAAGGAAATTCCTAAAAACAAAACTATAAATGTTTGCATAGTCATAGGAACTGGATAAAAAGGTATTTTAATTTTTGCAGATATTGTCAATAAAATAGAACCTATTAATGCAAATATTGTGATTTTAATTATTTTATTATTAGAAATTGAATTTACTAATTCCATTAGCTTTAAATTACTATTTTAATAAAGTTTAATCCACTAATATTTATTAACAGGATGTTTTATTCTTACTATAATACTTCAATTTATTATAAATTAAATTATGGGTAAAATTAAAAAAACAGATCATTTCTATCTTATTGATGGGTCCGGATACATATTTAGAGCCTATTATGCATTACCACCATTAACACGAAAAAGTGATGGTTTGCCAGTAGGAGCGGTAAGTGGATTTTGTAACATGCTGTTTAAATTATTAGAGGACTCTAAATCTAGCGAAAATTTAGAAAAACCAACTCATTTTGCAGTAATCTTTGACTCTGCAAGAAAGAATTTTAGAAACGAAATATATTCAGATTATAAAGGAAATAGGTCTGATGCTCCCGATGATCTTATTCCACAATTCGATTATATTAGAAAGTCAGTATTAGCATTCAATTTACCCTCTATAGAAATGTTAAACTATGAGGCTGATGATTTGATAGCCACCTATGTAGAGCAAATATTAAAAGAAGGTGCCAAGGTTACAATTGTATCATCTGACAAAGATTTAATGCAACTTTTCAAAAAAAAGGTTCGTATATACGATCCAATGAAGAATAAATTTATATCTAATGATGATGTAATCAATAAATTTGGGGTTGGTCCGGATAAAGTAATTGATGTTCAATCACTAGCAGGGGATAGTACAGACAATGTGCCTGGCGTTCCAGGTATTGGTGTAAAAACAGCAGCAGAATTAATTAAGGAATATGGAAATTTAGAAAATCTTCTCAAAAACGCAAATAAAATAAAACAGAACAAAAGAAGAGAAACACTTTTAGAAAATAAAGATAAGGCTCTGGTAAGTAAAAAACTGGTCACATTAAAAAATGATGTTCCGGTGAAAGACAAATTAACTGACTTTGTTCTAAAAAAAGTAGACGTAGATAAGTTATACAATTTTTTGAGAGAAATGGAATTTAATAGGTTATTGAGTTCGGCAATTTCGACGTATGGTCAATCCAAATTTAGTGATGAAATAGAAGTCAAAAAAGAAACATCTAAAATATCAAAAGATAAATATGTTTTGATAAAAAATTTATCTGAAATAAAAGATTGGATGCAAGAAGCCGAAGAAGCTGGTGAATTTTCTATTGATACTGAAACAGACTCTCTTGATCCACATCAGGCAAATTTAGTTGGTATCTCAATTTCTAGCAAAATAGGTAAAGCTTGTTACATTCCAACAGGTCATATTGATAAAAATAATCTAAATGAAAAAGATGTTTTGAGAATTTTAAAACCATATTTAGAGGATAAAAGTTTAAAAAAAATTGGGCAGAATATTAAATTCGATTACATAATATTTCGTAAAAGGGATATAGATATTCAAAGCATGGAAGATACAATGTTGATGTCATATGTTTTAGATGCCGGAAAAAATAGACATAACATGGACACCCTTTCAGATATTCATCTAGGTCACAAAACAATTAAATATAAAGATCTTGTTGGATCTGGAAAAAAAGAAATTAAATTCAGTCAAGTAGAGTTAAATATTGCAAAAGATTATGCGGCAGAAGATGCCGATATAACTTACCGTTTATATAAAATATTTCTGAAATCGCTTAAATCAGAAAAATTACTTAATATTTATGAAATTTTCGAAAAACCTTTAATTAAAATTTTAGCATCAATGGAAATTAATGGCATAAAATTGGATAATAATTTTCTTAAAAAATTATCTGTTAAGTTTGAAAAAAAACTTCAAGATTTAGAAAAACAAATTTTTAAAATTTCAAAAAAAAAATTTAATATTGCATCGACTAAACAGTTGGGTGAAATAATGTATAATGACCTCAAAATTGCGTCGCTAAAAAAGACTAAAAAAGGTAGTTTTGCAACTGGTGCAGCAGTTCTAGAGGATTTAGCTTACAAAGGGAATGAATTTCCTAAGTTGGTTTTAGAATGGAGGCAATCTAGTAAATTAAAAAATACGTATTCAGATTCTTTGCCAGAGCATTTAAATCCCAATACAAAAAGAGTGCATACATCTTTTTTGTTAGCAGCAACTACAACAGGTAGACTTGCATCCAGTGATCCAAATTTACAAAATATTCCTATTAAAACTGAGGAGGGCAAAGATATTCGTAAAGCCTTCATTTCAGAAAAAAATAAAAAACTTATATCAGCAGACTATAATCAGATCGAAATGAGAATTTTGGCTGATCTAGCTGATGTAAAAGAACTAAAAAAAGCTTTTAAAAATAATGAGGATATTCACTCATTAACCGCTAGCCAAGTTTTTGGTGCAGATATAAAAAAAATTGATGCTGATATGAGGAGAAAAGCGAAAGCTATTAATTTTGGAATAATTTATGGAATATCTCAATATGGTTTGGCTAAACAAATTGGCGTATCAAACAATGAAGCCGAAGAATTTCTAAATTCATATTTTATTAAATTTCCAGAAATTAAAGAATACATGAATAACACAATTAAATTCTGTAGAAAAAGTGGATATGTAAGAAATATTTTTGGTCGAAAAACTCATATTCCTGGAATCAATGACAAAAATTTTAATATTAGAAATTTTCAAGAAAGGGCAGCTATAAATGCACCCATCCAAGGATCTGCATCAGAAATAATGCGACTTGCCATGATTAGAATCAACGATGAGCTTGATACTAAAAAAACAAATGAATTTAATATGCTGCTTCAAATTCACGATGAATTGATTTTTGAGGTAATTGATAATGGTACTAAATCTGCTTCTAAAAAGATTAAAGATATTATGACAAGTGTGAAAGATAGTGATTTGCATTCATTTTCAATACCATTATCGGTAGATGTAAACATAGGTGATAACTGGGGAGAGCTTCATTAATAAACATTTAATTGCCCAATTTTAAACATTTTAGTATTTTTATAGTTAAACATGAAACAAACAATTGCCCTTGTTGATGATGATAGAAATATATTAACTAGTTTAAGTATTGCTTTAGAAAAAGAGGGTTTTATTATTCAAACTTATTTGGATGGAGAAAGTGCCTTAATAGGTTTGTCAAGAAATCCCCCTGACCTTGCAGTTATAGATATTAAAATGCCAAGAATGGATGGAGAAGAATTATTAAAAAAATTGAGAAAAAAAACATCTATGCCTGTTATATTTTTAACTTCAAAAGATGAAGAGGTGGATGAGCTTTTAGGATTAAAACTAGGAGCGGATGATTTTGTAAAAAAATCAGGTGGCTTTTCAACTAAAGTTCTTATTGAAAGAATTCGTGTCCAACTTAGAAAAAAAGATAATAATTTAGAGGATAATAGAAATATAATTTCACATGGAAAATTAAAACTTGATCCTTCACAGCTAGAGTGTGAATGGGATGGCAAGCAATTGCCAGATAAATTAACAACAACAGAATTCTTAATTGTAAAGGAATTAGCAAAAAGACCTGGAATTATTAAAGAAAGATCTCAATTAATGGATGTTGCTTATAGAGAAGACACAGATATTGAAGATAGAACAATAGATAGTCACGTAAAAAGGATTAGAAAAAAGTTTAAAAAAGTAGATAATAACTTTTCAGCGATAGAAACCAGATATGGTAGTGGTTATCGTTGGAATGTTAAATAATGGCTACTTCAAAATCTAATAATCAATCTATTTTAAAAAAATTCTTAGTTATCAACTTTATTGTTTTTTTGGTGATAGGTGTATTAACTTTATTTTACCTTAACACGGTAAAACCTACACTCATTAAAAATAAAACTGCTTCGCATATAAAAATTATCGATAATACAACAGAAAATATTGATCGTTTAAAAATAAATTTCTCAACTGAAGATATTAGAGAGTTTCTGTTTTCCACTAAATTTTTATTTCAAAGTATAGATAGAGTACAGATATTTGATAGTGAATTTAATCTATTAGGAGATACCGACACATTAGACTTAGATCCAAATGCTTTCTCACGAAGTCTAAACATAATTGAAATGAGTGACTTGAATAATCAAAGTATTCAAAATAAGAATTTGGAAGAGAGTAATAAAAGCTTTGAAAGTAAAGAAATATTTGAAGATTTAAAAAAGTACTCATATTCATCAGATTATGGAAAACCGTTAACTTACTCTAAAGAAAACTATGATCAATTTTTATTAGTAACTGTTAAAAATGTAGTTAGTGAAAACAAAACAATAGGGTATTTAGCTATTACTGAAAATGCCAATGAAATAAAAGTTGCAATAGATGAAAGAAGAAATTTTATAATCAGAACTGCTTTGCTTGTCGCATTAGTAATTTTAATTTTTTCATATGTATTAAATAGATATTTCTTAAAACCAATTAAAAATTTGGTTCAATATACAAATATTATAAAAAACAAAAGTAAGGAAAAGACCAATATTGGAAATATAAAAAAAAGAAATGACGAATTGGGAAAATTATCAAATTCTCTTGATGAAATGACTAATGAATTAAACAAAAGAATTACTACAGCAGAAAATTATTCAACAGATCTTTTGCATGAAATCAGAAATCCTTTAGCATCTCTAAAAAGTGCCTCTGAGATAATTTCTGAAACAAATGATAAATCTCAAAGAAACAAATTAATTAATATAGTATCACATGACGTAGAGAGAATTGAAAGATTAATAACTGATTACTCTCAAATGCTAAGAGATGAGGCTGCAATTTCCTCTGAGAAAATGCAAAAATTAAATTTAAAAGAGATTGCTCAATCTGTTGTTGACGATTTTAACAGTATCTATGAAACAAAAAAATCGATTGGAATTAAATTGAAATCTAATGGAATTAAAAATTATAGTATCTTAGGGATAGAAAATAGAATTGAACAAATTATTGCAAACTTATTAGAAAACTCAATTTCTTTTAGTGAAAATAATCAAGAAATTACCGTTGAAATATCAAAAGATAAAAATGACAAAATTAAATTAGTTGTCGTTGATCAGGGATCTGGATTTAGTGAAAAGGATACAAATAAGATATTTAATAGATTTTATAGTAATAGACCTGAAAACTTTGGAGAACATTCCGGTTTGGGATTAAATATAGTCAAAAATTTAGTTGAAATTCATGGTGGTGAAATCAACGCATCTAATAATAAAGATAAAGGGGCAAGAATTGAAATAATTTTCCCAGAAGCATAAATCTTTGTTGATATATTAAGTGAAATTGTTAAAAGCCTCTTTCTATGGAAGATTTTAAAGTAAAAGATATATCCCAAGCGGAATTTGGAAGAAAAGAAATTTCACTGGCTGAAACTGAAATGCCAGGATTAATGGCTCTTAGAGAAGAATATAAGGGTAAAAAACCTTTAAATGGAGCTCGGATTGTTGGTTGTTTACACATGACAATACAAACAGCTGTCTTAATAGAAACTTTAGTTGATTTAGGAGCCGAAGTAAGATGGTCCTCATGTAATATTTTTTCGACACAAGACCATGCAGCAGCAGCAATTGCAAAAGCTGGCATTCCTGTATTTGCTTGGAAAGGCGAAACAGAAGAAGAATATTGGTGGTGTGTAAAGCAAACTATTGAAGGTAAAGATGGCTGGAAACCAAATATGATACTTGATGATGGTGGCGATCTTACAGCATTGATGCACAAAGATTATAAACAATTATTAAATGATGTTAAAGGTTTATCAGAAGAGACAACTACAGGAGTTTTAGCATTAAAAAAAATGGAAAGTGAAGGCAATTTACTTGTCCCAGCAATAAATGTTAATGACTCAGTAACAAAATCTAAGTTCGACAATTTATATGGTTGCAGAGAAAGTTTAGTTGATGGAATTAAAAGAGCTACTGACGTCATGATGTCAGGTAAGGTAGCTATTGTAGCTGGATTTGGAGATGTTGGAAAGGGAAGCGCTGCTTCTCTTCGTCAGAGCGGTGCAAGAGTTATGGTTACAGAAACAGACCCAATTTGTGCTCTCCAAGCTGCAATGGAAGGTTATGAAGTAGTTTTAATGGATGAGATGATAAAAGAAGCCGACATTGTTGTTACAGCAACAGGAAATAAAGATATTGTGACAGCTGACCATATGAGAGAAATGAAAGATAGAGCAATTCTATGCAATATTGGTCACTTTGATAATGAGATCCAAGTAGATGCTCTTAAAAATTATAAATGGGATGAAATAAAGCCACAAGTTCACGAAATTACATTGCCGGATGGAAAAAGAATTATTTTATTAGCAGAAGGTAGATTGGTTAATCTTGGATGTGCAACAGGACACCCAAGTTTTGTAATGAGTGCTTCTTTTACAAATCAAGTAACAGCTCAGATAGAATTATGGAATAACTCAGATAAATATGAGAAAAAAGTATATGTTTTACCTAAACATTTAGATGAGAAAGTAGCCAGACTTCATTTAGAAAAAGTTGGAGCTAAATTAACCAAATTATCAGATGATCAAGCAAAATATATAAGTGTAACACCAGAAGGACCTTATAAACCAGATGCCTATCGCTACTAAAAGTAGCAAAATAGATATTTCAAAAGAAATTATCACACAAAAAATTGCTGAAAAAATTGCAAGTAAAGTTAGCAAAAATACAACTTTGCTTTTTTATGGAAATATCGGAGTAGGTAAGACTACATTTATCAGGTATCTAATCAATTATCTTCAAACAAAAAATGGTTTAGAAAAAACAGAAATACCTAGTCCAACTTTTAATATTATAAATGAATATGAGATTAATTCTTTGATTGTTAGACATTTTGATCTTTACAGAATTAAAGATAAAAAAGAATTAAATAACTTAGGAATTAATGAAAACTCAGAAGATTATGCTAGATTAATTGAATGGCCTGAAATCTTGGGTCAAAATATAGAAAGTACTTTTACATTAAAATTTGAATATGATGAAAAGCTTGAAAATAGGTACTTAATTATATCTAATAATATTGATTTTAATTTTAATGAATTTGAAAAAATTTAAAAAACTATCAGGAGATGCATCATTTAGACAATTTTATAGAACAAATAATTCAGTATTAGTTTATAGCAAAATTCAAAAGCGATCAAACCTGTTAAATTATGATGCAGTTAACAAAATATTGATTAAAAATAAAATATTAGCACCAGGTTTAATTAGTGAAAATTATAAAAAAAATTTTATAGAAATTGAGGATTTCGGCAATAAAAACATGTTGGATAAAATTAAATCCTCAA